>CAMWKM010000109.1 GCA_947174835.1 uncultured Prevotella sp.
GAATTGAGAGAAGTTTATGAAATTCAAACAAATCACGACTGGCTTTTTCACCATTTTCTTTTAACTTTGTTTTGAAAAGCAAATCCGTGATTTCTACAAGAGTGGCCCAATTATGATGTTCCAGCCCTCTTAACTGTATCTCTATTCGCCTGTTGTCACCATTCTTTAAAACTGCATTGATATGAATTGAACGATAGCCACTTTCTTTAGGTTCCTTAATATAGTCATGAATAGTGCCCTTTATTTCATAGGGAAGTTTGTCCCTGTTCTTCATCAATCGATGATATAATTCATAGACTTTTTCCGTGGACGACATTATACACCGACATCCGGCAATATCTTCAACCCTATTGACCTGCATTTCAGGAAAACGAACAAGTTTGCTAATGATAGATTCTATTCGTTTCACACGATATGTACAAATGCAGTTTTTATCGACTTTATAGGCTGTTTTACCAATAGAGTTAAAGATAATAGCCAATGGTTCCTTATAGGTGAGCCTAAGGGACTGAAGCATTATCAAATCTGATTCTGAAACATTTTTGGGATTGTTCCTAATCCTATCCCCAAGTTTCTTATAGTCTCTATTTGAATACTTGTTGTTTAATTCCTCTGCCATAGTATTAAGAAGAGATAAACATAATCATTTCAAAGCCCCATAGAAATAACTTGCTGTTGCTCCTCCGTCTATCAGAAAATCAGAGCCAGTAATAAATGAACCTTTATCGCCAAGCAGCAGTTCTGCAACATTAGCCACCTCGTCTGCTGTACCGGGACGACCTGCCGGACATTTGGCAAACATATTCTTGTAGAAGTCACCGCGTGGACCGTTGAACTCATCAATAGCCAGAGGCGTAACGATGATACCGGGCGAAACACTGTTGATGCGCGCACCACGTTCACCCCACTTTACACTTTCTGCCATTACTCGTTTTACATTGCATCGTTTGGCCATCTGATAAGCATGGAGCGTGTCACGGATTCTGTCAAGCTGAAGTATATCCAGTTGCAGCAAATCTTCTGTTGGAGTGCATGCCAGCAGCATATCTTCTTCTGGTGTGAGGGCTGGCATCCTATGTCCTGATTGACTACTAACCACGAGGCCAGTACCATTAGGAGCTATAACCTTGCCGACTTCTTCGAGTAGTACGGCCGTTCCATAGAGATCTATCTTGAGGATAGTTTCAATGGGAGCCTGACTTGGGGAAACACCAGCAGCACAAACCATCATTTTCAATTCACCAAAGGATAAAGACTTCCGAATAATATCAAGGATAGAATCCCTTGAAGCCAAATCCATTTCTGCAGGCTCTACGTCAAATCCAGCATTACGCATGACATCACAGATGGCGACAGCATTGTTGAGATTCTTATCGCCAATCACGATCTTCATACCATAGCCCATACGACGGGCTATGGCCATTCCTATCTGTCCTGCTCCTACGAGTAAGAAAACTTGTTTCATTGTATTTATAGTTATGACTTTTTTATGGAACAATATCAAAAAGTTTTAACGCATTATTTCTAAAAATATTTTCTGTATATATTCCTATTTCCACATCCTCTGATATTTCATTTTCCATTCTTCCTATTACTCTTTCGAGAGCCGCTATCGGAACAAACGGATAATCTGATCCGTATAACAAATGGTCAGATGTTGTAATTGACAACAGCATTTTAATAGTTTGCAACGAAGGCCCGCCTGCAAGATCATAGTAAAGTATGCTGAGGTTTCCATCAATATCAACTGATTCTATTAGCCCTTGTTGAACTAAAAGAGGATAACCACCTTTGAGCCGTGGGACGGCATACGGTAGAAACGAACCAGCATGAGGCACTATAATCTTAATATGAGGATAGCGAACCATGACATTGTGAGCTACCATATTGATTACCGCCCTCGTTGTCTCTACCGGATATTCATATACAAATATAGGTCCTCCGGTAAATACATTCTTGTTTATTGGCGATGGTTTGACCGGATGCAGAACAACGACAGCACAATGCTCATCAAGTACTTTCATAAGAGGGTCATATATCGGATCACCGAGATACTGTCCGGCAACACTCGTTGCCAACTTGATACCATCGGCACCAAGAGAGTCAAGCGCATACATGACTTCATTTATCGAAGCCTCAACATCAGGCTGAGGAAGAGCAGCACACCACAGAAATCTATTGGGATTCCTACGTTTAACATCTGCCATTTTTTCATTGACTGACCGTATAATTTTACGACTCTCTTTCACATCGCCAAAATATGGTTGAGGTGAGGATAGCGTTAAAATACTACAATCAATCCCGACACTATCCATGAAAGCCAGATGAGATTTCTCATCCCAAGTTGGCAACGGATAGCCGTCCTCCATAAGAGCATCATTATTACCAAGATACTCTAAATATTCACCTGTGACAATATGTGAATGGACATCTATAATTGAAATATGATGTTGGGCATTCACAGAAAATACAGTTATGATTAATAGCAGTAATGACTGTATTGTTCTCATAATGTCTATATCACTTTATCCATTTCTCAACCTTTTCCCTGCCTGCTTCTGTTCTCACCTCATGACCATACAGTGAGAATGCTTTGCCGAAGGCTGCTTTGGAATATATTTTTTTCAGGTCGCTGACACAGCTACCGAGACCTGAACCTTCGTGAGTAGTAAAGGGGAGAATGGTCTTGTCATTAAGGTCATACTGCTTGAAGAACGAGAACATCACCTGCGGATAAGTTCCCCACCAAACAGGACCGCCGATATAAACGGTTGTATAGTCATCGAAGTTGACGATTCCTTCTACAGGCTCGCCATTCATCATGAGTGTAAAACCTGGCAATTCACCATTCTGCTGTTCCTCCTTTGCAAGGTCGCAAAGGGCACCGTAAGCCATATTGTAATCTTTTAGGCAGATAATCTCAAGCCGGTCAGCACCGGTCTGTTCACTGATGATGTCAGCCACAAGTTTCGTGTTACCTTCCTTGATGTTGCCAACACTATAATTCTCTCCGGCATGAGAGAAGAATACAACTATACTCTTTCCGTTATTCATTGTTTCATTGTTATTGTCCGATTGCTTTGTTCCACATGCACAGAGTGAAAGCATCGCAAAGATTGTAAAAAATATGTATCTCATTGTCTTATTTTCTTTATACCGTTTTCTATATAAATCTCCTTTGAAGGAACTTGCTTCAATTGCTGTCCATCTATGGCAAATAACTGGCGCGGATTTGAACCCGTTATCTTTGGCGTTTTGACAGAGGTTGCATTGTCCAACGATAAGGTTACAGTCACATTGCCACTGCCAAGGATGGTCTTCAATTCATTTTGACTTACATTTCGAATCTTGCCAAGACGGGTGAAGTTCCATGAGTTGGTATCGTAGTAGATACATATATTGTTGCCCTGATAGAGAATGATATCTCCAGGCTCGGTTGTAATCTGTTCGTTGTTCTGCGGCAGTGTATGTCCAATATCACCAACCTTTTCAAAGTTGCCGTAATCTTGAGCCTCGTAAGTAATTGGAGCCTCTTTTAGCAGGGCAATAAGGGCTTCTGTTGATGAGTTGCTGACGAGATCAACGGTCAGAGTGTGGGAATTTACTTTCAGATTCATGGTGCTGATAGTGTTTGTTGTAACAAGATTTGAATAGTCGACATCTATAAGCCAATCTTTCAGGAGCGACTTGCGCTTTGAATGATTTGCATTGTTTATCCATAAACTTTTACTCAGGAACTTGCCTTCAGGTATCAGACGCTTGGCATCTGCTTCCACACCTGTTATACCGCTACTATAACTGCTTACGATAAGACCGATGTTTTTATTTGCCATCTCCTTGCTATATTTGAACAGGAAGGTCTGCATATTCGATGCCATTTGACTCCACCAAAGTGGTGTAGCAATGATGATGGTACCATACTGGCTCATGTCCACTTCAACAGGATCTATAGCCGGATAACTGCTCTCACTATCAGGATTGTTCTTTATCTTGTTAAGCTGTTCCGTACCTATACGATAATTGTTTGCCGCATAGTCCAGTCCCTTTTCTGCAGGCTCAACCTCTATGACATCAGCCGTGATGAGTGTCTTGAGGTCATTAACAATCTCTTCCGTATTATTCGTGTAACTATAATAGACAATCAAGGTCTTGCCGCCTGTCGTTGCACTATTACTTTCTGCCGGAGGCATGGCATTTACCTCCTCACCCTGACACGCCATCATGAAGATAGCCGTTAAAATAAGGCAAGTGTGTGAGAATAATCTATTTGTTAGCTTCATTATATTGTTCTTCGTTTACAGGTTCAAGCCATTCGTTGCTCTCCGGATCACCTACTTTTACGTGGGTTGCCAAATGCTGGAACCATGAGTTCCGGGTTGCGCCATGCCAGTGTTTTACACCTTCAGGTATATCTATGATGTCGCCTGCCTTGAGACGGATGGCAGGTTTCCCCCATTCCTGATAGATACCTTCGCCACTGACACAGACGAGTATCTGATGTGCTCCGTGGTGGACGTGCCAATTGTTGCGACAACCTGGCTCGAAGGTGACGTTGGCATAGCTCTGAACGGTCTTTCCTCCTTCCTCAATATTCTTCGGCTTGATTGGAGAAAGATGGCTGTTGCCTGTGAAATACTGAGCGTATGCATCATTGGGATCTCCTTTAGGCCAGTCACCGGCACAAGCTTCAGCTGCTGCATCACACTGTGAAAGTCCATTCTCACTTAGGAAACGGCAAAGTTCATCAACCTGTTCCTGGGTGTTGCCCATGTTCACTGCCCCAGCCTTATGTGCTGCCAATTGTGGCGCAACACCTTTGAGAGCAGAGAGTGCTGCTACCGTAACAATCTCACGATCGGCAGCAGTGAGTTGATCGCCTGCAAAGATATCGCCGAAGAGGTGAGCTTTAAGATAATAATCATTCTGAGGACAGAACTCATAGTTGAATGGACGACCAGATAACTTTGTCTGGACTTCTGTACCTTGTTGAAGAGCTTTCCGGGCATCATCCCATTCAGCAGGACGCTTCCAAGGTTTTCCTTCCGTCCATTCGCCATTACTGTTTTCCAAGACCTTGCCTAACACTCCAAGTGCATTGAGCGAACGAGGGAAACCTGTATAGGCATAAAGCTGTGAGAAAGCCTCTTTTATTTCATTGATGGTCACTCCACCGTCAAGGGCATCACGTATTGCAGGCTCCAGACGGACAAGATCACCGTTTGCTTCTAATGCGGCAATAGTTGCCAAGTGCTTCTGACGAGAGGATAATGATTGGGCTGATGCTGATATTGCCATAGTAAATATAATTAAAAAGATTGATAATTTTCTGTTCATATTGTTGAGGATTTTATTTGTCAATACTGATAAGTTGGTATTGTCTTGAACCTAACCCTATTTTCTCTGCCCACTCTATAGTGTGCGTGCCATGCTGCTTGTCAATACGTTTCAGCAAATCCGTAGGATCATTCTTTGCAGTGACTTTCTGTTGGTTGATGATATCTACACAAGCTTGGTCAAGAGCAACAGGATCGGTAGATGCAAGGATTCCGTAATCTTCAAGTTTTACCGGTGCAGGGTGGTCAACGCAGTCGCAATCAATAGACATATTGTTCATGACACTGATATAGATGATGCCTTTCTGTTTTTTGAAATAATTGACAACACCCTGAGCAGCTGCAGCCATTGATTCAAGAAAACCATCCTGATCACCAATGAACTCCGGTGTCCAAAGCTTGGACATATCAAGTTTCTTCATCTTTCCGGCAGAATGAATGTAAGCCTTGCCGTTGGCACTTGCACAACCGATAGAGAGATTTTTCAGAGCACCACCGTAACCACCCATAGGATGTCCCTTGAAATGGTTTAGAGCAATCATGAAGTCATAATTGGCTATATGACCGCCCACGATGTCGAACTTGATGTGTGACTGATCCTTCACTGGGATTCGTATTTCGTCATACTCATCCATAATATCCACAGGGAAGAGATCAGTGAAACCATGTCTCTCCGCTACAAGCCAATGATTGGCAGAGTTGTTACGGTCATCACGCTTGTCAGCAGGGGCATTACCGTATGCCGTATTACATTCTACGATAGTGCCATCGACCTCGAACATGAGATTCTTGATCAACTCAGGCTTGAGATAATTGGGATTGCTGCCTTCGCCTGTGCTGACTTTTACGGCAACACGTCCGTCAGCTTTCACTCCGAGCGCTTTGTATATCCTTACTAACGACTCAGGAGAGATTTCACGAGTCACATACACTTCGCTCTGTCCGAATGTCAAAGCAGTGTTTGCCATGAACAACATGGCGAGAATGAGTTTCTTCATATCTGTTTCTGTTTGTTTGAATTTATCGTACTCTATCTTATGAAGTGCATGGGATTCCACTCTTCCAGTTCAGGCAGTTCTGCCTTACCTGTAGCATACATCTTTAGCATTACAGCCATGTTGTTGGCAAGGGTACGCATGGTCTGAAGTCCCTCGGTGTCCTGAGCAGTCTCACCCTCGGCACGTCCGTAGGCTATGTTCCAATATTGTGAAGTGACAATAGGCATATTGCACATCTGGAATGGCATTTGCAATGTTTGGAAAGCTGCACTGGCACCGCCACGACGACAAATAGTCACTGCTGCAGCAGGCTTGCCACGGAAGTTAGCGCCACCGGCATAGAGCATACGCTGTTGCAAAGCCTGCGCCTGAGCAGCAGGCTGTCCCCAATAAACAGGAGCACCAATGATGACTGCATCACATTCTGCCATCTTGGCAATGACCTCGTTGGTGATATCATCGTTGAATACGCAACGATTGTCCGCATTCTCCTTGCACTTATTGCAGGCAATGCATCCACGCACCGGTTTCTTGCCAATCCAGAAGATTTCTGCCTCAATACCGTTTTTCTCTAACTGTCGTGCTGCCTCTGTGAGTGCAACATTTGTATTACCTTCCTTGCGTGGGCTTCCGTTGATTAAGAGTACTTTCATTATAATTTATTTTTTTATTATATTGTATAAATGTGATTATGCCACCCTCCACTGCGAAGGTGTCTTACCCGTCAGGGCCTTGAAGAACCGGACAAAGTGTTGCGGATATTCAAAACCGATACGCTGGCTTATTTGGGTGACAGACAACGTATCAGATTGTAGTAACTCTTTTGCGCGGACAAGAATCCGATCATTGATCAGATCTTTTGCAGTACGACCGGTTTCCGTCTTCACCAATGTACCGAAATAACCAGTGGAAAGGCAGCATTTATCGGCAAAATAAGCAACAGTCGGAAGACCTTCATGTTCTGCCTTGTCCAAGATATATTCATCAAGCAGCGTGAGGAATTTCTTCACGACTGAGTGATTTATCTCTTCACGTGTAATGAACTGACGATCGTAGAAACGCAAGCAATAGTTCAAAAGGAGTTCAATATTGCTGACAATGAGTTCTCGGGTATGCTTGTCAATGGCATGATGCAATTCCTGTTCAATCATGGATAATACTCCACGGAATATCTCAACCTCCTGAGCGGACAGATGAAGGGCCTCGGTACTGGTATAGTCGAAAAATTCATATCGGCTTATCTGTTTGCCGAGAGAAGTGCGGTTGAGGAAGTCCGGATGAAACACTAAGGCAGTGAACTTGGCAAAAGGAACCTCAGGATTGGGCTCTACTGTCACCGATTGCCCCGGAGCAAAACAGGTCACAGTCATCTCGTCAAAGTCGTACGGTGTGCGACCGTATGAGAGTTTGCACCCCTTATTCTCCTTGAGGTAGATGGCATATAATCCGTAGTGCATCGTGCACTCCTTGATATGATCAGTACGTTCCACATGTATAACACTTACCAGAGGGTGAAGTGTCTCTACCCCCTGATAGTCGTTGAATGCCTGTACCGTATCAATATAAATGTCTTGCATCATTTTAAGTTTTCGTTGAAGAATGTCTCAAGCTTATCCCAAGGAATTACCTTGTCCTCGCCACCATCGTAGAGGTCGCAATGGGATGCTCCGGGAATAATCAGCAACTCTTTGTTGGCTGGCACGGGGTTCGGCTGCCGTTGGAAGTCGTAGCCTTCGGCCTTGCCGTTCACCATGTACTGATAAGCACTCTCGCCAAAGTAGCGGGAGTGGGCTTTCTCGCCATGAACAATCAGCACGGCTGTGCGAATTTCGTTGATATAATACAGAAAGCGGGCATTGGCGTATGCCTGACAACCTGTTGTGCGCCAGCCGTCGTTGCTGTTGCCCGAACGCTCATGATAGCCACGTGGAGTTTTGTAATAGTCGTGGTAGTCCTTGACAAACTGCGGTGCATCCTCGGGCAGTGGGTCGACGACACCGCCAGCCTGAGCATACTTGCCACTCTTAAGGTCGGCAGTACGTGCCTCCGCCCATGCCTGACGAGCGTTGTGGCGTGCCTCCTCATTATCGTCACCATCGAAATATCCGTTACCGTTCACACGAGTCATATCGTACATCGTCATGGCAGCCGTTGCTTTGATACGAGGATCCTGCGCTGCTGCATTGAGCGCTATGCCACCCCAGCCGCAGATACCGATAATGCCAATCTGCTCCGCATCCACGTCATCACGCATTGTGAGGTAGTCAACGGCAGCAAGAAAATCCTCGGTATTGATGTCCGGTGACGACGTGCGACGTGGCTCGCCGGATGATTCACCCGTGAACGACGGATCAAAAGCCAACGTGATGAAGCCTCGTTCAGCCATAGTCATGGCATAAATTCCTGAACATTGTTCCTTGACAGCACCAAAGGGACCGCTGACGGCAATGGCTTTCATCTTGCCTTGTGCATTCTTGGGAATGTAGAGATCGGCAGCCAGTGTAAATCCGTAATTCGTCTTGAAGGTCACCTTCTCATGAGATACCTTGTCACTCAATGGGAACGTCTTGTCCCACTCCTGAGTAAGTGTAAGATTCTGTTCGTTCATACTCGTTGTTTTGTTAGGGGCACAGGCACCAAAAAGGAGTGCCGAGACCGCAGTTATCAATAAATATTTCATACTTTATATCGAAAGTCAATTGTTACATCAAAATTGCGATGCAAAGATACATACATTATTTATAATTCCCAATACCTCAACTTTGGAAAATATTACCTGTTTTTCGGAATTTTGAAACTCCCCCCCCAATCTGTAACTTTTATTTCATCAAATTACATCAGTTCGGGATAATTTTTAAGCCAAAGGCATTCTAACACGTGAAGGTGGTCGCAAAGATGGTCGTTGGGTAATTATCTGGAAATCAGATGATATGATAAAAAGGCTCTGAATATTTTGTTGCATTGCTGCATTGCTGCATTAAGGAATTTCACATACAGTGTGAGAT
>CAMWKM010000110.1 GCA_947174835.1 uncultured Prevotella sp.
GTGCTATTCGTGACGATTTCGATTTTGGCTCGTTGTGGCTGCTGCGGGGTGACTTGTTGAGGCAGTGGGCTCACGATACGACTTCTACAGACTATATATATGGCGGTCTTTATGACCTGCGTCTTTTCCTGAGTCGTCAGGGTGAGTTGCTCCATCTGAACGAATTGCTTTACACAGAGGTGGAACTGGACACGCGGGCTTCTGGGGAGAAACAGTTTGATTATGTCAATCCCGCAAATCGCGACGTGCAGATAGAAATGGAGCAGGTGGCCACGCGCCATTTGGAAGCCATCGGTGCCTTGGTCGATACCACCAGTCTTCTGGCTGTTGATTATGATGAGCAGCCGTTTGAACTTGAAGCGTCGGTCATCATCCCTGTCTACAATCGTGAAAAGACTATTGCCGATGCCGTTAAGAGTGCCCTATCGCAGGAAACAACCTTCAAGTACAATGTTATTGTTGTTGACAATCATTCGACCGATGGCACGACGGAGATTCTCAATACTCAGTTCGCGAACTGGGGCTCCCAACTGGTGCATATTATCCCTGAGCGTAGTGACTTGGGTATCGGAGGTTGCTGGAATAGGGCAGTCAATGATCACCGTTGCGGTCGTTTCGCCATACAGCTTGATTCCGATGATCTTTATTCGTCGCCCCAGACGTTGCAGCGCATCGTCGATGCATTCCGTCAGCAGAAAGCTGCCATGATCGTAGGCTCATACAGAATGTGCGACTTCGAGTTGAACACTTTGCCGCCAGGACTCATCGCCCATAAGGAGTGGACCGACGAGAACGGCCCCAACAATGCCCTGCGCATCAACGGTCTGGGTGCCCCTCGTGCTTTCTTTACTCCGTTGCTTCGTCAGGTGCAATTGCCTAATACCAGTTATGGTGAAGATTATGCAATGGGGCTGATCTTCTCACGTAACTATCGCATCGGGCGCATCTACGATGAACTTTATCTGTGTCGCCGCTGGGGTGGAAACAGCGATGCCGCATTGAGCATAGATCGCATTAATGCCAATAACCTATATAAAGATCGCTTGCGTACGCTTGAGATCAAGGCCCGCCAGTTGAAGAATCGCCAGTCGTCGGCTATTGTTAGTGAACCGTCGGCTCTTGATCGTTTCTTTGATCGACAGTTGCGCCTGTGGCCTGAGGCCCGTCAGCGCTATCGTGACTTGGGCTTCGTAGAGACTCGTGAACTCAACGTAGGTACTTCAACCTTCATTGCACAGTTCAATCCCGCTCGTATCTGTTCTACTGGTGCTACTATTACCAAGGAGGCTGTAGCCGCACGTCCCTGTTTCCTTTGTAAGGAGAACAGACCAAAGGAGCAATTGACAAAGGTGCAGGACGGTGACTACGAACTGTTACTCAATCCTTATCCCATATTGCCCATGCATTTCACCATCCCTGCGCGTCGTCATCAGCCGCAGCAGATTCGCGGTTTGTATGGAGAGATGATGCAGTTGCTGAAGCACTATCCCGACCTGATCGTCTTCTATAATGGTCCACTCTGTGGTGCCTCAGCCCCAGATCATGCGCATTTGCAGGCTGGTAGCAGTGGTGTTTTGCCATTGCAGAAGGAGTGGCAACGTCTGTCGCGCAACCTGACGGTGGTGGCGCAATGCGATGAAGAGACCACGCTCTCGGTCATAGAGGACTATCCCTGTGCAGCACTGGTCATTCAGGCCCGTCATCGCAGTGGTAGCGAACGGATGTTTGCAATGCTTGACCATGCTTTGCCCAAAGTAGCCGGACAGGGTGAGCCCATGATAAATATTGTGGCTTGGCGCATTGATGATGAACTGATAACGGTGTTCTTTCCGCGCGAAAAGCACCGTCCTGATTGCTACTATAAAACCGGTTCTGAGCAGTTGCTGATCAGTCCCGGTGCTCTTGATATGGCTGGCCTGTTGATTACACCCCGCCATGAGGACTTTGAGCGTATTACACCAGAGTTGGCAGAGACTGTACTGAAAGAGTGTGCCATTTCTGCTGAGGGTATGCAAGCCTTGGTGGAACGAATCAAACAACCGTTTTCACAGCGCGATCGTCAAGAGGAACTGATCAGTAATGAGGAGCCGTTAGTTACCGTAGGCATCATCAGTGCCCAGAAAATTATTTTTAGACTCAACGGCGACTATTCTGCTAAGGGTGAGACTATTGCCGGTCTACAGACGGTGGAATTGGATGATGGTGGTCTGTTTTGGCGCGGTCAGCAGTATCGAGAGTTGCGTTTTCAGCCTCAGAAAGACGATGCATCGTTTACGTTCAATGATGTAACTATCGGTGTGGGCTTCCACTGGGAGCGGCAAGAGCAGCAGACGTTCCGTGGCGCATTGCGACTGGTGGTTGAGGCCGACAAGGTGGTAGCTATTAACGAATTGCCGGTAGAACAATATCTGGAAAGTGTCATTTCCAGTGAGATGAGTGCCACCTCATCGCCCGAGTTGCTGAAAGCTCATGCCGTCATTTCGCGTTCATGGTTACTTTATCAGAGGAAGCGGCGGGAAGAACGGGGTGAGAAGAAGGAAAATGGTTTCTTCTCGTTTATCAAGAAAGAGGATGAGTTGCTGCGTTGGTACGACCGTGAGGATCATACGCTCTTCGATGTTTGTGCCGATGACCATTGTCAGCGTTATCAGGGTATCACGCGTGCTTCGTTGCCTCAGGTGGCCGAGGCTGTCAAGGCTACACATGGTCAGGTGCTGATGTATGAGGGCGAACTTTGCGATGCACGCTTCTCGAAATGTTGCGGTGGTCAGACTGAGGAGTTCCAGACTTGCTGGGAGGATGCGCCCAAACATTATCTGGCATCGGTCTGCGACCCTTTTTGCCATACCAATGACCATCGTATCCTCTCGCAAGTGCTTAATGACTATGATCAGGAGACACCCGACTTTTACTATTGGCGGGTGGAATATACGCAGGAGGAACTCACGGAACTCGTCAATCGTAAGACTAAGCTCGATTTAGGTGACATTCAGGATTTGATACCGCTGGATCGTGGCAAGAGTGGCCGCATTTGGCGTTTGCAGATTGTCGGTACAAAGCGCACTTTCACCATCGGCAAAGAATTGGAGATTCGCCGTGCCCTCAGCGAGACCCATCTCTACAGTTCGGCTTTCGATGTGGAGAAGCGCGATGGACGCTTCATCCTTCATGGTCGCGGTTGGGGACATGGTGTCGGTCTGTGTCAGATTGGTGCTGCCGTGATGGGCGAGAAGGGGTATAGTTATGATGACATCCTGCTCTATTATTATAGAGGAGCAGAAATTAAGCGTATTTACTGAACGTGGAAAATAAACGCTTTCCTTGGCTGTGGATTCCTTCGCTCTATATGGCGGAGGCGTTACCCTATGTGGCAGTGATGACCATTTCGACGATTATGTACAAACGTCTGGGCATTTCAAACACTGATATTGCCCTCTACACGGGTTGGCTCTATCTGCCTTGGGTCATCAAACCATTCTGGAGTCCGTTTGTTGACTTAATCAAGACCAAGCGTTGGTGGACGGTCGCCATGCAGTTTCTCATTGCCATCGGTTTTGCCTGTATAGCCTTCTCGTTGCCTACATCGTTTTTCTTCCAGTTGACGCTGGCGGCTTTCTGGTTGGTAGCCTTTGCATCGGCCACCCATGACATTGCTGCCGATGGATTTTATATGCATGCACTCACCGATCATGAGCAGTCACTCTACGTGGGTATTCGCAGCACTTTCTATCGCATTGCTACCGTTGCCGGACAGGGACTATTGGTCATTTTGGCGGGCTTTTTGGAGAAGCATACTGACAATATCCCTTGGTCGTGGGCTATTACGATGGGTATTCTGTCGGTCACGTTCTTTATCGTGTCCGTCTACCATCAGTTTATCTTGCCGCGCCCCGTCTCTGACCATCCGGCAAAGGGCGTCAGTACATCGGCTATTGCAGTGGAGTTCTTCAATACCTTCAAATCTTTCTTCACGAAAAAAAATGCCCTGTTTGCCATTCTCTTCATGCTGCTCTATCGCCTGCCGGAAGCCTTGTTGGTCAAGATGATCAGTCCTTTCATGCTTGATCCCCGAGAGGTGGGTGGTTTGGGACTGACCACAGAGCAGGTGGGCATTGTCTACGGTACGGTGGGCATTATTGGATTGACTATTGGCGGCATCTTGGGTGGCATTGCATCGTCGCAAGGTGGACTGAAAAAGTGGCTGTGGCCCATGGTGATGGCTATCACTCTGCCCGATTTGGTCTATGTCTACTTGAGTTATTTGCAGCCCGATAATATGCTACTCATCAATGCCTGTATCTTCATTGAGCAGTTCGGCTATGGTTTCGGTTTTACGGCTTATATGCTCTACCTGATCTATTTTTCGGAGGGTGAACACAAAACCGCTCACTATGCTATGTGTACCGGCCTTATGGCTTTAGGTATGATGTTACCCGGCATGATGGCCGGCTGGCTGCAGGAAACCATTGGCTACCGCCACTTCTTCGTATGGACCATCATCTGTTGTCTGGCTACGTTTGCAGTCTGTGCCTTCGTCAAGATCGACCCTGAATTTGGAAAGAAAAAGCAAGCGTAAATGAAACATACTGACATATCTCTGGCTTGGTTGCTCTCTTTGAATTTTGCGAAGGGAGTGCCCTATGTCGTCGTGATGGTCATCTCGTTGCTTATGTTCCGTCAGATGGGGCTTTGTCCGGCTGTTGTCACCCTGCTTGTCGGCTTGTGTTACTTGCCTTGGGTGTTGAAGTTCTGGTGGAAGCCTTATGTGGAGCGGGTGCTCAGTGTGCGACAGTGGGTGATGGTCACCCAGTTGCTACTGTCTCTGCTCTTTTCGGCTCTGGCTTTCGCTTTCCCCTCCGTATGGCTGGTGGCCGTGCTGCTTGTGGCAACGGCATGGGTGACGGCTATTCATAATGTAGCAGCTGACAGGCTATCGGCTCAGACAGATAAGAAGTCACGCCATCTGCTTGCTCGTGAATTGTCCCGTAAGTTTGCTGTAGTGGTGGGGCAAGGAGTGTTGGTGATGCTGGCAGGCAATCTGCAGGTGTTTTACCGCAACGATATGCTTTACGCTTGGCGGCTGATGTTCTATCTTGTGGCCGGCCTCTATCTGCTCATGTTTTTCTGGCATACCTTCGTATTACCGGCAGCGTCGTCGGTTTCGTTAAACTCCTCAGTAGCCGCTTCTCTCTCTTTGTCTATCGTCCTGTTCTTTATCTGTTACCCTCTGGCTCAGGCTATGATAGCCAAGGTGAGCATCCTGTTCCTGACGGCCACAAGTAGTAACGGTGGACTGGGACTATCGCCACAAGAATTTGGACTGGTAATGGGTACGGTGGGTATCATCGCACTGACTGTTGGCGGTCTGTGGGGAACCGAGACTGTGCATCGTTTAGGTACGGAGCGTTGCTTGTGGCCTATGGCCCTGTCGATGCTTGTACCCGGTTTCGTTTATACACTGCTTAGCTATTTCCAACCTCGTGACCTGATGATTGTCAGTATCGCTGTGCTGACCGAACAACTGGCCTATGGTTTCGGTTTTGCCCTCTATTTGTGGTTGTTGCGGCAGATCGTGTGGCGCGAATTGGGCAAGTCGGTCATGGCCCTGTCGATGATGATAGGCTGTATGCTGTCGGGGGTGCTTCTGCAATTCATGGGCTACAACGCTTTTTTTGTGCTGATGCTTGGGTTGGGTGTCCTTTCGCCTCTTTCCCTCCTGCTACTTAGGGAAATCCCTATTAAGGAATAGGCGATTTTCCTTTGCGGTTACAATAAAACTATCTACTTTTGTGCCATAGAAAAATAATCAAACAAATGATGAATATGAAAAAGATCTACACTTTTACCAAGATGATGCTCATCGCTTTGGTGGCAATGACGGCATTTAGCAGTTGCGAACAGGATGATTCCTACGATGCAGAAACACTATGCAAAGGCTACTGGCAGGGGTATCTGGGTGTCTACTACAAGAATCACTGGAATGTGTCTGGTGAGGAATATGCTACCGAGATGCACTTTGCCCACAATGGTTCCTACTATACCAGTGGGCGTGGCTATGAGGTCGACTATGACCTGCGTAATCCCTATAGTAATTATGCTTACTGCACTTTTAAGTGGTTCATCGTCGATGGTGAGATTACGCTGATCTACGATGATGCTATCTGGGATCCCGTCTATATCAGACGCTATACGCTCCATAGTTCGCATTTCTACGGTTATATATCCGATGGCACGACACGCGATATTCGTTTTGAATTTGAGAATGTGGCAACCTCCGAGTGGGATGGACGTTATTCGGGCTATGGTCACCATAGTGGACCCTATTGCAGCCGCCAGGCTCCTGCCCTTGGTGCTGAGGCTTCCGACAGCGTGCCGTTCATCGATCGCTCTGAGTATTGTGTGAGTGAGAACGGTGAACAGGGTATCAGCATTCTCAGTGGCTCTTTCGCTACGATGATGAAATAAAAAAAGGGCTCAGATGCCGAGCCCTCCTTCAAATGATGTGTCTACCGCCTTGCTCTGCTGTCTGCGAGAGTAGGGCGGTACGTCGTTAGTGACCCAGATGTTGCCGCCTATCACGGAATGGTGACCAATGGTGATGCGCCCCAGAATAGAAGCGTTGGAATAGACTGTCACATAGTCTTCGATGATGGGGTGACGCGGTATGTTGAGCATATTGCCATTCTCGTCGTAGCGGAAACTTTTGGCTCCCAGGGTTACGCCCTGATAGAGAGTCACGTGGTTGCCGATGATGGTTGTCTCGCCAATGACGACTCCCGTGCCGTGATCGATAGCGAAATATTCGCCTATCTGTGCACCCGGATGAATGTCGATACCGGTTTTTGAGTGGGCCTGTTCGGTGATGATGCGAGGAATGACAGGCACCTGCATACGGTGCAGCACGTGGGCCAGTCGGTAGTGGGTCATCGTGTTCATCACGGGGTAACAGTAGATCACTTCACCGTAGTTGGTAGCAGCCGGGTCGCTTTGGAACATTGCTTCCACATCGGTGTAGAGCAGGCGCTTCACCTCGGGCAGTTGTTCGATGAATTTCAATGCCAGTTCCTCTGCCTCCTGAATGACATCATTCTCCGGACACTCCTCGCAGAATTGCAGACCTCGGGCTATTTGTCGACGCAACAAACAATACAATTCCTCGATGCTTACACCTATGTGGTAGGAGCGTTGCTGTTCGTCGCTCTGGCGTTTGTGAAAATAGTCGGTGAAGATGATGTCCTTGCACAGACTTACTATCTGTCTGACCTCTTCGACAGAGGGCAGGGGAGCAGTGCCTTTGGGCATCATCTCACGTTCGCGTTGCGACAGTTTCGACAGTTCGGCTACGTTTCTCTGTAGCACTTCATTCAGGCGGTTCTGATCCATACTCTTTGCTATCTGATGAACAATAGTTCGCGGTATTTGGGCAGCGTCCACAGTCCATCCTCGACAATCATTTCAAGATGGTCGATCTCATTGCGGATGGCATCCATCTTCGGGCAGACAGTGTCGTGGTAGGCGATGGCACGGTGGTGAATGCTCTCAATGCGGTTGGCCACGCGGCGGGCATCGGTCAGTTCCTCCACCAGCTGTTCTATCTTTTCCGTGCGCTCGGCAATCTCCTCAATGAGTTTCATGTTGCGGGCGGAGAGTCGCTGGGCTTTCTCTTCGGGAAATACGCTCTTGGTGCCCTGTACGTTCTTGATGAGTTGGCTTTGGTAGTGGGTCGACACGGGGATGATATGGTTCATGGCCAGATCGCCCAGCACGCGGGCTTCTATCTGCACGGTCTTTGCATACATTTCCCATTTCACCTCGTTACGGGCTTCCAGTTCCTTGGCGGTCATCACTTTGGTCGACTCGAACATCCTGATGCTACTGTCGTCCAGATAATGCTCGAAAATGACGGGGCACGACTTCTCTACGTCCAGACCGCGACGACGGGCCTCCACAGCCCAAGCCTCGGAATAGCCATTGCCGTCGAAGCGTACGGGTTTGCAGGTCTTGATGTCCTCACGCAGCACGTCCAGAATAGCCTGAATCTTATGCTTTTTCTCTGGGTTCTTCGCCCCCTTTGTAATAATCTCCGCGATTCTCTTGTCTACTCGCTCTTTGAAATTGTGCAGGGCTTCGGCCATAGCAGCGTTGAGGGCAATCATGGCCGAGGCACAGTTGACGCTACTGCCCGGTGCACGGAACTCAAATCGGTTGCCGGTAAAGGCGAAGGGGCTGGTGCGGTTGCGGTCGGTGTTGTCGACAATCAGGTCGGGAATCTGGGGAATGTCTATTGCCATTCCCTGCTTACCTTCCAGGTTAAACAGTTCGTTGACTTCCGACTCTTCTATATGGTTCAGTAGTTCTGTCAACTGAGTACCCAGAAAACTGCTGATGATGGCGGGCGGTGCTTCGTTGCCGCCCAGACGGTGGGCATTGGTGGCGCTCATGATGGAAGCCTTCAGCAGACCGTTGTGGCGGTAGACGGCCATCAGTGTCTCCACGATGAACGTTACGAAGCGCAGATTTTCCTCTGGGGTCTTGCCGGGGGCATGTAGCAATACACCGTTGTTGGCCGACAGGCTCCAGTTGTTGTGCTTGCCTGAGCCGTTGATGCCGTCGAATGGCTTTTCGTGGAGCAACACGCGAAAACCGTGCTTACGGGCAACTTTCTTCATCAGCGACATCAGCAGCATGTTATGGTCGACGGCCAAGTTGCACTCCTCAAAGATGGGGGCCAGTTCAAACTGGTTGGGAGCCACCTCGTTGTGGCGTGTTTTACAAGGGATGGCCAGTTCCAGAGCCTGAATCTCAAGATCTTTCATGAAAGCCTGTACGCGGTCGGGAATCGTGCCAAAGTAGTGGTCGTCCATTTGCTGGTTCTTGGCACTTTCGTGTCCCATCAGTGTGCGCCCCGTCATCAGCAGGTCGGGGCGAGCCGAATAGAGTCCCGCATCCACAAGAAAATACTCCTGTTCCCAGCCCAGATTTACCTGTACTTTCTTCACGTCGTCGTAGAAATACTGGCAAACCTCGGTGGCAGCCTTGTCCACGGCGTGCAGCGCACGCAGCAGGGGAGCCTTGTAGTCGAGCGCTTCACCGGTGTAGGCAATGAAGATAGTGGGGATGCACAGTGTGTCGTCAATGATAAAGCCCGGACTTGTGGGATCCCAGGCCGAATAGCCGCGAGCCGCGAA
>CAMWKM010000111.1 GCA_947174835.1 uncultured Prevotella sp.
TGTGGGGGGCGAATGAAGCTCCCCCTCATATCTAAGTCCCCCTTATAGGGGGACAGATATAAGAGGGGGGAAGAGGCTTCAAGGGGGGTAAGCTATAGGTAGATAGACGCTGTAAATGACTTTTTTGCAAAGAAAATAAAAAACGAGCAAACCAAAGCAAACTTTTTATCCTTTTGTATACCGTCACCGCGAAATGAGCCTGTTCGAGAGCGACTTTGATAGAGTTATTAAAAGGTTGAAAAAGAAAGATGAATAAAATGTTTTTATAAGTTGATTCATCCAACAGGTCAAATAATATTAATTATAAGGGGCGTTTGTAATGATTTGTTTGGATGTTTCGCGGGAAAATGCTATCTTTGCAGCCAAAATTGCAAAAATAAATTGGATATGAATAAGAAACAATTGGTCGTTATGATCGGCTTGGCTGTCTTCGTGATAGGACTGGGAGTGGCGCTTGTGTTGGCTCTTCTTGACAGGGAAGGACTGAAGGGGGAGAATCAGGAACTGCAGGAACTCAAGGAACTGGCCGAACTGGACAAGCAGGAGATGGAGAACGATTATGAGCGTCTCACGGTGCAATATGGTGAGATGATATCGCAGATCAACAACGACTCGCTGATAGCACAGTTGACGCAGGAACAGCTGCGTACCCAACAGTTGCTGAAAGAACTGAAGGAAGTGAAGGCTACGGATGCCCGTGAGATAGCCCGACTGAAAGCAGAGTTGGCAACGGTGCGTGAGGTGTTGCGCTCTTATATACGGCAGGTGGATTCGCTGAATCAGGTCAATCAGCGGTTAGTGGCTGAGAATGACCGCGTAAAAGACGAATTGGCTCAGTCGAATCAGGTCAATGAGGGGCTTCGTCAGGAGAAGCAAAACCTGACGGAGAAGGTGGCTATTGCTGCCCAGTTGGATGCTACGGGCATCACGATGACGGCACTGAACAAGCGTGGCAAGTCGGTGAAGAAGATGAAGGACTGCAAGACTATTCAGGTGAACTTCACCATCTCCCGCAACGTGACGGCCACTAACGGTAACCGTACACTTTATGTTCGCATCCAGACACCGACCGGTGCTGTGTTGACTGAGGGCACTTTCCCTTACGAGAACCGTCAGTTGGAGTATTCGATGAAGCGTGTCGTGGAGTATGCCGGTGAGGAACTGAACGTGACAGCCAACTGGCAGGTGGCTGAGTATCTGGAGGCGGGAGAGTATCGTGTCAGCATCTTCTCGGATGGCAGTATGATTGGAACGAGAACATTTACATTCAACTAAAGATATGAAGAAGTATCTTGCCTTTGGTTTTTGGCTCTTGACTGTCGGCAGTCTGCCCATCGGGGCGCAGCAACTGCTGAGTCTCGACAGTTGTAGAGCGATGGCCCTGCGCAACAATAAGCAGATGGGGGTGTCGCAACTGAAGCAGGAAGTGGCTGCCAACCTGAGAAAGTCGGCCCGCACGAAATATCTGCCTCACGTCAGTGCCATCGGTACCTATCTGCATACGAGTGAGGAAGTGTCGTTACTGAATGACCAACAGAAGAGTGCTCTGCCGAATATAGGAACCGGTGTCATGAGTTCGCTGGGTTCGACGATGGGCGGCACGCTTGAACAGATGGGGGCAGTATTGGGTCAGTTGGGCATACCCGCAGAGTTGTTCCAGCAGATAGCCGGGGAAACGCAGCAGGGAATGGCTCACGCAGCGACCATGCTGAATGGCGTTGGCCAAAACCTCGTGGATGCGCTCCGCACCGATACCCGCAACGTGTGGGCCGGTTCGGTGATGGTCACTCAGCCCATATTCATGGGTGGAGGCCTCGTGGCCCTGAACCGTCTGGCCGACATCAACGAGCAGATGAGCATCAATTCTGCCGATGCCCGTAGGCAGAGTGTGCTGTATTCCACCGATCAGGCCTACTGGCAAGTGGTGTCGCTGAAGCATAAAAAGAAATTGGCAGAGAGTTATCTGGAACTGATTAAGAAATTTGACCACGATATGCAGCGTATGATAGAGGAGGGAGTGGCCACTCGCAGCGACGGATTGAGCGTCAGCGTGAAGGTCAACGAGGCCGAAATGACGTTGCAGAAGGTCGATAATGGGCTGGTGCTGTCGAAAATGCTGCTCTGCCAGATGATAGGTCTGCCGACGAACGAGGCTATCACGCTGGTCGACGAGGATTCGGAGAACTTAGCCGTGATGACTATCCTGCCAAAGCCGGAGGTAGAGCAGGCCATTGAGAACCGTCCGGAGTTGAAGATGTTGGGCAACTCAGTCGATATGAGCAAGCAGGTGACCAATATCCTGAAGGCCGGCAATCTGCCGCAGGTGGCCCTGATGGGTGGCTATGCCGTGAGTAATCCCAATGTGCTGAATGGCTTTCAGAAGAAGTTCGGCGGTTTCTGGAATGTGGGTGTGCTGGTGCGTATTCCCGTTTGGAACTGGGGTGATGTGGCCTATAAGGTGCGTGCCTCAAAGGGTGCTACGGCTATTGCTAACTTGGAACTGGAGGAAGTACGCGAAAAGATAGAACTGCAAGTCAATCAGAATACGTTCAAGGTCGACGAGGCCAACAAGCGTCTGGCGATGGCACTGGCAGCCATAGAACGGGCTGACGAGAACCTCCGTACGGCTAACTTGGGATTTAACGAGGGCGTGATTGCGCCTACTGTGGTGATGGAAGCCCAGACCGCTTGGCTACAGGCCCAGTCGCAGAAGATTGATGCCGAGATAGATGTCAAGCTCAGTCAGGTGGATTTGCAGAAGTCGCTGGGTCACTTACAATAATATTAACTCCAATAAAAATAAAATTCTCAATATATGTCAACGCAAGCAAAACAACAACATCATAATATTCTGTGGGCTGTCCTTGGCTTTTCTGCCGTGGTTATCGTCGTGGCTCTGATTGGGTTCTTCACGCTGGGGCGTGATCCGGAACTGATACAGGGACAGGTGGAAGTCGAAGAATATCGCGTGTCGAGCAAGGTGCCCGGTCGTATTCTTGAGATTCGTGTCAAGGAGGGGGATTTTGTTCATGCCGGCGATACGCTGGCTATCCTCGATGCACCGGAGGTGCTGGCCAAGATGAAACAGGCACAAGGCGCTGAGGAGGGAGCCTCGGCAATGGAACAGATGGCTCGCAATGGTGCGCGTCGTGAGCAGGTACAAGGTGCCTTTCAACTGTTGCAGCAGGCCAAGGCCGGGCTGGAGATTGCCGAGAAATCGTATAATCGTGTGCAGCGTCTCTATGACGAGGGGGTGATGAGCGCCCAAAAACGTGACGAGGCTTTGGCCCAGTATAAGGCCAGTCAGGCTCAGGTCAAGGCGGCAAAGAGTCAGTATGATATGGCTGTAAATGGTGCGCGTCAGGAGGAGAAACTGGCTGCCAAGGCACAAGTCGAGCGTGCCAAGGGTGCCGTTCAGGAGGTAAACTCCTATATCAGCGAGATGGTGCAGATAGCCCAGATGGATGGCGAGGTGAGTAGCATCTATCCCAAGGTGGGTGAATTGGTTGGTACAGGTAGCCCCATCATGACTATCTCGATGATGGACGAAATATGGGGTTCTTTCAATGTGCGTGAAGATCAGTTGAACGGTATGCAGATTGGTACGGAGTTTACCGCTTTCGTTCCTGCTTTCAATCAGGAAATCAGGATGAAAGTCTATTACATGAAAGATCAGGGTTCGTATGCTGTGTGGAAGGCCACGAAGGCTAACGGGCAGTTTGATCTGAAGACCTTTGAGGTGAAGGCCCGTCCTGTGGATCCGTTTGAAGGGTTGCGCCCCGGAATGTCACTGATAGTTAGGGAATGAAACAACTGCGGCAAATATGGCAGATAGCCCTGCGTGAACTGGTCATCCTTTGGCGGAACCGCATCTATGGGTTCTGTATGGTGGCTTTTCCACTGCTGGCTATGTTCTTCTTTACCTCGCTGATGGACGACGGACTGCCAACGGAGATGCCTATCGGTGTTGTTGACTTAGACAACACGTCGACTTCACGCTCGTTGGTGCGTCGGCTTGATGCCTTCCAGATGTCGAGGGTCGTTGCCCATTATCCCAGTGTGAGCGAGGCTCGCCATGCCATTCAGCAGAACGATATCTATGCTTTCCTGTATATCCCGAAAGGAACGACGGACGAATTGCTGGCCAGCCGTCAACCCAAACTATCTTTTTATTACTCCTATACGACGTTGGCTTCAGGTGCTCTGCTGATGAAAGACCTGAAAACAATATCGACGTTGGGAGCGGCTGCCGTCGGTCAGAGCACGATGCGAGCCAAGGGGTTTACGGACGGACAGATTCAGGCGTTCCTGCAACCCATCAAGATAGACCTGCACCAGATTGCCAATCCCTGGAGCAACTATAACTCTTATCTGTCGACGATGATAGTGCCGGGCATGATCATGCTGTTCATTTTCCTCATTTCGGCCTATTCACTGGGCAATGAAGTGAAGTTCGATACATCGAAAAAATGGTTGGCGATGGCCGACAACAACATTCTTATTGCCATGTTGGGCAAGTTCCTGCCACAGACGTTGATATGGCTGGCTTTAGTGTATGGCTATGAGTTATATGTGTTTCAGGTGCTTCACTTCCCTCATTTGGGTAGTCCCTGGATGCTGGTGTTGCTGGGCTTGATGCAGGTACTGGCTGCTCAAGGCTTTGGTATCTTTGCCTACGGTCTGATGCCTTCGCTCCGTATGTCGATGAGTGTCTGTTCACTATGGGCCGTGCTCAGTTTCTCGATGGCCGGTTCGGCCTTCCCCGTAATGGGCATGGACGGCCCGTTGCAGTCGCTGTCATGGCTGTTTCCCCTGCGCCATTATTACATGATCTATCAGATATGCGTGTTCAATGGCTACCCGTTGCTTGAGGCTTGGTTCCATTTTGCTGCGCTGGCGGCTTTTCTGTTGCTCCCTTGGCTGGTCATTAAAAAGATTAAGAATGCAATGTTGACTTATGTCTATATACCGTAATAGTCTCAGACAGAAAATAGACGACATCTTCTATATCTGGCGAGAGGAGATGAAGCAGGTGGTGCGCGACGAGGGTGTGCTCATCTTCTTTATCATCGTGCCATTGGTCTATCCGCTGCTCTATTCGTGGATCTACAACAACGAAACGGTGCATGATGTGCCTGTAGTGGTGGTTGACCAGTCGCACACGGGCCTCTCGCGGGAGTTTATCCGTATGTGCGATGCTTCGCCCGATGTCAGGATTGCTTTCTATGCGCAGGACATAGATGAAGCCAAGTCGCTCATCAGCCGTCAGCTGGTGAAGGGTGCCTACCTGATTCCCGGTGACTTCGAGACCAATGTGAACCGTATGCAGCAGGCTACGGTGAGTGTCTATTGCGATATGAGCCTGATGCTGACCTATAAAGCAATCTTCCAGACGGCCCAGATGGTGTCGATGAAGATGGGAGCAGACATACAGACGAAGTTGGGACACCATTATACAGCGCGTGAGGAGGCCATTGCCGCTCAGCCTTTAGACTATGACGAAGTGCCCATTTTCAATCCTTCGGGTGGCTATGGCTCGTTTGTGTTGCCCGGTGTGCTGATGCTGATCCTGCAACAGACGCTGGTGCTGGGCATAGGCCTGTCGGCAGGTACTGCCCGTGAGAACAATCGTTTCAAGCAGCTGATTCCGATCAGTCGGCCCTATCAGGGTGCACTCCGCATCATCTCTGGAAAGGCTCTCTGCTATTTTATGATCTATGCTCTGATGGGCACTTGGCTTGTTGTGGTGGTGCCTCGTCTGTTCAATTTCCCGCATCTGGCCCAGTGGTGGCCGTTGTTGGTCCTGATGTTTCCCTATCTTGTAGCGTGTATCTTCTTCGGTATGGTCATGTCGTGCATCGTGAGATACCGTGAGAACGTGATGCTGCTGATGGTGTTCGTGTCTGTTCCGCTGTTGTTTCTCTCAGGTGTCAGTTGGCCCCAGTCCAACATTCCGGGATTCTGGCAGGGAGTGTCGTGGGTGTTTCCGTCGACCTTTGGTGTGAGAGCCTATGTCAGGATGAACTCTATGGGCGCATCTATAGGTGATGTCTCACAGGAACTGTATGCCCTGTGGATTCAGGCTGTGTCCTATTTCAGCATCGCATACGCTGTGTACCGCTATCAGATTTATCTGACGCGGCAGGATGCACTTGGACGCTTGCGCGAGATGAAGCGGAAGAAACAAAAATAGCAGGGCGGAAACTAAACCTTGACAATCGTGGTCTTTGGCAGTTCCTTGTTGCGGCGGTTGACAACCGTCACGACGGCCTGTGCCAGATTGATGAAAGCCTGTCCCGTCATTGTGTCGACTTTGGTTGCGGCCGGCGCACCCTCATCTCCACTTTCGCAGATGCTTTGTACCAGTGGTATCTGGGCAAGCAGGGGGACGTTCATTTCCTGTGCCAGTTGCTTGCAGCCTTCCTTGCCGAAGATATAGTATTTGTTTTCCGGTAGTTCGGCTGGAGTGAACCATGCCATGTTCTCGACAAGCCCCAGAATGGGTACGTTGACCTTGTCGTTGCGATACATGTCAATACCCTTACGGGCATCGGCCAAGGCTACTTGCTGGGGTGTAGACACAATCACTGCGCCTGTGATGGCCAGCGTCTGCAACAGTGTCAGATGGATGTCGCTGGTGCCGGGAGGCGTGTCAAGGATAAAGTAGTCGAGTTCGCCCCAGTTGGCATCGCCGATGAGTTGCTTCAGGGCACTGGTGGCCATACCTCCGCGCCACAACGTGGCCGTGTCGGGTTTGACGAAGAAGCCGATGCTGAGCAGCTTCACTCCGTATTGTTCGATAGGCTCAATGAGGTCGCGGCCTTCGATATTGGTGGCATAGGGACGGGCATCCTCTACATGGAACATCTTGGGCATAGAGGGGCCGAATATGTCGGTGTCGAGCAGACCGACCTTATAACCCAGACGAGCCAGTGCAATAGCTAAGTTGGCCGACACGGTAGATTTGCCGACACCTCCTTTGCCACTGCTGACGGCAATGATATTTTTGACACCGGGCAACAGCTTTTCAACCTCAGGACGGGGCTTCGACTTAAACTCGGTGACGATTTCCACTTCACCGTCTTTCGATACATGATAGTGGATGGCAGCCTCGGCAGCCTTGACGGTTGATTTCAGAAAGGGGTCGGTATCGCGTGGGAACAGCAAGACAACCTTCACTTTCATCCCGTTGATGCTGGGCGTGTCGGCTACCATCTCGCTTTCCACAAGGTTCTTTTTCGTGCCCGCATAGGTGACGGTAGCGAGCGCATCCATAATAAGTTTTGGATATAATGTCATAATCTGAATAATTAAGAACTATTTTATTTGGACGTTTCCAGTGAACTGCGCTTCGAGCGGTGATAGCTGCGATAGTCGTCCAGCGGAATTTCAATGTCGGGCTCTTCCAGCAGTCCTTGCTGGGGCAGGTGGAATTTGATATATTTGATGTTCAGTCCCCGTTGCAGCCACATCTTTTCATAGTAGGTCTGTATGCTTGAGGCAGCACTGTACGCAGGCATATCCGACAGGTCATCAGAATAAAGATCGTCTGTCTTCAGTTCTACGGGCAACTGGTTGCGGTCAACCAATGCGCAGGTGTAGGTGAACAGAAAGTTGGAATCGGTCTTCAGGTGGATGATGCCCTGATCGGTGATGAAGCGGCGATAGCGCTCAAGGAAATAGGTAGATGTTAAGCGTTTGCGTGGATTCTTCATCTGTGGATCGCTGAAAGTAAGCCATATCTCCTGCACTTCGTCTTTAGTGAAGAAACGGTCGATGATTTCAATGTTGGTGCGAAGGAAGGCTACATTCTTGAGACCCTCCTGAAGAGCCATTGTTGCGCCTGTCCACATACGGGCACCTTTGATGTCGACCCCGATAAAGTTGTAGTCAGGGTTTTGCTTGGCCAGTTCTACGGCATATTCGCCTTTGCCGCAACCCAGTTCCAGCACGATGGGGTTGTCGTTCTTGAAATATTGCTCACGCCAATGGCCTCGCATGGGGAACTCAACGTCGCTCACTACTGAATAGGGATATTGAAAGACGTTTTCATAAGTCTCCATATCAGCAAACTTGGCCAGTTTTCCTTTACTCATTACGATGTGTTTGTTTTTTTAGTGCTGCAAAGGTACGAAATATATTCGGCTTTTCTATCCATACTTCCAAATATTTTGCATATTTACGCTATATTTTCATCTTGATGAATACTGGCATGTTTGACGGTGCAAAGATATAACATTCCTGTGGATCGTTGGCGAATATTGGCGGACATTGGCGAACATTGGCGAACATCATTCGTCGAGTTTGATGCAATAGAAGTTGCAGAGGTACCTCAGTGGTAGTTGCGTATTGATGCTGATTTCCGGGTGTTTGGAGGCTTCAAACGGTTGGTTTGCAGGCTTCAAACGGTGCCTTTGGAGGCTCCAAACGCGGTGTCCCCTCTCCCTCCTTCCCTCTCCCCCCT
>CAMWKM010000112.1 GCA_947174835.1 uncultured Prevotella sp.
ATACGGCGACCACCGAGATCTACACTCGACTAGTAGTCGGCAGCTGCAGATGTGTATAAGAGCCACATTGTGTTGTGCGCAGGCCTTTGCCTCGCTATGTCGTTCACAGGTTGCAAATCCAGTGAAAGTGCCTATAAGAAAGCTTATGAGAAAGCTCAGGCTCAGGCAGCCCAGCAGCAGACTCAGACACCCGTTCAACAGCAGACCGAAGTGCCTGTGGTAGTTCCCGTTCA
This sequence comes from uncultured Prevotella sp., assembly GCA_947174835.1. GTDB lineage: Bacteria > Bacteroidota > Bacteroidia > Bacteroidales > Bacteroidaceae > Prevotella. The sequence goes on from CAMWKM010000112.1 coordinate 234, forward strand.
GACCGTTCCGTCTAATCAGACTCAGGTTGTTGACAATCTCGACAATGTGTCGGTGCGTCAGGAGCGTGTGGCCGTTGTCAGTGGTGCCGGCTTGAAGAACTATAGCGTAGTGGTGGGCTCGTTCTCAGTGATTGCCAATGCCGAGGGCTTGCAGCAGCGTCTGAAGAATGCCGGCTATGATGCTCAGATCGCAAAGAATGAGGAGCGTGGTATGTATCGTGTCATTGCTTCAACATTCGATACTAAGGCTGAGGCAGCCGCCAGCCGCAATAACATCAGTGGTGGGCAGTTCAATCCCAACGGTGATGCTTGGCTGCTCTTCTGCACTCGCTAAATTCAACAGAGTGGGCCGTATCTTGTCTATTGACTACGGACGGAAACGTACCGGACTGGCAGTCACCGATCCTCAGCAAATCATAGCAGGAGGATTGGCGACTGTCTCTACATCAGAACTCTTTGACTGGCTGAAGGCTTACATTAGTCGTGAGCCGGTGGAGAGCATCGTGATAGGTGAGCCCAGACAGCCTAACGGTGAACCGAGCGAGAACTTGGGACGTGTCCGTGGGTTTGTGAATCGCTGGCGTAAGGCTGTGCCGGAGATTCCTATTGAGTATTTTGACGAGCGTTTTACTTCGGTATTGGCTCATCGGGCGATGCTTGATGGCGGTCTGAAGAAGAAAACCCGTCAGAACAAGGCACTGGTCGATGAGATCAGTGCTACGATTATTCTTGAGGACTATATGCGTTCCAGAAAATTTTAAATTGTTTAAATAATGATTTTACCGATTTATATATACGGTCAGCCTGTGCTCCGCAAGGAGTCGAAGGACATTACGGCTGACTATCCTGAACTGAAACAACTCATCGCAGATATGTGGGAGACGCTGGCTGCCTCGGAAGGCATTGGTTTGGCTGCACCACAGATTGGCCGCAACATTCGTCTGGTGGTCATTGATCTTGACCCGATGTCGGATGATATGCCCGAATATAAGGATTTTCGGAAGGTGTACATCAATGCTCACATTGTGGAGTACGACGACTCAAAGACCACCTCATTGGAGGAGGGTTGCTTGTCTCTGCCTGCCATTCATGAGAAGGTGACGCGTCCCACGCGTATCCGTGTACAGTGGATGGATGAGGATTTTCAGCCGCACGATGAGTGGGTAGAAGGTTATTTGGCTCGTGTGATGCAGCATGAGTTTGACCATCTGGATGCCAAAATGTTCATTGACCGCATTTCACCCCTTCGCCGTCAACTCATCAATAGCAAACTGAAGGCTCTCACTCTGGGTCGTTATCGCTGTGGATATAAGACGAAGCCTGTGAGACGTTGAACGTAAAGGTTCACAGATTTTGGATATAGAGAACATTGGGATAAAGGATGGGAAAGGCTCTAAGGAAACGATGGCTGCCGGTATTGCTGGCATTGCATTGCTCAATGTTCAATTTTCTATGTCCAATATTCAATGTTCAACTTTCAACATGCTTCGCTCAATATAATACGGATCGCCTGCTGATGGTTGGGCGTTCGGCCCTTTACTACGAGGACTATGTGCTTTCCATCCAGTATTTCAATCAGGCAATCTCGGCCAAACCTTATCTTTACGAACCCTGGTTCTTTCGGGGAGTGGCCAAATATTACCTTGACGACTACTCGGGTGCAGAGAGCGATTGCTCGGAAGCCATTCAGCGAAACCCTTATGTGGTAAACCTTTATGAACTGCGAGGGCTGACACGTATTCAGCAAAACAAGTATGCCGAAGCCATCAACGATTACACCCGTGCGCTGAAATATGACCCACAGAACCGAGGCCTGTGGCACAATCGTGTGCTTTGTCGCATTCAGAACAAGGAATATGAGGCCGCTTTGGCTGAACTCGACACGATGAACAGTCGCTGGAGCCAGTATGCCCGTGCCTATACGATGCGTGCCGATGTCTATATGCAGATGAAGGACACTGTTCAGGCGATAGAGGCTCTGCACAAGAGTCTTGCGATCGATCCCTATGACGGACAGACCTGGGCCGCTCGTAGCATCATTAGTTTGTCGCGTGAAGAGTGGGATAGTGCTGAAGTACAACTTGACCGCGCTATCCATTTGATGCCCAAACATGCCGGTTTTCACATCAACCGTGCTTTGGCTCGCTTCAATCGCAACAACTTGCGTGGGGCGATGGCTGACTATGATATGGCTCTCGATCTGGAGCCCAACAACTTCTTAGGTCACTATAACCGTGGACTGTTGCGTGCTCAGGTTGGTGACGACAACCGTGCTATCACCGACTTCGATTTTGTGCTCCAGTTAGAGCCTGACAATATGCTGGCTCTCTTCAACCGTGCTGTATTGCTTGATAAGACCGGTGACCTGCAAGGAGCCATTCGCGATTATACGAAGGTTATTGATGAGTATCCCAACTTTTGGACAGGTCTTGAGTTTCGTGCTGCCTGCTATCGTCGGCTGGGAATGACTGCTAAAGCAGAAAAGGATGAGTTCACTGTCTATCGCGCCCGTTTGTACAAGCACCTCTATGGCACTCAGCCGCGTCTCAGTCCCAATCAGATGCGTAAGCGCAGCGATGAGGATGTGGAGAAATACAACCAATTAGTCATTGAAGATGAGCAAGAACCGGAGCGTGAGTATCAGAACGATTATCGCGGTCGTGTACAGAATCACAGGGTGGAACTGAAGTTCCAGCCGATGTATGCTCTTTCGTTTGAGCCGCAGAAAGGAGAAGTTAGGACTGGTCGTCCTTTTGACCGCCTGATTGACGAAACCAATGATCGTCTCCATGCGCGTACCATCTATGTGAGCAGTGAGCACGCCATTCTTGATGATGTGCGCTCGAAAGCCTATTTTGATTATATCGACTCACTGACAGCTGCCATCGATCAGTCGAAAGTTACCCGTGAGGCTGCCGACCTGTTGATGCTTCGTGCAATAGCTTTCTCTACCATTCAGAATTTCGATGGTGCTATTGACGATCTGAGCACTTACCTGCTCATTGATTCTTCATCGGTGGTGGCACTTTGGCAGCGTGCTGCCTGTCAGGCTCGTATCAATCAGTTTCAGGCATCAGAAGGCACCAATATCGAGTTGCAGATTGCCAATGTGCAGGGCGATCTTAATCATGCGCTGGCTTTCAGTCCGCAGAATGCCTATCTGCTCTATAACCGGGGCAATACCCATGCACAGCGACTTGACTATGAACAAGCCATCGCAGACTACACTGCTGCGTTGGAGCAAGAGTCTGCGATGGCGGAAGCTTATTATAATCGCGGTATCTGTTTCATCAAGTTGAACCGTCTGTCTGAGGGTATCAGCGACCTCTCGAAGGCAGGTGAACTGGGTCTCTATACGGCCTACAGCCTGATTAAGAAATACCGTAATAATAAGTGAATCTTATTTGATCAGTTCTACGCTGCGACGGAGGAAGCGGTCGAGGGCCTCACCTTTGAGCATACCGTTCTGAAGCAGGGCCAAGTCAATGAGTTGGTGGACGATGTCATTCTTCTGAGCGTAGTCGCCGATGAGGGCTTGCTTCTTGTCCTTCTGCTCGTCGATAGCCTTCTGAGTAGCGGCCTTGTCATCCTTTTCTTGTTGAGTGATCTCCTCCGGCTTCTTCTTGTCGGTCTGTTGGTTGAGGGCTGCCAGACGCGCCTCCTGTCCCTTGATTTCACTCTCAATGGGCTGGAGTTGTTCGCTGAGCGAAGTCTTGGCATCGTCAAGTACGCGTTTCACCAGCGGATGATCGCTGTTGAGCACCAGATTGTAGGAGTCGGGCATCTGTCCGTAGAAGTTCATACCGCTCTGATAGCGGCTCATCTCCTTCATGCGGCGCATCCATTCATTTTGTGTGACGACCACAGGACGCTGCTCCTGACCGAGGGCATTGACCTCTACGATGAACTCTGCCTTGTCGAGTTTTGGCATCTGTGACTGGAAGATGGCTGACAGATTGTCGCGCTCGGCATCGGGCAAGTCAGTCTTCGGCTTGTCTTCTTTCTGGATAAGATGATCAACGGTATCGGCATCCACGCGTGTGAAACGGCTTTTCTCGAATTTCTGTTCCAGCGTCTGGATGCAGGGCACGTCGAGTTGTCCGTCAAGCAGCAGTACGCTGTAGCCCTTATCTTGTGCGGCCTTGATATAAGAATACTGCTCGTCTTTGTCGGTAGCGTAGAGATAGACGAGGTTGTCGTCCTTGTCTTTCTGTGCAGCCTCAATCAGTGTGCGATATTCGTCGAAAGTGAAATATTTGCCTTCAGTGTCCTTCAGCAGTGAGAAGTCCTTGGCGCGGTCGTAGAAGTTCTCCTCTGTCAGAATACCATAGTTGATGAAGAGTTTCAGGTCGTCCCATTTCTCTTCGTATGCCTTGCGGTCCTCATTGAAGATGGCCTTCAGGCGGTCGCTCACTTTCTTGGTGATATAGGTTGAGATCTTCTTCACCTCGCGATCGCTCTGCAGATAGCTGCGGCTGACGTTCAGGGGAATGTCGGGCGAGTCGATGACACCGTGCAACAGGGTGAGGAACTCAGGCACGATACCCTCTACTTGATCGGTGACAAACACCTGGTTGCAGTAAAGTTGAATCTTGTTCTTCTGCAACTCCAACGAGTTCTTGATGCGTGGGAAATAGAGAATACCCGTTAGGTTGAAAGGATAGTCCACGTTGAGGTGAATCCAGAACAGAGGCTCGTCCTGCATGGGGTAGAGTGTACGGTAGAATGACTTATAGTCCTCGTCTTTCAGGGAAGAGGGAGTCTTCGTCCATAGAGGCTCTACGTTGTTGATGATATTGTCCTCTTCGGTGTCAACCTGCTTTCCGTCTTTCCACTCGGTTTTCTTGCCGAAAGCCACAGGCACAGGCAGGAACTTGCAGTATTTGTTGAGCAGTTGTTCCAGCTTGTATTTTTCGAGGAAATCCTTGTTGTCATCGTCGACATAGAGGATAATGTCAGAACCGTGATCGTCACGTTCGGCATCGTCAATCTCGTAGGCAGGGCTGCCGTCGCATGACCACTTCACGGCCTTTGCGTCCTCCTTGTAAGACTTGGTGATGATTTCCACCTTTTTCGACACCATGAACGAGGAGTAGAAACCCAGTCCGAAGTGTCCGATGATGTTGTTGGCATTGTCCTTGTACTTTTCCAAAAAGTCGGTAACGCCGGAGAAAGCAATCTGATTGATGTACTTGTCAATCTCTTCCTCGGTCATGCCGATACCATGATCGCTGATGGTGATGGTGCCTTTGTCGGCATCCAGTGCGACGCGCACGGTCAGATCGCCCAGTTCTTCTTTGTATTCGCCCTTTTCAGCCAATGTCTTCAACTTCTGGGTGGCATCGACGGCATTCGATACCATCTCGCGCAGGAAAATCTCTTGATCACTGTAGAGAAACTTTTTGATGACGGGGAAGATGTTCTCGGTCGTAACCCCGATGTTACCTTTTTGCATATTCTTAATCGTTTAGATTTTATTCTATCTTGTTGCCTTGCAAAAGTCGTGCCAAATTCTGGGGTGAGAGATAGAGAAACTTTTCGGGATTCTTTTGCTGATATCATAAATATTTTGTAACTTTGCAGCCGTTATGCCGTTTGATGTAAACACGATACCCAATATTTCAGACATCCCCAACCTCTTGGACATTGTTTTCAAGGGGTTGCTGATTGGCATAATTGCATCTGCTCCGATGGGACCTGTGGGAGTACTCTGTGTGCAGCGTACATTGAACAAAGGGCGTTGGTATGGTTTTGTCACGGGCTGCGGTGCTGCTGTGAGCGATATGATCTATGCCGGCATTACTGGACTGGGTATGGGACTCGTGGTCGACTTTGTGAGCAACGACACCAACCGGTTCTATTTGCAGATTGTGGGCAGCTTGCTGCTGATGGCCTTCGGCTTCTTTACCTATCGCACCGACCCGACGCGTAATGTGCGCCCGAGCAGGAACAAAGGGACGTTGACACACAATGCCATCACGGCCTTTCTGGTCACGCTCAGCAATCCGCTTATTATCTTTCTTTTCATGGCCCTCTATGCGCAGTTTGCTTTTGGTCTTCAGCCGGACAAACCGATAGAGATGGCGATAGGATTTGTGAGCATTGTGGGCGGTGCACTGCTCTGGTGGTGGGGTTTGACGTGGCTTATTGATCAGGTTCGTGCGAAATTCGACACTAACGGCATCAAGCTCATTAATAAAATTATTGGTATGTTGGTCGTTTTGGGGAGCGTTATTATTCTGCTTACCACGCTGACCAGCCTGCATTTCGTGAAATAATATTATGTTTATTGCTCAGGAACTACGCAAACGAAACGTTGCAGAATACTTGCTCTATATGTGGCAAGTGGAGGACACTATCAGGGCTTTCGGCTGCTCGCTGCCGCGCATACGGCGTGAATACATCGACCGTTTCGACTATAATGAAGAGCAGAAAGAGGAGGAGGCTGATTGGTTTGGCAATCTCATCAAAATGATGAATGAGGAGGGATGCCGCGAACAGGGGCATCTGCAAATCAATAAGGTGACGTTGCAACTGTTGTCGGAACTTCACATCCAGTTGCTCTCATCGCCCAAGTTTTCCTTCTATAATGCCGAGTATTACAAGGTGCTTCCTTTCATCGTGGAATTGCGTAATCGCGGAGCCGACAAGCAGGAAGGGGAGATAGAGACCTGTCTGAACTTGCTCTATGGGGTGATGATGCTTCGGCTGCAGAAGAAAGAGGTGTCTGCCAGTACGGAGCACGCGGTTAAGGAGATATCGACCTTTATCGGTATGCTGAGTGACTATTACAAGAAAGATAAGGAGGAAGGACTCAAATTTGAATAACGATGAATATACTGATTACGGGGTGTAACGGTCAGTTGGGAAATGAGGTGCAGTTGCTGGAGAAAGAGCATCAGGAGCACACTTATTTTAATACAGACGTACAGGAACTGGATATCACTGACAAAGAGGCCGTCAGGGCTTTCGTCAATGAGCATCAGATTGACGGTATTGTGAACGGTGCTGCCTATACGGCCGTCGACAAAGCTGAGGAGAACCAGACGCTTTGTCAACTGCTCAATGCCACGGCTCCCGGCTATCTGGCAGAGGCTATAGAAGAGCGTGGGGGCTGGATGATTCATATCTCGACCGACTATGTGTTTGACGGCACCAACCATACGCCCTATGTGGAGACCGACCCCGTCTGTCCCAACAGCACGTATGGCCGCACCAAACTGGCCGGTGAACAGGCTGTGCTTGATGGTTGTCGTCGGTCGATGATTATCCGTACGGCTTGGCTCTATAGCACCTTTGGCAATAATTTTGTAAAGACGATGATTCGATTGGGCAAGGAAAAGTCGGATTTGGGCGTCATTTTTGATCAGATAGGCACGCCTACCTATGCCCGCGACTTGGCTGTAGCCATTTTTGCTGCTGTCAAGCAAGGCATCGTGCCGGGCATCTATCACTTTAGCAACGAAGGGGCTATTTCGTGGTACGACTTCACAAAGGCCATCCATCGCATTGCAGGCATCACACAGTGTCGTGTGCGTCCGCTCCACACTTCCGAGTATCCTGCACAGGCCAACCGTCCGCATTACAGTGTGCTTGACAAAACAAAGATCAAGCAGACCTTCGCTATTGAAGTGCCCTATTGGGAGGAGTCATTAAAGGAATGTATTGAAAGACTATGAATCAAGAGATAGAACGTAGAAGAACCTTTGCGATCATATCGCACCCTGATGCCGGTAAGACCACTCTGACGGAGAAGTTCCTGCTGTTTGGCGGACAGATTCAGGTGGCTGGCGCGGTAAAGAACAATAAGATTAAGAAGACGGCCACCAGCGACTGGATGGAGATTGAGAAACAGCGTGGTATCTCGGTCTCTACATCGGTGATGGAATTTGACTATACGCCTGATGGTAAAGATGTAGAATACAAGGTGAACATTCTTGATACACCGGGTCACCAGGATTTTGCTGAAGACACTTTCCGAACATTGACGGCAGTCGACTCCGCCATTATCGTGGTTGACGGGGCCAAGGGTGTGGAGGCACAGACGCGCAAGTTGATGAACGTCTGCCGTATGCGCAAGACGCCCGTCATTATCTTTATTAACAAGATGGACCGCGAATGCCGCGATCCTTTCGACTTGCTCGACGAATTGGAGCAGGAATTGGAGATCAAG
>CAMWKM010000113.1 GCA_947174835.1 uncultured Prevotella sp.
ACCAAAAGATAATCAAATGGGGGGTGTATAAAAATTGATTATCAAATGGTCGGCATTTGATAATCAAATGACTTGGAAAAGATAATCAAATGCCGAGCAAAAGATAATCAAACGGAAGTGAAAAGATTATCAAACCGAAGTCAAAAGATAATCAATTCGAGACCAAAAGATAATCGAAAAAAATACGGCCATATATTTAGGGGAAAAAATGAATGAAAAAAGGAACTCAACGAGACAGTTTTTCGTTGAGTTCCTTTGCTGTCATTTTTGCGTAAATCGACACTGCATATAGTGGTTTGCCATCTTGTCCTCTGAAACCTATCAATTGAACAACTGTCATTGTCCGTTCTTTTGCTTCAAGTATTTGCATTATACGAGGAGCAGGAGTTGCGGAAATCAGTGGGTCAATGCTTATTACAGATTCATTCTCTATATACGCCCATTTGTGAGTCTTACTGACCAACTTTCCTGCTTCAGCGTCGCTATAAAAGAACTCTGTAAGCGTATTTGCATCATTGAAATAATAATCTATGGGACTCACACCATCCATTTCCTCATAGTACGGTTTTTGCTCTACGCTTCCGTCTTCCTTAATAGCGAAACTTGCCTCATGCTTCCATCCATTGCCTACTAAGTATTTCTGGATTTCTTCAGCAGAGTTGAAGACATAGTGTGGAAAGGTCTCCAGTGTGTCACTCTTGAATTGAAATTGGGCAGCAAGCCAGTTGACTGGATCAATGATTAGCTTTTGTGACTCATCATTTTCAGATAAGCAACTTGTCAACGTAACTACTGTTGCAAGCATGATGAAATAAAGTTTTTTCATTGTTTTGTTCTATGATTTAATTTATATTAGTGTCTGTCAGTCTTTGTTGGCCAGTCCCTTTTTCAGGAAATTGATATATGCGTTGATGTCTTCATTGTAAGCTTGGCTGCCAGTCAGGGGCTTGGCCGTTTCGGGGTCGAGTATCACGTAGAAGGGCTGGGCGTTGGCACCGAACTTATTGCTCTGCAACCAACTCCACTTGGCTCCAATGCTGCGTAGTGTCTTGGTGTTACCTCGTTGGCCGGTCACTTCAATAGGCTCGGTCAATCTTGCTTTGTCGTCCACATAGAGCGAAATCAGCACAAAGTCTTTTGTTAACATCTGTGCCACTTGTGGGTCGGTCCACACAGAGGCTTCCATTTTGCGACAGTTTACACAGCCGAAGCCGGTAAAGTCGAGCAGCACGGGCTTGCCTTGAGCGCGGGCAGCGGCCATGCCTTTCTCGTAGTCGGTGTATTGGGCTTCCACTACTTTGGTGTTCAGGTTGAAGTCCTGCGTGTTCATTGGCGGGGCAAAGGCACTGATGGCTTTGCAGGGAGCACCCCACAGGCCAGGCAACATATAGACGGCAAAGGCCAGCGAGACCAGACCGCCCATGATGCAGGCGACCGGCATCGGTCTCTGCAGATTGCCGCCAATCTCGTCTTCCTGGAATTTCAGCCAGCCACAGAGGTAGGCACCCAACAGGCCGAAAATGATAATCCATAGCGAGATGAACACCTCGCGATCGAGGATATGCCAACCATAGGCTTGGTCGGCTACACTGAGGAATTTCAAGGCAAAAGCCAGTTCGATGAAACCCAGCACTACTTTGATTGTCGTCATCCATGAGCCTGACTTCGGAGCCTGCTTCAGCCATGAAGGGAAGAGGGCGAAAATCGTGAAGGGCAGAGCCAATGCCACAGCGAAGCCTAACATACCCATTGCCGGTGCTGCCCAGTTGCCGCTGGTCGTTGCTTCTACGAGCAGCAGTCCGATGATGGGAGCAGTGCACGAGAAGGATACCAATACCAGTGTGAAGGCCATGAGGAAGATGCTCAATAGACCGCTGGTGGTCGAGGCTTTGGAATCAATAGCATTAGCCCAACTGTCGGGCAGTTTTATTTCAAACCAACCGAAGAAGGATAGTGCAAAGATGACGAGCAAAAGAAAGAGGAATACGTTGAATACGGCATTGGTCGACATGGCGTTGAGCGAGTCGCTGCCGAAAATAGTCGTTACGCAGATGCCCAGCCCGAGATAGATGACAATAATGCTCAGTCCGTATGTGACGGCATCGCGAACTCCCTTGCTCTTATCCGTTTTGGCTCGCTTCAGGAAGAACGAGACGGTCATGGGAATGATTGGCCAGATGCAGGGCATACAGACTGCCAACAGGCCGCCAACGAAACCCATCATCAGAATATAGAACAATGACTTGTCTGCAATGCTGTTGTTGCCGTTCAGTGCTTGCAACTCAGAAGTGACGGGAGCCCAGAGAAGGCTGTCCAACTTATCACCGTCCTCTTTTGAATACAGAGGGGGGATTACGGTGATGGAATCTGTTGCTGCGGTATCAGTGTCTAAAGTCTTTATGGTTACGGTATCTTTTTTAGAATCCTCTTTCTGCTCGGAAGCGGAGGTTAGGGGGCGATTACCCTTTTCCTTCAACTCTACCTGTCCCGGTGGTAGGCAACTCTCATCGTTGCAGGCGCCATATTCGAGATAGCAATCAATGTCGTATTGAGGTTTGGTGAACTTGATCTTCTGAACAAAAGTGGCCTTGTTCTCGAAGTACTTCAGTTCCATGCCGAATACTGTGTCATATTTCTTGATGACATTGCCTTTGGGCATCAGTTTGCCAACCACTTCGGCCCCTTCCATCTTGTTGACGAAGAAAGTTGCTTCAATAGGGCCGTCCTGCCCCAGGTCGGTTGAATAGACGTGCCATCCCGGGTCGATGGTTGCCGTAAATATAATTTCAGCCTCGGGGCCGTCAGTTGTCTTCAACTGTGAACTGAAGTGTACGGGAGTCATTATTTGGGCCTGTGCCGCTATCGTCAGCATGAGAGCCGTCAGTATCAGGAAAATCTTTCTCATTGTTGTTTTGTATGATTTTGGGTGCAAAGATACGATAATTTGTTGAAACAACCTCAATCTCAAATGAATAAAATTGGGTTTAAGACAAACATTTATCGCTTTTTATTTGTACCTTTGCAACATGAAATGGAGATTGTTATTACTATTGATAGCGGCATTTTCTCTAACAGCCTGCGAAGGTGTGTTTCAAGTGCATCCCTATGATGTGCACTTAGACGGGGAACGAAATATCAATGATAAGAACAAGGCAAAGATTGAGGCGGCCTTTGCTCAAAAGGACACGTTGCGTGTTGCTTTTATCAGTGACACACACTTGTGGCATTCCGGAGCAAGGGATGGGGTGGCAGACATCAATGGGCGACCGGATGTCGACTTCGTCATTCATTGTGGTGACTTGACTGATACGGGGACAGTGAAGGAGTATAAGTGGGCACGCAGTATTTTTGATGACTTGCGCGTTCCGTATGTCGCGCTGATTGGCAATCACGACTTCCTTGGCACAGGTGATCAGGTTTACGGCTATATGTACGGTGATATGGACTTTAGTTTCATTGTCTCGCGGGTGAAGTTTGTTTGTCTGAATACCAATGCCACCGAGTATGATTATATGGCGGCCGTTCCGAATTTTGACTTCATGGAGAATGAAATGGTCTGCGATTCTTCCTGCTTCGACCGCACTGTCATCGTGATGCATGCGCCTCCCTATTGTGAGCAGTTCAATAATAATGTGTGCAAGGCTTTTCGCCGCTATCTTGATTTCTTCCCCGGTCTGATGTGCTGTGTCTATGGGCATAATCATAGCGATGATGTGGAGGAAATCTATGGTGACGGGCTCATCTTCTACGGCATTGACTGTGCTGAGCATCGCAACTATCGTATCATGACTATAACCCCTGATGGCTATGAGATGGAGCAGATATTTTATTAGTCTTATTCTGCTGTCTGTTTCCGTCGGTATGATGGCCGACAGTATATATACGGCACAAACCGATGTTTCTAAATACGACCAGCGCATACACCGCTATCGTAAACACTGGGCTGCACTTATCCCTACGCAGTTTATCCTACAGAACGCTGGCAATATGGGAATACTTTCGGCTGGTTTCGGTTGGGACTACGGCAAACGTAAGCAGTGGGAAACGCATCTGCTGTTTGGCTACATCCCTAAATTTAATAGTTCGCGTGGCAAACTGACGATGACGGTGAAGGAGAATTTCCTTCCTTGGAGCATTGATGTCAAAAAAGGCTGGAGCATCGAACCGCTTTCTGCCAGCCTTTATGTGAATACGGTCTATGGGCATGAGTTCTGGAAGAGCCAGCCTCGGCGCTACCCTAATGGCTACTATGAGTTCATGTCTACCAAGTTTCGCTTGAATGTTGCCCTTGGTCAGCAACTCACTTGGCAAATACCCCGAAACAAGCGTCGGTATTGCAAGAGCATCACGATGTTCTATGAAATCAGTACTTGCGACCTCTATATTCGCGCAAAATTCTTAGAACATAGTGTTCCTCTCAGGGATATCGTCGGCTTGTCAATTGGTGTTAAGTTGCAGACCTTGTAATTGTTAATCGGTAAAGTTGATGTGTGAGATCATTTAAAAGAAGAGGATGAGGTATTCGTGACTCCAATAAATCTGTTAGTCTCTTCATACGCACCAATCTCTACTTGACAGAGCATGGTGACATAGTTTCATTTCTTATACAGAACTGACGTAAATGATAATTGCATCCTGTCAATAGTTGGTAATGATGATCCGATGATTTTGGTATTTTTTAGAAAGTTGCCTAAAGTCTCATGGAAATTAGGCAACTTTCATGGAGAAATCAGACAACTTTTAAATATCGTACATTCAAGGCACCGCTTAATACACGTTGTTTTAAGAGAAGCTTATCCCAGACTGACGTAGCCTCTATAGGCACTTGACAGAGCATGTCAATTACTAAAAATATAGTACAAAACGACTATAAATATATTTTGTTTAATTTGTAATTTTGTTACAATAATCGTTATTATAATTTGATTATATGGGATTTTATTCATATCTTTGCACCGTGTAACAAATAAATTTAACGAATATGATAGCAGAATTCACCATAGAGAACTTTTTCTCCATTAAATCAGTTCAAAAAATCAGTTTTGAACCGACGGCAGACACTTTTATGTCTGATGAGTATTCGTATGAAGTCAAGGAAGGAGTCAGATTGCTGAAAGTGGGAATCATCTATGGTGCCAATGCGTCCGGCAAGACGAACATATTAAATGCTATTGAGTTTTTCAGGATGTTGGTTTTGAGGATGCCAAAAGACCGGAATGAGAAAACCGGCGTCGTCCCTTTCATGTTAGATGACACATCAAGGAATGAAAAGACAAGGATGTCGATGGTATTCTATATCAATCAGTCGAAGTACATACTCAGCTTTGAATTGGATGCCAAACATATCTACTCTGAGACATTGATCGTTTATGATTCCATCCGTCCTACAAAACTTTATAACCGCAGTTATGATGATGTGACTGATTCCACGACCATAGACTTTGGTGTAAATCTGAAAATGACGAAGAAGAGTCAGGACGTTATTTCCGGCAATACTATCAATAATTGCAGTGTGCTTGCCGCATTTGGCAAAAGCAACGTGGAACGCACGAAACTGAATGATGTGTACAACTATTTTGCCAAACAGGTAAAGGAGGTATTGGCTCCTGGTATGTTACTCTCTGGATATGTGAAATCCCGTTTGGATAAAGACGAGAATGGGGATTTAAAGAATTTCATCCTGAACTTTCTGAAAACATCGGATTTTAATATAGAAGATGTCGTCTTGCGCGAAGAGGAAGAATTGATTACTCCTGAACTGGAACAACTGATTCAGAATGCCCCTATTGATAAAGAGGCAAAGGCGGAAATGCTTAGAAAAGGGAAAATCACAAATGCAGAACTGACATTCAAGCATAAAGTCGGGGATAGTCTGTATGAGTTGTCCGAAGAATACGAGTCCAACGGCACCATGCGGTTTATGGGTTTGGCTGTGATTCTGAACTTTCTGCTGAAGAGCAATCGGTTCGTGCCAATTGATGAAGTGGAAACAAGCATTCACTATGAGCTGCTGGCCTATTTCATAAAAGTATTTTTGGCAAACAGCAACGGCACATCCCAGATGCTCCTAACCACGCACGACATCAATCTTCTTAACGAGGATTTCATTCGCCGTGATACGATATGGTTTACTGATAAAGACGAGTTTGGCGAGACTAAAATTGCGCGCCTTTCTTCTTTGGGACTGCATAAGAATCTTTCCCCATATAATGCCTACAAGCAGGGGAAATTAGTGAAGTTGCCGTTCCTTGGCAGTCAGTATATCAACCTAAACGAGTAATGATATGGGGCGGACAGTAACAAAAAGTATCGCCATCATAGGCGAAGGAGAAACGGAGTGGTTCTATTTCGACTCTTTGAGAATTGCTTGTCGCTATCCTTTCAAGGTCGCACCTGATTTCCCACAGCACAGCGACATCAATCATATTCTGAAATTGGTGGAATCCTATTTGAACAAGCAATATGATTATATCGTCTGCCTGTTTGATATGGACAGACTGTTGCAGTTCCCGTCTGAAATGCAGCTGTATCAGCGGGCAAAAAGAAAGTACAGTGCAAAGAAGTATGCCGAAAGGGTGATGTTTGTAGAAACGAATCCATGCACTGAATTTTGGTTCTTGCTCCACTTCCTTCCGAATATGGTCTGTCGGCGATACGACAGTTACGAACAACTGCTTCCCGAATTGCAGAAATATATGCCAGGATATGAAAAGACAAAACGCTATTTCATACGCACCAACCTCTATAAATATTTAACAGAGCATGGTGACTTGGAACGGGCGATGTCAAATTCAGAGAAGTTGTGCCAACTCTGTAAGGAGTCACCAAACGAATTGAAGGCATATTCAGAGATTCATAAGGTTATCATACTACTAAACTATTTAATCTCGCACTAAAATATATTAGGCCTCTTTATGTATCTTATCTTCAATATCCTCATAGAACTGCTGTATCTGGATATAGTTGCTAATGATTGCAATGACGGAGTATACTAAAATTGAAAGTACAGACATAGCCCAAGTACAGTAGATATGTATATTCTCGTTTTTGACGATGTCTATTTGTTTCCATTCTTCTTTGAGCAAAGAGAATCCTATATAATACAAGGAACAAAAAAAGAAGATAAAAAGAAAGTTATTGCGAACTTTGTGCATGTTTTCTCTCAGTTGCTTCTTAAGGTATGGATTCACAATGTTTGAACTATTGAATGCAATAATCAAACTCATTCCGACAGAGAAAAGCACTCCGATGATACCATACAATATATTAAATGTCGTTTCTGTTGGTTGTATTGGTACTAGTGCAAATAGCATGCAGATGACTGCTGCAATTATTGTCTTTTTCATAATACTATTCTAGTGTATCAAGCACTGTACACATACTTCTAATATACGTCATTGGAGTTATAACGTCATCCTCTAATATCTCTTTATGCGTAAAGACCAAATCAGAACCCAAAAGCTTCATGCCATTATTCAGAGTAAAATACACGCAATCTAAATCTTGGATAGGAGCGAGTATTGCACCAAGTTTCTTTGCGTACACCTCAGGTTTCATCTTTTTGGGGCGTTCAAAGTTAAGTACCATATGTGCAGAAACCATATTAGAGTCCATAATTTCACTTAACCTCTTAACCTCTGGACTAATGAACTTAATTGCCCCTTTCGCAATTTTCTTTAATGAAAACATCTTCTCCTCTTCTTCTTGAGGTATTGGCCTCAGTGAGTCTTTGAATGTAACAGTGCTGACATCCTTTAGTTTAAGATTCTTGCTCATTATATAAGGGGCGAAGCCGTAAGTACGATTAACCAATAGTTTTGACAAATACTTTTGGAATCCTGTGATGGTCTGTATCTGAGGTAAATCAGTAATCAAGTACTTGTCTCTAATCATAAAATGATAGAGATTACTACAAATCGTTTTCCCCTCGATTTCCTGCAATTCAAGCAAATCTGCCTCTGGAAGTTCCACGAGTTGTTCAAAGTTATCTGGCAAAGCTCTAAATTCCTTGGCAGGTTTTAAACGCATCATAACGCCATACACATATTCTGCATCTTCTACATTAGAGGCAGGAGCAAAAGCACCCAAAAGATCTTTCTCGCTATTGTCTTCCTCTTTTACAGGTATAAGCCTTCGTTCCACATTGCTATTTGCCAGCTTTGTCCGCAAAACATCTTTGAGATCTGTAGCGTCATGAGTAAGTTCTTCATTTTTGATGATGAAGACACGATATGTTACATTTTTCTTCGCCATAAGAAATTTATGATTTATGTTTTAGAGTCTTTAACTCCATTCTATCTATATAAATTCTCATTTATAT
>CAMWKM010000114.1 GCA_947174835.1 uncultured Prevotella sp.
AAAAAAATGCTTTTTCTGTGGCTCCTCCGATGTGGTCCGTAATGGTGTCCGGGGCCGAAAACAATTGTACAAGTGCAAGGTGTGCGGCCGTCGTTTCTCAGGTGGCGAGCACCGCGACAAGTCACAGGTGATTACGGATTACATCGAGGGCAAGCAAACGGTAGCGCAGCTTGCCTGCAAGTATGGCGTTAATGAGAAGACCATTCGCCGAGACCTTAAGGGTATGCGGTACGTTCGGAAGATATCCAGGTACAAACACGTCGTCATTCAGATGGATACTACATACTGGGGGCGCGGCTTTGGCCTGATGGTCATCAAGGATGCCCTGAGGAAGAAAGTCCTGTGGCGCAAGTATGTGACTCACGAGACGATAGCATCCTACATGGAGGGTGTTCAATGGTTGAAGGAGAACGGCTTCAGGATATATGGCGCAGTCGTAGACCGGGATGCGCGGGCTTGCACAGGCACTCAGGCCCTGTCCCGTTCAGCTGTGCCAGTTATCAGATGCTCACAGTGCGGCATTACCTGACACGGGAGCCGGACTTGGATTTCTCAAAGGAGTTGCTAAGCCTCGTAAACAATATGACAAAAATGGACAAGGAGAGTTTTGTCGGTGCGTTTAACGAATGGTATGAACGGAACAAGGAGGTTGTCAATGAGCGTGTCCATGACAAGCGCCTCAGGAAGAAGACACCGCCATATATGCGACAAGACTACGTAGCGCATACCTGAGCATTATGCGCAATATGCCTCTGCTGTGGACGTTCTATGACCATCCCAACATCGGGCTTCCAAACACCAACAATGGACTGGAGGGAATATTCGCTGACATCAAGACAAAACTACGAGTACACAGCGGATTAAGTAAGGAGAACAGAAAGAAGCTTATTGATGAATAACCTAAGCAGACACTATTAAGATGGAGGCCTATCACCCGAAATGTCCATTAGATACTTTTTAGGGATAACTCATCACTCAAAATGTCCATTAGGCCTAGGTTTAAAATTTGGAGATAGGGAGTTTTAAAATATTCTCCAAACTTTTCCATTTTTTTTACTTGCAGCAATCTTTGACTACGCCCTCTGATATGAGCTATGCCATTGGAACTATATAGAAGAGAACGGACGGCTACTCCCTCTTGAAGTTCATTATATTGATCCTTTGGCATACCATTACAATCACATTTTGGAAAAATACAAGAAGAATCTTCCTGAAATAGAATTTGGAATCTCAGAGTTCCTCTCAGCATTTATTCCAGCAAATAGCGCTTGTTTAATTACCTGTCAGAATGCCTTAGACCA
Source organism: uncultured Prevotella sp. (assembly GCA_947174835.1). Classification (GTDB taxonomy): domain Bacteria; phylum Bacteroidota; class Bacteroidia; order Bacteroidales; family Bacteroidaceae; genus Prevotella. Next base: position 1,302 of record CAMWKM010000114.1, read on the forward strand.
CTCCTCAACTCCTGTGAAGGGCATTGTTGAAGCTCTTTCTGTGCTATCTTTGGGAGGGATCCTTTACTTGAACCACCATCCTAACGAGGCAGAACTGGAAAGATATAAGGGATTTCATCAATATAATATCAGCGAAGAAGAGGGGGATTTTATCTTATGGAATAAGACTGAGCATATAAACATCACAAATCTTCTAAAAGGATATGCACATGTCTCTACCGTCAGGATGGACAATGGTCATATCGTGAGCATAATCACAAAAACATCGGAAAATCCCCCTGCGCAACTTAGCAAATACATAAATGATAAACAAGACAAAGGCAATTTATGCAAATGCATAATGGAGTATCAGTTCAGTAATTGTCTATATAGTCAGTTAAAACACAGCATTAGTTATTCGATCTTCAATATTATACAGTGTTTCACTCAAATGTTGCCATGGGAATATAAAATGAAACTGAAAGAACTAATTGGTCAGAAATAGCATTGAGGAAAGTTTTATATCGTTTTGTTGGTTGTTGCGATCTTTGCGTAAAAAATGGCACATAAATGAGAAAAACACCCAAACATCGCAGAGGTATCTGATAGTTCTTGACGATAGCAGTTATGTCTTAGCGTTGATTTCCGGGTGAATGGAGGCTTCAAACGGATGGTTTGCAGGCTTCAAACGAGGTGTTTGAAGGCTTCATTTCATATTAGGCTGTTTTTTCTATCTTGATAATGATGCGTCGATAAGCTGCCAATGGGATGCTGCCATTATCGTGAACCTCGCAGATCACGTGAATCTCTGCCTCTTGTGTGGTATTGGGAATCGTTAAGATGGCATGAGAATCTTTTCCTGGCAGTGTGACATCTTGTGGACAATTGCCAATATCCGATTGTATCCACCACCGGAAAGACAACTTGTCGTCATTGGGATCGTATGAGGCAGAAGCGTCCAGATCTACTTCTTGGCCGCTGGTCGCTGTCAGAAGAACAGGCGACAAACTATAGTCTTCATTCACGATAACGACAGGATTGATATTGCCTCTACCGGTATCGGCCCATTCCATGCGGGCTGCGAAATCGTTGAAGATGTCAGGATAGAAAGTCTCTTCGTATTGGCGTGATGTGGCTTTCTGTGGCTGCCTCCAATTGGTCCATGCTATGGTGAGCGAGTCAGGGCACATATCACGACGAAAGCATCCTGCCCATCCTACCTGCTGCGGGGCACTGGGGATATGGAGACCATTGGAAAGAATATGAAGCCAACTGGGCGTATCGCCTTCTACTCCATATTTATAGGTGGGATATACCTTGCCTAGTTGTCCTTTTCCCTGTATTAGAGTGGCATATTGCTGCCATCCTTTACTGCCCAGTTCACATTGTGATAGCCATGCACTCTCGTCCCAGATAAACAACAGGTCGTTGGCAAATTCCCGTCGCATCCACTGGTGGGAACTATAGGCACGGTTCATTCTCATGGCATAAACCATATCTTGATCGGTGATGGTATAGACTCTCAGTTTGTTCAGAAATGCTTTTACCTGTTCTGGTGTACGCTCCTGCTGTACCTGCCAGATGGCTTGAGCCAAAGTATTGGCTCCGCCCCATGCAGCAATCCAGAGTGGACGGTCGTCGTCTTCATCTACTAATCGGATAATCAAGTTGCTGCCGGCCGAACGATTGTCATTTCCAATGACACCAATGCCTGCACGGGTACTACCCATTGCCACACGGCTGCGCAGATAGGTTGCACTTGGCCAATAGCCGATAATCTGACTCCCATCTTCTTCATTCAGTGGAAGGAATGTTTTCTGGCGACTGCGCTTCATCAGGTTGGGCAGGTCATGTTCGTAAGCGTCAATCACGCGCCATAGTGAATCGGCCCATTCAGTCGGATAAGGATCACAGTTCCAGCCGATGGTCGTGATAAGTCCCTCAATCTCTACTTGGTCGGCATAGGCCATCAGTCGTACCATCGACTCCATATCGTCAGGCTCGATGTTTCCTGGTGCTATGTCTGTGAGCACCACAAGACGCGGTTTTAGAGATTTCTCCTGTGCTGAGACTTCAAGGCAGACAAGCAAAAGTGCTATTGCATATAGACTTACTTTTACTTTCCGTATGCGGGATTTCATTCTATTTCTTTGTTATAGCAAATTCAACTCGTTGCAATCCTTTCTTTTCTACATTTGCCAAAACGAGGGCATATTTCAATTCTTCTCCGCTCTTTAAGGTATTGCAGATATATTCAAATTCATCTTCTGGAACCACCTCCTTGAACATGGGACCATGCGAATTATTGGGAATTAGGCGAATTTCGTCGGTCAAAGGCGAAATGACATAGGAATATATGGCCATATAAGGAACGCTGTTATACTTTAAGAAATTAGGGTTAGCTTTATCCAATATATTTTCAAGATAGATACGACGCAAGTCGTATGGCATACTTGTTGCAAAGTTGGAAGCTGATATATTATTGGATTCGTCGATGGTGAACACAGAACTTATCTCATACTTATTGATGGGACAGGAATCATAGTATTCTATATCAGCTTCTGTCTTGATTTCTTTCACCTCCGGAGTTTCTGGCTCAACAATTTCGCGGTCGTCAAGGATGCGTACCAGTTTATATCTGCGGTTCGAGTCATCTTGTGGTGGATTGGCAAGTATGGTTCGCTTCACTTGAAGATAGTATTCGTGTCCTCTTTCGTAGGTGAAGCCCTCTATTCTTCCAAAGCCAAGAGTTATCCAGACACCAGGATCATCTTCCGACATGACGAGCATACACTCGATGGGATACCTCCTTTCCGTATCAAAAAGGTCATACATGACACCTGTTTCACTTGAAACATACATCCTGATCTCCTTTGTTTGGTCAGTAGGCTCATCGTTTCCACAAGCGGTTGCAACCAAACTGATTATAGTAAGCAACGGGATAAGGATTCTCTTCATATTTTTTATTTTAAATTTGCAACTTGATTGCTTTGCTGTTGAATCAGCAATGACGTGGCAAAGATACAAATAAAATCCAGAAAACTCATTCCCTTTGAGGGAATATTTTATATTTTTACAGATTCGCCCTCTTGCTTAGGACAAGAGGGCGAATGTATGTGCCACCAATTTATTTCAGGTGTTCATTGTCGTACTTACGTTCCAGTTCGGTCAGCAAGCTGTTCATAAAAGTTTTCTCAGCATAGATATCCATTTCATTGTACCACTTCAGCAGGACTTTACGCACGTCAGAGAATGTAGTAGCATCGAGTTTTTTCTTTCGGAGGTACTCCGCCATCCTCCTGCGAATCTGCTCCCGTGGAGCGTAAATGTCTTCACCTTTCCATTCTTGGTAGTATGATTCAAGTCGGGTCATAATTTCGTAGTGTGACGTACAGGCCGTCGGTGCACTGGCTGGTAGATTCTTCAGCGCCTGCAGGCATTGCTCCATAATGCCTTGGTGTATCTTGTTGGTGGTCTCTGTTCCCATTACCCGGAGTACCGTTCCTGCCACTATTTTCTCCTGATCCGTGGCATAAGTAGCATCGGATGACAGGTATTCGAGCATATTCAGCAGGAGAGCCTTGTTCGCAGTCGTCTCCTCGCCCGTGTAGTTGTCGTGGTAGAAGTTCATCCGCGCTATGATGTTGTCGCCGCCCTTCTCGTCGTCGGCAACAGAGACGGTGTTGGCACGCACCAAGTCGTTGTGGCCCTCAATCTCGTAGAACGTACCGATGCAGCCATTTTGCTCGTCCTGTCGCCACTCCAACGCCACCACGGTGCGATAGATGGAGCGCTTCGACTTGCAACGCAGCACCACCACGTTGTTGTTGGTGTTCGCACCGAGCACGATGGGGGTAGCCGTCGCGTTGTAGCGCACGGTCGTCTTCTTGTATCTGGCTTTCTCTTCCTCCGTGGCATTCTCGCCAAGAGCCTCTATCTGGCTGAAGTAGGTCACGTTCTTGTCGCGGCTGTCCTTCTCGAAAGCCCGTTGCAGCGCCTCCATCTTGGCAGCCTGCCATGAGGGAGCGGTGCCGGCACCGCCTGCCACCTTGAACTCTACGATGTTGCATCGCCATGCCATAGGCGACTTCTCGCTCTCGTAGGTTGAACTGGTGACGGTCACGCCCTTTGATGTCCTAAACTTCTCAAATGCCTTGAGCACGTTCTTTTGAGCCGATACGTTCAGACTCAATACCATAGCCACGATCAGCGTGGCACAGCGGATGTTGCTTGTTCTCATAAACTGTCTATATTTCAATATTGTTCTTGTTCTCAGCCAGATATGCCGCATATTTCTTGTTCAGTTGTTCCGTGGCGATTTCCAGATCAATTGCCTCATTCTGTATCATCCATCGCAGTTGCCATTGTCGAAAGTCCTCTTCCACCTGCGCTATTTCTGCCTCGCTTACTTGCATTGCTGGCTGCACAGGCGGTTCTTCTATCATCTTTTCCTCTTTTTCCATGACAATAGGAGAGGGAAGTGTGGCATAAATCTTCCTGCTTTTCTTCACTTTCGGAGTATATGCTGTGGCTTCAACAACAGCGGGTTCTGGCTCATGTAGCATTTCCGTCACCATTGTTGGTGCGTCCGTCGGTGTGTCCTGTGCCATTAGTTCCACAGGCTCTTTCTGCTGATCGTTCCGCTGTTCAACATATCCCATCACCACCATGAAGGCGATGCAAGCAGCAACTGCCCATCCTATGTAAATACTCATTTTGTGATAGCGACGATGCGCCATCGTATTCTCGTAGATGGCATCCCCCAGCGTGAGGTTGCCCAGCATTTCACTAACCACCTTCCATTCCGCAGGAGCATCGTGTCGGTTTACTTCTAACACAAGTTGACGCTCCTCTTCAGGAGAGGTCTTTCCCTCCAGATATTTGTCAATAAGTCTGTTGACTGCTTTCGTTGTCATAGCTTTTTCCTCCTTTTCATTTCGTTGAATAGTTTTCTTCTCGCCATCGCTATCATGCTCTGCACCGTGGCTTTCGCCATGCCTGTCTGTTGGGCAATCTCTTCGGTGGAGAGTCCTTCCATCTGTCGCATCTCAAAAAGTTGGCGTTCGCGTGGCTGTAAAAGACTGACAGCCTCGTCAAAAGCACTCACATCCTCCTGCCGTTCCAGTTCCTCATGAGGTGAGAGAGACAACTGCGGATGCACGGTCTGAAGATGCTCTTCGCCCCTCACCACTTGCAGGTGTTGCCGTCTCCTCAAGTTCACGCAGCAGTTTTTGGCTACTCTCAACGCCAATGCCTCTATGTTGCGTCCCTCGTCCAGTCGTTCACAGTAGTGCCACAGTTGTACCAGCGTCTCCTGCGCCACGTCCTCTGCATCGTCCGCCGAGCCGAAGAAATCATACCCGATGCGGAGAATGAGAGGACGCAATCGCGTTGCAGTCTGTTCAAAAGTGGCTCTGTTCATGCTGTTTTCTGTTGTCTTCTGCTATATATACGCACAAATGAGGAAAAACTTAAGTTGAAAAACAGCACAAATTTGCAAATATAAATGGATAAATGGTGGGAATTATACGAATTATTGCTTTACCCAGATCAACTTATTTGTATCATAGCCGCGCCTTTGCGCCTCGGCAAGAATCATGCTCTTTAGTTCATCGGTGATTTGCGGTGTGCGTGAGAGAATCCACAAATAATCGTCGCTACCGCTACCAATAAGGGCATATTGATAGTCGTCGTCAAGGAGCATGATGCGGTAGTCTGAGTAAAAAGGTCCCCAGAAAGACACTCGAAGTAAGGCTGGTGTGTCCGTGAGCTTGGCAATTCCCTTGGCTTCGGAAAGTTCTCCGTCTTTCATGCCCGTGTTCAGTACATCCACTTTGCCGTCTTCACGAAGCACATAAGTCGCCTTGGTCTGCTCCATACCACGTTCAAAACTATGGTCGAAACGAGCAATTTCATACCAGCTTCCAAGGAAGCGGTTGAGGTCAAAGGTTGTTACTACGGAATTGTCCACCGTTAGTTTGCTGCATCCTGCAAGCAGGCAAAGCAGTACAGACAATGTAATCATTCTTTTCATAATACTCATCTTTTTTATATTTACTTTAAAATTAACACAGAATCTTATATAAGAATCAAATTATAGTTTAATGGCAAAGAAGGTTATAGGGACAGGTGCGGCAGCGATCCCTGTCGGTTGTTGCTGCGTAGGGGATGTCTGGGTTGAACATTTCGTCAACGATATTGCTGAGCAAGTCAATGAAACGGTCGCTTTCGGTCTGCACATCTACGATAGGTTCTTTGCCGAAGCAGAGTGTTGGATCGTAGTTGTCGGTACCAGCGTGCTGAATGAATAGCAGAGCGGGGGAGACCGGTGTTTGCGGATGATCGTCCTTGACCAGTTTTGCATAAAGGAAAGTCTGTAGGTAATAGTCGCTATGGTTCTTCAGATTCTCCTGCTGGAAAATAGCATTTACATCAGCCAAAGGTTTTGGCAGGCGGCTGCCCGTTTTGTAGTCGATGACGCGAATACGCTCTTGGCCGTCCTTGACGATACAGTCCAAACGGTCAATGCGGCCACCGATAGTTGTCTTGATATGGGGCGTTTCAATGGTGCCTTTCACGTCGCACTCCAGACCGATGATGCTGAAAGGAGCCAAACGGCGATCAATCTTGAGTAACTGACGTAGGTAGTGGATGATAACTTCGCGGTTGATGATTTGTAGCCCTGAGAGAGAGTCTATTTTTCCTAATTCCTTCTGCATCGCCTCATCGACGGCTCGCACAATATCCACACGGCTTTTCAGCAGATAGTCAATGTCGCCGGTCAGTATTTGATGGCTTTTGTCCATCAGTCGTTGATAGACAATCTGCGAGGCTTCGTGAAAGATGTTTCCGAATACACGATTGTCTATGGTGTCGCCATCTTCCTCTTCCGGCTCCAGCAGTCCACACTCATATTTGTAATAATAGCGTAGCGGACAGCGGATATAG
>CAMWKM010000115.1 GCA_947174835.1 uncultured Prevotella sp.
GACAGATATAAGAGGGGGGTAAGGGGCTCCGAGGGGGGAGCTTTCAGCATTTTTTTGCCGCTTGTTTTTGTCTTGCATTCTCTTGCATCGCGACTGCAACCACGATGTCACGGACAATGTTTTTTGAGTGTCTAAAATAATGACAAAAAAAACGGCTATTCAAGTGATGACCAGATGCAACTTGAATCCAGAGCACCATCCCATCGTGCACTTGCTCTTGATAGAGCAATCTAATTTCACCATGTAATCCTAACAGGCTACACACCTCCGAAAAAGAGTCGCCTCGGCTTCTGAGAATGAGCAGATAAAGAGTGGTACGGAAATCTCATCATTGCTGACACGGTTGCAAGTGTCCGTTGAGGACTATCCAGAACTGAAATCCAACGAGCAGTTTATCAATCTTCAATGGCAAATAGAGGAGATGGAGAATGAGTTTCAGGCAATACGTCGCACCTATAATGCGGCTGTCACGGACTATAACAACAGCATAGAGATGTTCCCATCCTCCATCATTGCCTCATGGCGTAAGCATGAGCAGCAGGAACTGATTGAGATTCCTGAGAGCGAGATGCGTAATATCAACGTGACCGAACTATTTGGAAAATGACTACTCGCGACATGATTGACATAAAAAGCCTGAACAGGGAGATGTGCCCCCGGTTGGTTCGCATCAGCCGGTTAAGGATCCTCGTGCGAATCCTGACCATTATCGTTTATACGGTCACCTTATGCTGGTTTGCCTATTGCACATTCCTCTCTTTCTTCGGATGGCGCATTGGGTATGAACCGAGCGGCAACAGCAACACATGGGTTTATTTCATAGGAGGATTTGGCGTCTTCTGCGTGTTGCACTTTGCACTCATGAACAGCATGACGAATCTCAAAGACTATGAAATCAGGATTATGCGCAAGGCACTCCGCCAGATGTTTCCCAATGCCACATATTCAGCGAACAGTAGTGTTTCCTATCGGATGCTTAAAGACAGTGCCCTCTTTGGTCTGTTTAATATGGAGGACAACCCGATAGTTGCCACAGGATATGGATGTATAAAGTTTCAGGACGAAGACCATAGTACATCAATTTATGACATCGGAGTAACATCTGACAAGGCGGATCATGCGATGTACCACTTACCTGTGCTTGGATATCTGATGATATTATACCGAACGATGGTTCGTCCGATATTCGGTACTACAATAGAAAGTTCGCAACATAGTTTCCGTGGTATGTTTGGTGCATATCCAGGCTTGGGGGAATGTAAAGGGAATGTTATCCTGCTGCCTGACCATCTGGAAGACAAGATTGGTTATTTTGCACACTCCATACAATCCTACAAACATAAGAACGGTGCCCGTCACGTCATACTCGAAGACCCTGAGTTTGAAAACCTGTTTGAGGTGTATGCCGACGATGAAGTGGAGGCACGGAAAATCCTTACACCGGCTATCATGCGGCGTATCACGAAATTACGTCAGTCGTTCGGAAAAGACATGATGCTGTCATTCTCCGGAAATATGTGCTACTATGCCGTCCCCATTCCCAATGGATTTCTACGTCCATCCCGAAAGGCAGTCAAGGACAGAGAACTATTTAAACAGATCTTTCAAGAGATTAATCTGGTAAATTGCCTGACTTCCCTATGAAAGTTGCCTAATTTCTATGAGACTTTAGGCAACTTTCATGGATACCTCTTATTTTGACACATCAAAAAAACTTTGTACATATAGAGGGAAGGTACAAAATAATTGAGAATTGGCAACTAATAGTTGATATTTTTTTGTAACTTTGCCACCGATCTGCATAGCGATTGTTATTTGTACATTGAGTTTTTAACATCTTAAAGGTACATCTTTCGCTAATCACCAGATTTTTTATATAATTAGAATTTGTTGAATTTGCATTATAATAAATGATTTGATAAAGATATGTTATATATTGATCCAAACATAGTAGAATTGGTCAGAAAATTCGTTAAGAAAAGATGGCCAGAAAAGGAAGTCTTTTGTCAAAGTAATGAAAATGCTCGGCATCAGAACAGATACATATTAATAACTACTATTTTACAACATCTTGATTCTTCGCAACGATTTGGTTCTGAAGTGGTGCATTATGAATATATTAACGGTTACGTAGAACTTCATTTAGAAGGTGATCACGGCAGTCCATTTAATCAGGAATTATATCAATATCTCCGTAATAAAATTAGTACACAATCGGGGGATTATTCATGGCATCACTGGTATAGAAAGAAACAGGGCAGGTTACGTTATGAATACGTGATTGAATATACTCTTGATTTGGCAGATTGTCTTACAAAATTCATTGAAATGATTGACCCTTTGATTGAAGATTTCTTGAACACATATAACGTAAACAATGATAATCATGAAAAGGATGATCATTTTGTTCCGTCAGTTGGCACCAACGTATCTATGGAATCTTCTGTTAACAAAGAATTTATCACAGAAGAAGGTAATAATGTTATTCTTGAAACTATGTTATTACAAGATGTATTTTCTTTGAAACTAAGAATACCAAATTATCAGCGTATATACTGTTGGCCACAGAAAAATGTAGAACTTCTGCTGGATGATATTTTTTCTTTAAGAGGTCATAGATACCATTTAGGAACATTGATCCTTCAAAAGAAAGGGGATGATTATGACATTATCGACGGCCAACAGAGGACTGTTACACTGGCACTCATTCTACGTGCTATGGGTAAAAACAAAATTCAACTGCTGAATGAAAGTTTTGATTCTGTTGAAGCCCAAAAATACGTGGGATATAACAGATATCTCATAGAAACGTATCTTGACAGGTATTATCCTGAAAAACGTATTGATATAGCAAACAGAATCCTTAAAGAAGTCTCCTTTGATGTATTAGTGCTTCAAGATTCTTCTCTTGAACTTGCATACACATTCTTTTCGACCCAAAATGCCAGAGGAAAGGCATTGACGGATTACGAGTTATTAAAGTCTCATCATCTAAGATATATCCCTGAGAACTATGAATCTCAGCAACGTCATTTAGCTAAGATGTGGGACGAACTCCTTGTGAAGAGCGAACGTGATAATGGTGATAAAAGTGTATCTATTATACTCGGTATATACATCTATTGTCTGCGTAAATGGACACGTAATCAATATTGGTATATCAAAGAACCAAACAGAGTTAAAAATGAATTTGAGGCCGCTCCAACAATACCAGAAATTCCTCCTTTTGGCGAGAAATTCGATTTTATGGATCCTATTCAAGGTGGCACACATTTCTTTGCTTTTGTCAATAAGTTTATTCAATATTATAATCTTTTCTCCGAGACAAAACAATACCACATACTCTGGGAAACTATTTCATGCTCAGGATTGGTAAACTCTTCTGAAGGAAAGAAGAGAACTCACTGGTGGTATGGTGATGTGATAGCAACTTTCTTGTTTGCATACTATTTGAAATTTGGAGATCAATATCTTTCTGAGGCATTAACTTGCATAACAAGAATAGTGTCCCAATACAGGTACGAAAAAAGCAAAGCTAACAAGCAGTCTATCATGGACAAAGCTGGTGAGTTAGGGATAATAAGCATGATAAACCAAGCTACATCTCCAACATTCTTCCTTGCTGATACGCAGAATATAATTAAACGCCTTCCTTGTTTCGACAAGAATCTGAATGGTATTAGAGAAGACTATTTCAATAAAGAAAAGTCACTCTATCAAAAGAATGAAAAATACTATCTAATAGACTCATTCAAAAAACTTCATAACAAATGACGAACACAAAACAGGCTTTTACGCCATATACAATAAGTAAAGATGAAAGATTATTCTTCAGTATTCCATTATATCAGAGATTATTTGAGTGGGGTGAAGAACAGATAGTCCAGCTTCTTGATGACCTGTACTCCTCATATACAAGAAACTGTAATTCTCCATATTATATTGGGATGCTAACCGCTAAAGAAACAGGTAAGAACAAAGAACTTGTTGATGGTCAGCAACGTTTTACAGCTATGTTTCTTCTCGGAATCTATTTCGGGTGGAAAAAGTTTCTATATGTCTCAAAAGAAACAAGTCAAATATTACGTTTGCAGTTTACGGCAAGAGAGGAAGATAAAGAATACCTTAAAGCAAAGGTAGAAGGGAAAGAATATTCCTATACAAACCAAAAAATGGAAAAAGGCTTAGAATATATCTCAACATATTTAAATAAAAAATTAGATAAAAAACAAGAGAAAAAGTTTGGAGAATATATATTCCATCATCTTACCTTTTTTCTTTCTGAACTTCCAGATGAATATTCATCAAAAGACTTGAACACTTATTTTGAGAGAATGAATACGTCGGGGAAGTCTCTTGAAAATTATGAGATACTCAAAGTAGATATTATCAGTCGATTATCTTCAAACAAAGAGAACTATACTCTTCTTTGGAATGCTTGTAGCATAATGGAGAAGATGATTCTTAGAAAGCATAACAATGAGCCGCTTGACAAACTGAGAAACCGTTACAAAGAATCCATATTAAATATTATTGAAAATGGACATATAGATAATGCTTTCGAAAAACCTCAAACAAGATTTGACATTGAAGAGGAAGACGACTCAGATGATATAGATGAAATAACTGCACCTAAAACTATAGGTTCTATTCCTATTAGTCAAGAAAATCCATATAAAAGAGTAAAACGAAGAACAGATGAACATTCACTATTGACGTTCCCTGAATTTCTTCTGCAAGTATTATATATATGCTTAAATAAAGATATAGATGAGCATGAAGAAGATGGAATAATCATTGAAGGTATGTACACTACAGACTTCTTTGATGTACGAAAATTATGTGAGACTTTTAGATGGGCCTTCAATAAACGTGGACTTGATGCAGAAAAATTTATGCAGAAGCTTGGTTTGTGTCGTCTTATTACCGACTACTTCATTATTAGAATGAATGATGAAGATGAAGAACCATACCCTTTTAAACTGTACAAAGGAGAAGAGAAAGATAAGATGAAAGTGAGAATGTTTCTCGCAATGCTGTATTCCGCTTCATCAGCTATGACATACCATATGTGGATGCCAGAACTACTTACATATCTGGAAGATTTTGTATCAAAAAACAGAATTCTTGACATAAATGCTTCAGATTATCTTTTTAAACTAAAAGAGATTGATAATAAATGGCATCCATTTAAAGATGATTTGGCAAAATATCTAACTTACTCTACTATTGACAGATATTGGTTCTGGAGGATAGACTATTATCTATGGGAACAAAGAGAGTTGTTCTTTAAAGAACAAGATCAAATTAAAGTTGTTGAGAAGTATGTGTTTAGAAGAAATCGTTCTATTGAACATATTGCCCCACAACATCCCAAAGACGAATTTGGTGATAAGAACAGGTTTAATTGGGATGATGAAACTCTATCAGAAAAACGAGATTGTTTAGGTAATATGGTCATGATTTCTTCTGGACAGAATAGTTCTCTTACTAACTCTTGTTTTGAAGTTAAACATACAGTTATGAACAATTATGCATCTGGTAAGGGGCATGGAACTGTTGAAAGTTTAAAAATGTTATATGTCTATTCGAAATATAAGAATTGGTCATTAGATAATATTGATGAACATCAAAGATTTTCAATAGATTTCCTTAAAATTTCATACGAGAAAGATACCGATAATTGGAAAACTTTTGCAAGTTCATTATCATAATTTTCAAATACAAGTATGATAGTACATTAAACAAAACAAGCTTATGATAAGGTCTAAAATTATTTATTTCTAATGCCAAAATCAGAGGCATAGCAAAAACCGCTGTTGTGTGATGACACAGCAGCGGTAATCCGTATATCAAAATTAATATTTTTTCTATTCTTTCCAATTTACTGGACGAGCACTCCATACCGGCATGGACTCACCCACAGGACTGAAGTCAATCAATGTCAAATCGAAGATGAGCGTGCTGTAAGGTGGGATGCCTGAATTCGTCTGATCCTGAGACTTATAGCCCAATTCATTGGGGATGTAGACACGCCAATAGTCACCGCGATGCATGTGCAAAAGAGCCGTCTGCATACCAATAATGAGACTCGATATTTTCATGCGGGTAGTAGCATTAGTGGCAAGCGAGTAATCGCCATAGACTGTTCCGTCGAAGACATAGCCCTGCGGATAACTAACGGTGGGTATGACACGCCCTTGATAGCTGACACGCACCGAATCGGTATAGAGGGGACTCTCGCTGCCCTCACCACTGGCAATGGTCTTCACATAAATATAGTCGATAGCGGCACCCTCGGTCTGTGAATCAAGCGAAAAACTCTTGATTCGGCTCCAATGGATGGGATCGTTGCGAAGCGAATCGGCCAAACTGGCAAAGTAGACCTCGTTACGTTCTTCCCATTTGGCATAGTCGTCTACCTCACCCGTATCCTCACTACAAGCGGTTATAAGCCAAAAAGCAACCAAGTAAAAAGGCAAAACCTTAACCAACTTTTTTACACGATAAACAGTCACCTCTTTCATCTTTACCTTTCAGTCTTCTTAACTATTGAAGTTTCTTCAGGAGACTGGCAATGCTCACTTTATCCTCAATGATAGCGGCCAGTTCGGAAATCTTTACGCGTTCCTGCTCCATCGTGTCTCGGAAACGCAGGGTGACACAGCCATCCACGAGCGTATCATGGTCTACGGTAACGCAGTAAGGTGTACCTATAGCATCCTGACGACGATAACGCTTACCAATAGAATCCTTCTCATCGTACTGGGTATTGAAGTGGAACTTCAACTCATTGACGATCTCGCGAGCCTTTTCGGGAAGTCCGTCTTTCTTCACCAGCGGCATAACGGCCAGTTTTACGGGAGCCAGTGCAGCAGGCAAACGGAGCACCACGCGGGTCTCACCGTTCTCCAGCTTCTCCTCGCAGTAACTGTGACACATGATGCTGAGGAACATACGATCTACGCCGATAGAGGTCTCAATGACAAACGGTGTGTAACTTTCGTTAGTAGCAGGATCGAAGTATTTAATTGACTTGCCCGAGAACTTCTCGTGCTGCGAAAGGTCAAAGTTGGTACGGCTGTGGATGCCTTCCACCTCCTTGAAACCAAACGGCATCTTAAACTCAATGTCGGTAGCAGCATTGGCATAGTGGGCCAATTTATCATGATCGTGGAAACGATAGTTTTCTGCACCAAAGCCCAATGCCTGATGCCAAGCCATACGGGTCTGCTTCCACTTGGGGAACCACTCCAACTCTGTGCCGGGCTGTACGAAGAACTGCATCTCCATCTGCTCAAACTCACGCATACGGAAAATGAACTGACGAGCCACAATCTCATTGCGGAAAGCCTTACCTATCTGAGCGATACCAAAGGGGAGCTTCATGCGACCGGTCTTCTGCACATTCAGGTAATTGACAAAGATACCCTGAGCCGTCTCAGGCCGCAGATAGACCTTCATGGAACCATCGGCTGAAGCACCCATCTCCGTAGAGAACATCAGATTGAACTGGCGCACATCAGTCCAGTTCTTCGTGCCGCTAATGGGGTCGACAATCTCCTCGTCAAGAATAATCTGCTTCAAAGCCTCCAAATCGGGCCCCTGCATAGCGGCAGCATAGCGATCATGCAAAGCATCACGCTTCTCCTTGATTTCCTTCACGCGCTCGCTGGTCTCCATATACTTGGCCTCATCGAACGAGTCACCGAAACGCTTGCGAGCCTTCTCCACTTCCTTCTGGATCTTCTCGTCGTATTTGGCAATCTGATCTTCAATGAGCACATCGGCACGATAACGTTTTTTCGAGTCACGATTGTCAATCAGAGGATCGTTGAAAGCATCCACATGTCCACTGGCCTTCCAGATGGTAGGGTGCATGAATATGGCAGAATCTATACCTACAATATTCTCATGAAGAAGCACCATAGACTTCCACCAGTATTCCTTGATATTATTTTTCAGTTCTACACCGTTCTGACCATAGTCGTAGACGGCTCCCAAGCCGTCGTAGATGTCACTTGAAGGGAACACGAACCCGTACTCCTTGCAATGCGACACGATTTTCTTAAAAACGTCTTCTTGTGCCATATTATATAATTTATTCAAAATAATTGGGTGCAAAGGTACAAATTATAATTAAAAATGAAGAATTAAAGAATAAGAATTAAGAAATATTTTATATC
>CAMWKM010000116.1 GCA_947174835.1 uncultured Prevotella sp.
ATTTGGGGTTAAAGATTCCAGAACCGCAACACACGTTCACGGCTCATCTTGTCACACTCCAGCCCTCTACCCGACTCTGGGGCCTGAGCCTCATTCGTCTTGCCGTTGGTCGTCTGTCCTATTCGCAAAATGATCATGCCGGCTTTCACGCTATCCGGAAGTCTCAGCCTGCCGGTAGCACAATCAAAATTTGCCGTCAGATTGATCACATCCCGTTTGTCCACGACACTGTCACACGGCATTGCGATAACGGCCACATCCTCGTAATAATTCCAAAGAGTGTCAACCTGCGGCTGCAGAAGTTCCACGACATCTCCCTTTTGTGTGACCTTGGTCTCCGTGAACACAAGTTTCTGCATAGAATACTTGGGCTCCACGGCAGGATGGGCACTCGAAGTCCATCCGGGACAGTTGTGGGTGCCGAAGGTTAGGCCAAGCCGCTCACACTCGTCCAGTGTATATCTCAGCATGTCTTTCCAGCGGTCACCTCCTATCGGCATATCAGGATTTCCTACCTGCGACTGTTGCGGGCCGCCAATCTGAAAATTCTGCACACCAGCAAGACCTGCTTCCTTAAACGCCTCAAGGTCGCGCGTAACACCGTCCTTTGTCACTAAACCGTCCATCCACTGCCATATAATCGTAGGTTTATGCTGTGGTTGTGGGGTGATAAAGTCACGTTGCAACTCCAAGAGAGATTGCCCAAACACAGCAGAAGCAGCCAGAGCCGCAATAGGAAAGACTAAGATATAACGCTTCATATTGTCATAATTATAAGGAACAACAATAAATATTTCATGAAAGGGGCTTCTTCAAATCCGAAGAAAGCCCCTTTTATCTGAGTAGACACAACACCGTCAGTTGTTCACTGAGCCACCAACGATGTCGAGCAATTCATTAGTAATTGCCTGCTGACGACTCTTGTTGTACTGGAGGTTCAACTGGCGCAACAGTTCATCGGCATTGTCAGTAGCGGTCTGCATGGCCACCATACGGGCAGCGTGCTCGGAGGCAATGCTGTCAAGCAGAGCCGTGTAAAGCATTAAGTGGGCCATTTTAGGAATCAGCAGTGCAAGCACTGTATCCATGTCGGGCTCAACTATGAAATTGTCGTTCAGAGGTTTCACCTCGGCTGTCTCAGTCTGTTTCTTGCGACGGCTATTCTGCTTCAGATACTCCTGCGACTGTCTGGTAGCTACATTCAAAGTAAGGTCGCGCTCATGGTCGCGCTCCAGTTCCTCCGCAATGTCAATGGGCAGGAAAGTCTTCTGCGTCAAGATCTGCGAACCGGCACTCTTAAAGTGGTGGTAGATGAGGTCTACCCTATCCAATTCGCCATCGGCAAAACGCTTACCAAGTTCCATAGCCAAATCGATACAGTCCTGCACGTTAGGCTTGTCGATCATTGCACTGCGGTCTCCCCTTACGTTGTAGCCCAACTTCCCAGCCTTCTCTGCCACTTTGCGACCGATGGGATAGACTTCTACATTCTCTGCTCCCAACTCCTCACTCAGGGTCTTCACCGTGTTCATCATCAAACGGATGACATTGGCGTTGAAACCACCGCAAAGCGACGAATTGCTGGAATAGACTACCAGTGCCACCCGCTTGACGGGACGCTCCTGATTGTAGATGGTCTGAGCTTCGGCCTCAGCCGCCAGGAACGACTTGAGGATATGCTCCAGCATGGTCTCATAGGGCAGCATATTCTGAATGGCCACCTGCGCATGATGCAGCTTCGACGAAGCAACCATCTTCATCGCACTGGTGATCTTGCGGGTTGAGTTGACCGAAGCAATACGTCCTTTTATCTCCTTTAATGACGGCATAGACTATCAGGCTTTAAACGTGGCGGCAATATCGGCCATGACGGCTTCGATTGCCTTTGTTGTGTCGTCGTCAATCTTTCCATCGCCCAGCGTAGCAATGACCTCAGGTCTGGTGGAGCGCAGTTTCTCAAGGAACTGGTCCTGACACTGGCGCACCTTGTCAATAGGCACCTCGCGCATCAGACCATGCACGCCACAATAGAGAATAGCTATCTGCTCGCCTACGGGCATAGGGCTGTATTGCGGCTGGATAAGCAACTGATTGTTCTTACGACCACGATCAAGGGTCATGGCAGTCACGGCATCCATGTCGCTGGAGAACTTCGAGAAAGCCTCAAGTTCGCGATACTGGGCCTGATCGATTTTCAGCGTACCAGCCACCTTCTTCATTGACTTGATCTGTGCCGAGCCACCCACACGCGATACGGAGATACCCACGTTGATGGCAGGACGGAAGCCCTGATTGAAGAGGTCACTCTCAAGGAATATCTGACCATCGGTAATGGAAATTACATTGGTCGGGATATAGGCTGACACGTCGCCTGCCTGTGTCTCGATAATAGGCAGGGCTGTAAGTGAACCGCCACCCTTCACATGACCTTTCATGCACTCGGGCAGGTCGTTCATCTGCTCGGCTACCTCTTGCTGCTCGTTCATCTTGGCAGCACGCTCCAACAAACGGCTGTGCAGATAGAACACGTCACCGGGATAAGCCTCACGTCCGGAAGGACGACGCAGAATCAGCGAAACCTCACGATAGGCCACAGCCTGCTTCGACAGGTCATCATAGACCACCAAAGCGGGCAGACCACGATCGCGGAAATACTCACCGATGGCAGCACCGGCAAAAGGTGCATAGTATTGCATGGCGGCAGGATCGGCAGCCGTAGCAGCCACTACGATAGTGTAAGGCATGGCCCCATGCTCCTTGAGCGTTTGCACGAGGGCAGCCACTGTGGAAGCCTTTTGGCCGATGGCCACATAGATGCAATAGACAGGCTTGCCTGCCTCGAAGAAACTCTTCTGGTTGATGATAGTATCAACGGCGATAGCGGTCTTACCTGTCTGACGGTCGCCGATAATAAGCTCACGCTGTCCGCGACCAATGGGAATCATCGAGTCGACAGCCTTCAGACCTGTCTGCAGAGGCTCTTTCACAGGCTGACGGTAAATAACACCGGGAGCCTTACGATCAAGAGGCATTTCGAACGAGTCCTTCAGGTCAATGTCACCCTTGCCGTCAATGGCCTGTCCCAGCGGATTGATGACACGGCCCAACATATTGTCGTTGACACGGATGGAAGCGATGCGCTTGGTACGTTTGACGACCATACCCTCCTTAATGCCCGACGTGTTGCCCAGAAGCACACAACCGACGTTGTCCTCCTCCAGGTTCATCACGATGGCCATTGTGCCGTTCTCGAACTCCAGCAGCTCATTGGCCTCGGCGTTGCGCAAGCCATAGATGCGAGCCACACCGTCGCTCACCTGAAGCACAGTGCCCACCTCATCGAACTGCTCACCGCTCGAAATACCTTTCAACTGGTCAAGCAACACTTGACTGACTTCGCTTGGTTTTATTTTATCTGACATAATTATTCAATTCAGAATGCACAATTATTTCTTTAAAGTATTGAGAATACTGTTGAGCTTCGACTTCACACTCGAATCCATACGGTAGGTATCGTATTCGAGGATAAAACCGCCTATGATGTCGGAATCGACCTCGGTCTCAAACTCCACAGTTCCCTGAGTCTTACTCTCCACCATCTGACGCATTTTCTGCTCCACGGCAGGCGATACGGCTACGGCGGTGGTCAGTTTTCCACGGATGATATTCTTCTGCTTACGATAGAGCGTGACGTACGAATTGGCCATGAACTGAATCATGTTCTCCCTGCCCTCCCTCAGCACCAGAGCAATGAAGGCCTGTGACTGGACAGAAACCTGCCCGCCACCGATAGCAGTCAGCAAAAGCATCTCCTTTTTGTCCTTTGGGAGCATCGGATTGTCTATCGTCTGTCGAAGCTCAGGCACCTCAAGGAAACTCTTAGCCATAAGCATCATTTCCTGATACACAATGTCTTCATTGTTCGCATCGGTAGCACTCTTCAGCAGAGCACGGGCATAACGGACCGATATGATTCCTATATCCATACGCTTACGTTTTATTTGGAATTTGCAGAAACATCATCCAACATACGGTCAATGAGATCCATCTGTGCCTTGTCACCCTGCAGATTCTGCTTAAGCACCTTCTCTGCAATCTCGACACTAAGAGCAGCCACCTGCTTGCGAATGTCACTTATGGCCGCCTGTTTCTCACTTTCTATTTCAGCCTTGGCCTCACTCAGCAGACGTGCACTTTCTTCACGTGCCTTTTCCTGCGCCTTTTCCAATATGGCATCACGAGTGGCCGTGGCCTCTTTCAAGATTTGAGCCTGTTTTCCACGGGTCTCCTGCAGCATGGACTCACATTCCTGCTTTATATTATCAAGGCGTTCCGAGGCTTCATGTGCCTTGCGTAAACTATCGTCTATATATTTCTTACGGCTGTCCACCATATTTACAATGGCAGGAAAACCGTATTTAGCAAGAACACAAAAGACCACCAAGAACGCAATCAGCATCCAGAAAAGAAGGCCGACATCAGGCGTCAGTATTGATGGTAAATTATCCATGAATGTTCTTTTTTATTAGGCGATAAGGAATGCACAGGCTGCAATAGCAAAAAGAGCAGCTCCCTCAACGAAAGCAGATGTCAGAATCATATTAGTCTGGATCTTACCAGTAGCTTCCGGCTGACGTGCTATGGCATCCATGGCACTTCCACCAATCTTACCAATACCCAAACCTGCACCAATAGTTGCAATACCTGCACCAAGACCGCAGCCCAGCTGTGCCAAGCCCTCAGCAGCCAATAATGTTGAAATAATCATAGTTTTATTTTTTTTATTTGTTAATAATTTATTTGTCTTATTATTTTATAAAGATTTTGGAAGTCTGCTACTATTCAACTCCGTGCTCCCTGTGAGCAAGTCCAATGAAAACGGCACTGAGCATTGTGAATACATAAGCCTGCACAAACGCAACCAACACCTCAAGGCAATTCATAAACAACAGCATCAAACCACTGAAAAGATTAAGCCCTATACCATAGCCAACTCCCATGGACCAACCAAGGAATATGACGCAAGTGAAACTGAGTATTACTGCATGTCCAGCCATCATATTGGCAAAAAGACGGATCATCAACGCAAACGGCTTTGTAAACACACCAAACAACTCTATTACAGGCATAAGTGGCACAGGGAATTTCAAGAACATAGGTACTTCCGGCCAGAAAATATCCTTCCAATACTCCTTATTGCCAAACAGATTAATTGCTATCATCGTGCATACAGAAAGGAACAATGTAACATTTATATTACCTGTAACATTGGCACCGCCTGGAAAAATTGGGATAAGCCCGATGAGATTACAAGTGAAGATGAAGAAAAAAACAGTAAGCAGATATGGTGCAAAACGCTTATAATGGGCACCTACAGACGGTTTTATAAGCCCGTCGTGAATGGTCATCACCAGCATCTCAATCATGCCGACAAACCCACCGGGAGCTTCACTTTTCTCATCACGTTTCCGATACCAGCGTGCACACGACAGAAATATCACAAGCATAACGATGACGACAATCCAAATCTGAGTGACTGTTTTCGTAATACTCAGGTCTATCGGCCTGACAATCGTCCCGTCAGACAGCCTTTCATATATCTTACCATGATGTTCCTGATCAAAAAAGAAAGGCTCCGGCAATGTCTGTGCTGTACAAAAATGCCACTCACCGGTAGCATCGCTTCTCACAATTATGGGTAGCGATATACTGAGACGCTTGCCTTCAAACGACACGATGTGCCACTCATAGGAGTCGGCCAAATGCTCAAGCACAATCTCAGGAATATTTATTTTCTCCTCTGTACCCTCCTCATTGGCATGAAGCTGTACGGGGAAAAAAGCAATGGTTACAAGAAAAAGTATTGTCTTTATCTGTCTAATCATAAAATCTATCTATTTCATTTTATCTGTCCATCACACTGTCTATCCTGTCTTTTGCAAAAAACACGGAATGATGTATCAACAATAACAGGTAATAAACCATGAATATCAGAAAGAACACCAGCATTGACTGACGGCCGACCACAAGATAATACACAAACATTACAGCAATTGCCAGAAGCATACGCACACCGGACACAGCCATAAAAAAAGTGGGCAAACTATCGGGAGAACGCTTTGCGATCCTCCTCCATAACATGGCATCTGCAGTTTCCACGACGAGAGCAAACACAGAACTGACAATCACCGGCACAAGTATGCTGTCAAGACTCCACACGTACATCACTACAAGTAATGCAAGCGTGAGACCGACAATAAATACCAATCCCGGAGATATGAAATGCCAATATATCTTATCGATGTCTGCCATCTACTATGTTTTTAACTTGAGGAACGGACAATAAATATTAAATTTCCACACACAAACTTACGACATTCTTCTGGACTTCCACGAATCCACCAAGAATCCTCAGATCAACATCTTCACCACCTACGGTACGATAAGTCACGATGCCATTCTCAAGCGATGAGATAATGGGAGCATGATTCTGAAGTATTTCAAATCGTCCCTGAGTACCAGGAACAGCAACAACTTCAACTTCACCTTCAAATTCCACCCTTAACGGTGACACTATCTTTAGCAGTAAACTCATTTCCGTATGTTGTTATTTTCTTAACTCTGTGCCGCTTCAAGCAGTCGCTTGGCTTTTTCCCTCGCATCGTCTATCGTACCCACATTGAGGAATGCCTGCTCAGGCAGATCGTCAACCTCACCGTCAAGAATTGCATTAAAGCCCTTGATCGTATCCTCGATTGTGACCATAACACCAGGCAGACCGGTAAACTGTTCTGCAACGGTAAACGGCTGTGACAGGAATCGTTGCACACGACGTGCTCGGTTTACCGTCAGTTTATCCTCGTCAGAAAGTTCATCCATACCAAGGATAGCAATAATATCTTGCAATTCCTTATACCGCTGCAAAATTTCTTTCACACGCTGAGCACAGTCATAATGTTCCTTACCCACAATCAGTGGATCAAGAATACGTGACGTAGAACCTAACGGGTCTACTGCCGGGAATATACCGAGTCCTGCTATCTTACGATCAAGCACCGTAGTAGCATCAAGGTGTGTAAACGTTGTAGCTGGAGCAGGGTCAGTAAGGTCATCGGCAGGCACATAGACTGCCTGCACAGAAGTGATAGAGCCAGTCTTAGTAGAAGTGATTCGCTCCTGCATAGCACCCATTTCCGAAGCCAAAGTAGGCTGATAACCCACAGCACTCGGCATACGGCCAAGCAAAGCCGACACCTCAGAACCAGCCTGTGTAAAACGGAAAATATTGTCAATGAAGAACAATATATCCGATGAAGCTCCGTCTTTACCACCAGCATCACGGAATCCCTCTGCTACGGTAAGTCCGGAAAGGGCAACCGATGCACGTGCTCCAGGTGGTTCATTCATCTGACCATATACCAATGTAGCCTGACTCTTTTTCAGTTCCTCCTCGTCAACAAGTGAGAGATCCCATTTACCTTCATCCATAGCTTTTTTGAACTTCTCACCATAACGTATAACGCCAGATTCTATCATCTCGCGGATAAGATCATTACCCTCACGGGTGCGCTCTCCTACTCCTGCAAAGACAGAGAAACCATTATGTCCCTTGGCAATATTGTTGATAAGCTCCATGATAAGCACGGTCTTTCCAACACCGGCACCTCCAAAAAGACCGATTTTACCACCTTTCATATATGGTTCCAATAGGTCAATAACCTTAATACCTGTAGCAAGAATCTCTTTCTTAGTAGAAAGTTGTTCAAATGTCGGTGCCTCACGGTGAATCGGATATGCTCCATCCATATCAAGTTGTTTCATGCCATCAATGGGCTGTCCGATAACATTCATCATGCGGCCTTTTATCTGTTCACCTGCCGGCATCACGATTGGCGAACCGGAGGGAATCGCTTCTAACCCACGATGCAAACCATCAGTATTGTCCATAGCTACGCAACGAACAGTATCTTCACCGATATGTTGCTGCACCTCCACAACAAGCTCACGACCATCAGGACGAGCTATTTTAAGTGCCTCATGAATTTTGGGCAAAACTTTCTCTGCATCCTGCCCGTTTGTGTCAAAATAAACGTCAATAACGGGACCGATAATCTGGGAAATGCGTCCTGTAATCTGTGACATAAGCGTATGAATATATT
>CAMWKM010000117.1 GCA_947174835.1 uncultured Prevotella sp.
TAATAGCGTAGCGGACAGCGCATATAGGTGTTGATGGCTGTAGGTGAGAGGAAACTGACAGCCTTTTTCTTCTCCATTCGGATGATGGGCGGTTCATTGTGAGGCAGTGCTGCAGGCACTTGAAGTGTCTGGAAACGGATGTCGTGCTGCCGATCCTCTACCATCATCTGACGCATAAAGCGCGACATTTCACCGGTTTGTCCGTCTGCAGTGCTGTTATTATAGAGAATCATGATGCTGCTGGCCCTTTGGAGCAGACGGTGGAAGTAGTAACTATAGATGGCCACCTTATGGTCGACCGTCGTCAGTCCATAAGCCTTACGGATGCTATAGGGAATGAACGAAGTGTCGTTGATGCCACGAGGCATATTTCCCTCATTGCAGGATAGCAGTATAATATGGTCGAAGTCCAGGTTGCGCGTCTCCAGTAGTCCCATCACCTGCAGTCCCTCAACCGGTTCGCCGTGGAAGGGCACGGAGGTGGACTGGATGAGTTGGTTGATAAGTCGTTGCATGGTAATGTTGTCTACTGTCAGATCACCGCTATCAACGAGTCCTTTCAGTCTGTTAATTAAGGTATAGACACGGAATACGCTCTCTTGATAAAGCGGGTCATTGGTATTGCCAACGAGTGCAATGCGCTGTAGGATATTGCAGAGCCATAGAAGCAGATCTTCATTGCTCTTAACGAGCAGGTCGGCTTCATCGGTAGGAATCTGGGCGATGTATGGATGGCGCATCACTGCTACAAGATAGTGTTTGCGATAGCGTTGACGTTGTTGGTCGTAACCTAATATACGCAGGTTGACCAAGGCATTGACGAGCGACGAGATCGGTGACTGTGCCAAGGGATACCCCGTGGTAATATTGACTTTTTCGACCTCTTCCGGCAGGCAATGGATGATGGTGGGCAGAAGGGCTTCGTTGCAAAGCACTACAGCCGTTCGTCGACCAGCCTCAATGCACCGGCTCTCGCGCAGCCATTGTCCTACATAGTGTGCTTGAGCATTCTCAGTGGTTGACGAGATAAACCGTATCTCCTTCTCCTTGGCATACTGGTCGTAGATTGCTGAGGATGTCACATCAAATTCGTTTGGGAAGTCGGCCAGATATTGGCTGATGTAATGTCCGGCCTCATTGTCTTTCATATACGACAGATCGAAATCCCAATAGAAACGAGCCTTTCCCTCATGTCGGAGAGTACTGAACATACATTGTTCAACGGGCTGTACAAGATTGAAGCCAACAAAAAGGTAAACATCATAATCTGTCATCAATTCTGTAGTGCTAAATGCCTCGGCAACCTCACGGTATAGGGAACCTTCGTAGGCCAAGTTCTGATTTGACAAACGCTTATTGAAGTCATGGTAGATGTCACCCATTCTTGACCAAAGTTTTAGGAAACGCTCCTTCAAGAGTGTGTTGTGGTCGGCAGTGAAGTTGCTGAAGAAACGCTTGATAACCTCTTTCTGTTCATCGGACAGATAGCCGATATCGTCGAGTTCATGAATATCACGCAGGCTGCGGAACACTTGATTGGCATCGGCCATGTTTTTGTCTAAGTCGTCGAAGTCGGCCAATAGCAGTTGTCCCCAGCTATAAAAGTGGTCGAGCGTTTCGTCGATACCTGTTTGAGCGGTGAATGACTTGTGGAGGTCGCATACCAGTTTGATGGGGTCGGCCACTATACGTTTGGAATAATGGCGGAAAAGATCACTGATAGTGATGTAGGCCGGACTCCAGATGGGGCGCCCTGACAGGTGTGCCAAATGTTCGTTGAGGAATAGCGAGGCACGTTTGTTTGGGAATACGACGGCTACGCGCGATAAGTCGGTGCCATGCTTGCTGAGTATATCCTCAGCCACATATTCAAGGAATGTCTTCATCATTGGTAATTTGCTGTTGACGGTTTAACCTCAATGCTCTGATTGCTATAGACGAACCAGAGATAGCCTCTGACGTTATGATGTCCCATCTCGCGAAGTAGATTCATATATTCGCGAACTTGATCGTGATACTCCTGTCGTTCGTGTCCAAACTTGAAGTCTATGACGATGGTTTGCTGCCCGTCTGTCAGCACACGGTCAGGGCGACGCTCCGTGCCGTTGGGCAGCAGAATGGTACATTCGTTGTAGAGTTTCCAGTGGCTTGAGAACCATTCGGCCACGTGAGGAGAAGTGATGCGCTGGCGAATCATGTCCTCCAGACGCTGACGCGTTATCTGATCGTCATAGAGAATGCCTTCCTGTTCTAATTGGGCGAGTGCCTGATCAATGTCGTCTGCAGTGCGTATGCTGGCAAAGACGCTGTGAAGTACTTTGCCCAGTTGCACGTAGCGATTCTGCTGTGCCTGTTCATCGTCGTCGACGGTTGCAAACTCTTGACTCTTGTTACTCTGCTTAAAGGTGAATTTCGGTGTGAATATCTCAATTTTGACAGGAATAATCACGCTGGGTCTCAAGAAAGGATTAGGCTCGGTAGGTGTCTTAGACCGAGCTTCAGTGACAGCCTGACGGGAAAGACGACCAAAGGTGAACTCAAGCTGAGCATTGGCCTCCTGTTCACCGCTGAGCATTGCCCCCTTAAGATTGAGAGATGGCAGTACCTGTTCGATAAGTGCCGAGCGTGATGATTTGCCTTCGCGCCTACCGATGACGAACAGATTGCGGGCTGCACGGGTGAAGGCTACATAGAGCAAGTTGAGGTTGTCGACGGTATTTTGCTGATGTTCCTCGTCGTAATCCTTTTCGTAGATGGTTCCCTTCATTCCTTTCTGGCTATAGTCGATAGGGGCGAGAGGCAGCCGGTTGAATGGCTCCTCGCCGGGGCGGCACCAGAGTACGTCGGAAAATTCAAGCCGCCAGTCGCAGAAAGGAATGATGACATGGTCGAACTCCAGTCCTTTTGATTTATGGATGCTGATGATGCGGACACCATTGATATCAGGACACTGTATGGTTTTGCTACAGAGGGTGGCATCCCATTCCTTTAGGAAGTCATGAATATCGGTCGTGTGCTCACCGGCATAGCTGGCCACATGGTCGTAGAAAGCGCAGAGATAGCCGCTTTGGTTTTCCATACGGTTGAGAGCGAACAAGGCATAGAGTTGTTCAGTGAGTTCGTATAGCGGTTGACGAAGCAAGTCATCGCGTCGCATGACAAAGTCTGTAGGAAGTTCGCCTCTTATATCGCCCGAATAGGCTTTAGCTAAAAAGGCTCGTGAGATCATATCGTCTGGTCGTATCAGGAAGCGCAGGGCCTGTATGATAACCTGCACGGCGGGCGAGGCATCCAGTCGGAAAGCCTCGTCGCTGATAACGCTGAGCGCAGGCCGTTGCTCCATCAGGTAGTTTGCTATGAGGGGGATATTGGTGTTGCTGCGCACCAGTATGGCGATATCGCGGGCAGGGATATCTTGAGTCAGCAGATCATCAATTTGATTGACAATCATATCGAGTGTCACTTGTTGATAGTCGGCAGAGGGAAGTAACCGGATGTTGACCAATCCTTCAGGTTGCCGCTTGTCGGGCCAGTGCTGACACACGTCGTCGTAAGCATTGATTCCTTCTAATCTGGCAGCCTCTGTGAAGAAGGCATTATTGAAGCGAATGATGTTCTGCTGTGAGCGATAGTTGAAGTTGAGAGACTTTACTTCAATGCGCCGGTCGGCATTCTCAAACTGGTCGCTGATATTGGCCAGCAATCGCCAGTCACCGCTTCGCCAGCGATAGATACTCTGCTTGACATCGCCCACGATCAAGTTAGTGGAGCCTTCGTGGCTCATCGCCTCTTCGAGCAGTACCTTGAAGTTTTTCCATTGGACAGTGGATGTATCCTGAAACTCGTCTATCATGATATGCTCCAGTTGAGTGCCAATCTTTTCGAATATAAAAGGTGAATCGCTGCCGTCAATGAGGTCGTGGAGCATCTGTTGTGTGTCAGAGAGCAGGAAACGGTTGCCTTCTTCGTTCAGTTCGCGCACTTTGGTTTCGATACTGTCCAGCAAGCGTAGCTGACTCAGGTGGCGAAGAGTGAGTGTGGCTGACTGGAACAGACGCCACTGACGAGGCTGTTCTTCGACTGCTCTGCGCAACAGGCTGTCTAATTCGCTCTCCACAAGGGAGTGGATGAATTCTGACCTGGGACTTGACTTCGTGTACCATTTGGCAGGATTGCCTATTGCATCGGTTACCGTTTTGGTCAGGATGCTTTCATCGAACTGCTTATTCTTTATTTTGATAAAAATAGAGCACACACCTCTGTTCTTGTTTGAGAAGTCATCGGTAGTGAGCCCTTCGGCTGCGATGGTATCGAAGAACGAATCGGCAATCTGCGCCATACACTGTGAGGCATTTTCACGTATCTCACGTAGTAGGGCAGTGTAGGTATCGAAGAAATCCTTATCATGAGTGATTATCTTCAGTTTCCGGCTTTCGCTTTTGTAGAAATCGCGAAATATGGTCAGTCCGAATCGCTTGATTTGTCCGATGACATTCCAAGAACGGTCGTCGCTGATAGTATCCATAATGTATTTCAACAGCCACTGCAATAGCAGGTCGTTGGCCGACAGACTTTCAATAAGTTGGTCAACAGCCTGTTCTTCTACCTGCTGGTCGTTCAGGCCGATGCGCAGGTTTGCCGTCAGTTCAAGTTCGCGTGCTAAGTTGCGCAGTACGCACTGGAAGAACGAGTCGATGGTCTCCACACGGAAGTAGCTATAGTTATGAAGCAGTAAATGGAGGGCAATGCCTGCCTGACGGGCAGCGTATTCTGGAGCGACATTCAGGTCGCTGCATACCTTCCTGCTATAGTCTTTTGAGCCTTCAAGACCTCGCCAGATACCATATAGCTGGCTCAGGATGCGCTGCTTCATCTCGGCTGTGGCCTTATTGGTGAAGGTGACTGCCAGCGTCTGGCGATAGGCCTGTGGGTTTTGCACCAACAATTTGATGTACTCGACGGCCAGCGTGAAGGTTTTGCCGCTGCCCGCACTTGCTTTATATATAATAAGTGGTTTTACCATCTTCGGAATAATTCAAATGTAAACTTACAGCCCATACGTTGATATTCTATGTTGAGGAAACTGGCAAATAGGGCCATTGAGAAATAGCGGCAGGTGAAACCATAGCCCAGTTCTGAGTAAATGCGGCTGTGGGCGATGGACAGACTGTTCAGATAGGCACGTTCTCGTTCCACATAGCGGCCGACAAGCGGAATCATTGATACTGCGAGCAGGGGCGATTCATAGGAGATGTTGCTGCGGAGGTAGTAGTCGGAGGCGTTATACATCTCTGAGGCCAGCAACTGGAAATTGCCCGACCAGTCATCATCCCAGCCTTCAGGCAGATTGTTTTCGCGGAAATTGGTGAAGTCCATGAAGTAGTTAATGTTCTTGGCTGTATAGAGGCCGCCTCCGAAGCGTAGGTTCAACTGTTGCAGATGCGGCATGGGATGTTTATAAGACATATCGGCCTCCCAACGCTCATACGGCAGATCGCTGAACCGAGTCTTCAAGCCTCGTTCGTAGTCGACGGAGAAAACAGGTGCTTTTTTCCATGGTCTCACCTTCACACCGATGGCCGGTGCCAACGAGTTGTATTCGGTCGACTTGCCGAAGCGGCTCATTTGGTAGGGGTTGACAGCCTTACGATGGTGATAGATGAAACCGGCTTCGAGTGTCAGCCACGACTTGGGGGAGATGATGTTCTTCACCGAGAAGTGGGTATCTCGGAAAAGGTCGAGGTCGTGCTGATTCAGTTCTTCCAATTCACCAAATTCATTCTTGATTTCATTGATTACGGTACTGTTACCGATGCGATTGTCTTTCTGTAACTTGGCATAGATGCGCCCGTCCGTCAACTTGTCATATTTGAATTCGAAGGGTAGGGTATAGTAGAACTCACGCTGCTTGAAATTGTAGCCCAGTTGTGGCACGATGGATAAGGATGTCTGGTTGTTGAACTTATAACCGATACCGGCTTTCATTCGATATGAAAATCCTTTCCGAGCACTGAAACTGATATATTGGGGATTGAGCAACGGATAGAGCTTAAACGAGGCTTTGTCGTTCTCGGTGCTGATGCTGCGAATGAGATTCGAGCCGATCATGTCCCAGCCTATTTCCTCCCAATAGTTATGTTCTTTCGGGGCAGTCTTTTGGGGGAGACTGTCTGTATCTTCCTCCTTTTCTTCCACTTTGGCAACGATGTTGTTTCTTTTGTCGTGTTTTTCATAGATAGCTGTCTCTGTGGCGGAGAGAGCGATGGGCCGAATGGAATCAATGAGATGACGGTTGCCTATTACGTGTAGCGTATCCGGTAATGTGATTGGGCTGTCGTAGAGAGCCTCGAAATGGGAGGTTATATCGTTGCCCATGAACTTGAATTGGATGTCGGTCTGAAGATGACGAGGCAGCAGGGCTCGTTTACCGTTTTCCCCCTGCATAGTCCGAGTTCTGAAGCGTATCATATCGAACTCACCGTTCAGTTCTATTTGGTCGATATGCCCAGTCTGATATTCCACCAAGGCATGACCATTGACCAATTGGGTGTTTGGAAAAAAACGGGGGCGGAATTTGATTCTGACGAAACGGTCGTCCGATTTGTGTATGTCATAATGGTAATAGACAAGATTTTCCCGGTTGAATGGTGACAGCACATGATCGCCATAGAGCGTAACATGATAAAGGTTAGGTGTAAGAAATTCAAGTAGGATAGGCATCGTACGGCGATTGTGCGGGATGGTCGTGTAATAGACCTGACGGTTGTTCTTGTAGTCGTTCATGTCGTTGAATGTCAAACGGCTGTACTGTTCGCTGACGAAGTTGCGCTCGCCACCGGCAATAGAGTAGCCGTAGGGAACGGTCCACATGAGCAGATTGCGTCGATTGGTCTGGTAGAGGAACTTGACATAGACATTGGTTGAGAGA
Organism: uncultured Prevotella sp.; assembly: GCA_947174835.1. Taxonomy (GTDB): domain Bacteria; phylum Bacteroidota; class Bacteroidia; order Bacteroidales; family Bacteroidaceae; genus Prevotella. Next base: position 6,929 of record CAMWKM010000117.1, read on the forward strand.
CCATTGGCGTCTTGGGTGAAGTTGCGTTGGTAACTGAACACGCGACTAAGCATCAGTGAGTCAAGATTCTCGCTTGTAGCTTTGATGGAAAATACCAGCAGGAATACTATGGTTAGCGTGGCGTGTTTCATTGGCACAAAGGTACGAAAAAATCTGAAGACGCAAAGATAAAAGACATGAAAAAAAGCAGATTTCCATAAAAATACGAAAATCTGCTTAGGCTTTGCAATTAGGATGATGTTATCCCAGATATTTCATCAAAATCTTTGCATTTCCTGAGTCGCGGAGTTTGGCAATGCTCTTCTCACGAATCTGGCGGACACGTTCAAGGGTCAGTCCCAGTTCGTCACCGATTTCCTCAAGACCCTTTTCGTGGCAACCAATGCCAAAGCACTCACGGATGATGATAATCTCACGATCCTTCAAGACTTTCGACAATACAGAGTTCAGTTCCTGAGCCATCGACTCGTGGTCAACATAACGGTCTGTACGCGAGTCATCACCGGAGGCCATAACGTCAAGCATACAGTTATCTTCGCCATCCTGGAAGGGGGCGTCGATTGACACGTGGTGGCTGTCGGCCTGCATTGACTGGCCTATCTTCTCTTCGTCCAGATCTGTCATCTCAGCCAGCTCGCTGACTGACGGATGGCGTTGATTTTCCTGTTCAAAGCGATTTATTTCGTGGTTAATCTTGTTCAGAGAACCTACCTGATTGAGTGGGAGGCGTACAATACGACTCTGCTCGGCAATAGCCTGCAGAATACTCTGGCGAATCCACCATACGGCATAGGATATGAATTTGAAACCGCGTGTCTCGTCAAATTTCTGTGCAGCCTTTATCAAACCGATATTGCCTTCGTCAATCAAGTCGGTCAATGTCAGACCCTGATGCTGATATTGTTTGGCTACCGACACGACAAAGCGCAGGTTGGCAGTCACCAACTTGTCTTTTGCACGTTCACCTTCCAAACCGCCCTTGCGAATCTTCTGTGCCAGTTCAATTTCCTCATCAATACTGATAAGAGGAGCACGGCCAATTTCCACGAGGTACTTATCCAGTGCTTCGCTTGAACGGTTCGTAATACTTTTCTGAATCTTTAATTGTCTCATATCCTAATTCCTAATACCTTAGTTTTTCGTTATAACTGCTTGTTATTTAGGCTTATACGTATAATTGTTGGC
>CAMWKM010000118.1 GCA_947174835.1 uncultured Prevotella sp.
CCCCCCCCCCCCCCCCCCCCCCCCCCCCCCCCGCCCCCCCCCCCCCCCCCCCCCCGCTGCGATCGGTGTACGTGTCATAAAAGTCTTTCGCAAGATCGTAAAAGTGATTTGAAGATTTTGTATTATGCAACAGCAAGCATGGGGAGGAAGCAGTGGTTTGAAGCCTCCAAACGTATCGTTTGAAGCCTGCAAACCACCCGTTTGGAGCCTCCATTCACTCGGAAATCAACGCTAAAACACAGTCCGCGAGATCACATTCTTATTCGAACTTAAATGAATCTTTTGTTTGAAGAAAAGTATCCAAATCTCTTAGTAAGAGATACTTAAACCGAGCGCAAAGGTACAAATAATTCCTGAATAACAGCATGTTATTGACTATTTTTTCTTAAAACAAAGTGAAATTTTTCTATAAAATTGAGCAGCTCGTTTAGCAAATTAAGCATGATAGATGTTAAAAGTGTTTGATTATCAGTATGTTATTTATAGTCCAGGTCTCTTACTAAGAGATTTGGATTTTTTAATAATAACAAATTATGAAAACAATGAAAAAGACAGCGTTAATATGCTCTTTTGGTTTGTTTGCTTTTGATGCAATAGCCGATGAGACCGACTGGCTGAATTTTGCTACCGGTCCGAATGGTAGCGTTGTGGAGTCGGTGTTTTTCCGCAATCATGGCAAACTGATGTTTGGCGAAGCAGAAATGGTTTACGAGGAAGACGGTGAACGCCTGCCAATTCCGTACTCAGGTGGTGCGTACATCTTCTTCAGTGCCAAGGCTGCAACAGGTATTGAAGATGTCAAATCGGAAAGTAGCCTCTCGCTCGTATATTCAAAGGAAGCACAGCAAATTATTGTGAGAGGCGCAGATGCTGTGTCCCAAATACGCCTTGTCTCTCTGCAAGGTTCTGTTCTGCGCACGTCAAGCAACTCGCAGACCATCAGCACTGCAGGCTTGTCCCCGGTCGTTCTTATTGCCACTGCCGTATGTAAGGACAAGACGATAACAAAGAAATTCACTATTAAATAATATTCAGTATGAAAAAGTTAAATCAGCTATTGCTCCTTGCCGTATTCCTTTTTGCGTGGAGCATAAGTGTCGGAGCCCAAGAACGCACAGTTGAGCTTGTAAAGAATGGCCAGGTTGTTTTCTCATTGCCTGCAAGTGAGATTGAATACATGACGGTCGTGAATCGTCTTCCTGTTCCCAAAAATGTTCGTGGAGCGGCAGACAACGGAACGATTACCATCACTTGGGATGCCGTGACCAACGCAACCTCCTATAAGATATTCCGTTCAACGGACGGCAATGCCTTCTCGTTAGTTGGCACCTCATCTACCAATTCCTTCACGGACAACTCTCCCTTGGCCGGTTCTAATTACTATCAGGTTCAGGCATTGGGAGCAAATGACGCGCAGAGCCGAATGAGTGCCGTGTCTCAGCCAATTGTTTCTGTGGACGAAAACGCATCGGATTATAACGGTCATGAGTATGTGGACTTGGGTTTGCCGAGCGGTTTGAAGTGGGCAACCTGCAACATTGGGGCCTCTTCTCCATCTGACTACGGCTATTATTATGCTTGGGGAGAAACAACACCGAAAGGCACATATACGGAAAACAACAGTACAACGTACGACAAAAGCATGGGCGATATTTCCGGCAATTCCGAATATGATGCTGCCCGCGCTAACTGGGGTGGCAGTTGGCGTTTGCCTTCAAAGAAGGAATGTGAGGAATTAGATAGTAAATGTACTTGGACTAGGACTTGGACGAGTCAAGGAGGTCACTATGGCTACAAGGTCACTGGTCCCAACGGCAATTCCATCTTTCTTCCCGCTGCCGGTTATCGCTTCGGGTCGTCGCTCAACGACGCAGGAGGCTACGGCGGCTATTGGAGTTCCACGCCTCTCGAGAGCAATGCTCAGAACGCGTACTACCTCTACTTCAGTAGTAGCTACCACGGCGTGGACTGGAACGACCGCCTCAACGGGTTCTCCGTGCGTCCTGTCTCAGATTAAAGCGTAGCGTATTCGATTTATTCAATTCATTTAATTTATTCAATCCGGGCATTAGAAGCCCGGATTGTTTTCGTTAAATAATTTCGTGATAATTTTGCGTTGTGCTCATTTTTTTTGTACCTTTGTCCGGAAATCAAATGATTGTGACATGACGACAGCAAAAGAGATTATCAAGTATATGGAGTCGCTGCGCAATGAGACGGAGCGGCAGGGGCTGATGCGGTTCTTCAAGACGGCACCGGGGGAGTATGGCTACGGTGATGAGTTCTTGGGCATTAAAGTGCCGCAGGTGCGGGAAGTCGTGAAGTTGGTGGCTCAGGATATTTCCTTGGAAGAGATACCGGAACTGCTGATGAGTTGTTGGCACGAGGTGCGCCTCTGTGGGCTATTGATACTTGTGAGGCAGTTTGAACGATTGACTTCGAAACGACTTGTTGGTGATGCTGATGCCATCAAGAGACGTGACGAGATAGTGATGCTTTATCTGCGTTATGCCGATCAGGCTAATAACTGGGATTTGGTGGATCTCTCTGCACCGAAGATTCTTGGTCATTGGTTGCTCTTGCCTACCGGTCTTGGCGACAAACGGGCTGTTCTTGACGAATTAGCTGCCAGTCCTTGTCTTTGGAGACAGCGCATGAGTATAGTCTGCACGTGGAAAACTTCTCAGATGGGTGACCCGTCGTGGTGTCTGCGTTATGCTGAGATTCACCTGCGTCACTCCCACGACCTGATGCACAAGGCCGTCGGCTGGATGCTTCGCGAGGTAGGCAAGCGTATCTCGATGGATTTGCTTCGCGAATTTCTCCGCCAACACGTCCACGAGATGTCACGAACCACTCTTCGCTATGCCATCGAAAAGATGTCGGACGAGGAGCGAAAGATGTGGATGGGTATTTGAACAAGTAGGATGGTAGATGGTTCGTGTCTATGAGACGGCTGAAGAAATTTTGCGTTCGACAATAAAAAAATGCGTTTTTGTTTGGTGTTGTTCTTGCTTTTTTTGTATCTTTGTGGCAGAATTTTATTGTAACCAAAACATTAGACTTATGACAAACGGGAAATTTGAACTTATGGCTCTGCCGTATGCTGAAGATGCACTGGAGCCTGTTATTAGCCGACAGACCATCGGTTTCCATTATGGGAAGCACCTGATGGCCTATGTAAATAACCTCAACGCACTGTTGCCCGGTACACCGATGGAAGGATTGCCATTGGTGGATATCGTCAAAAGTGCCGATGGAGGAATACTAAATAACGCAGGCCAGATACTGAACCACGAACTGTATTTCGGACAGTTTGGCGCACCGAAGGAGAACAATCAGCCTACAGGGCGTGTGGCCGAGGCCATCGTCAAGACTTTCGGTTCGTTTGAGGCTTTCGCAGAAGAATTCCAGAAGAAGGGTGCTACGCTCTTTGGTTCCGGCTGGGTGTGGCTGTCGGCTGATGCCGAAGGCAAGCTGATCATCACGCAGGAGACGAATGCTGCCAACCCTGTGCAGCGTGGCTTGAAGCCCTTACTCACCTTCGATGTATGGGAACATGCCTATTATCTTGACTATCAGAACCGTCGTCCCGACCATCTTGCAGCGCTTTGGCAGATTGTCAACTGGGAGGTCGTTGAGCAGCGTTATACCGAGGGATGACTACAAAGACGATGGATCAGATAGAGCGAATCCATCAGATGGAGCATTGTCTCAACCTTGCCTCACAGGCTATTGGGCAACTCTCTGCAGCACTTGATGTGTATGCCGAGGCTCAGAAGGCTATCAGGCAACTGACTGATTATTATGGCAGTGACGTATGGAAGCAAGATTTTGCCGATGATGAGGCAGGCCGTCTGCCTCATCATTTGAAGCGCGGTGTACTTTCCGAAGATGGTATTTGGAATGTCTTGGAGGATAATCGGGAACTGAACTGCCGAATGAGAGAGGTGACAGAGAGACTTGCCGACTTTTAAAAGGAGTTCCAACAAGAAGGGGGGACTACCAATCAAGATCAATAAAAAAGAAGATAGAGATTGTCTCAACGTCAATCTCTATCTTCTTGTAGGAACATTGGGACTCGAACCCAAGACCTCTTCAATGTGACTGAAGCGCTCTAAACCAACTGAGCTATGCTCCTGTTACCGCTGGAGTGAACCCGAAGGGATTCAAACCCTTGACCTTCAGAACCGGAATCTGACGCTCTATTCAGCTAAGCTACGGGTCCAGTCATTTGCGGAATGCGGGTGCAAAGGTAGGCATTTTTTCTGAATACTGCAAATTTTTAAAAGATTATTTTTACTGATTGGAGAATTATTTGTACCTTTGCACCCGATATTTATGGGATTCGTGCAATATCGTTTTGATATGAGAGCGTGTTTATTGACACTTTTGGTTTTGGCAGGCTTGCTGGCTTGTGGAAATCATTCGGGTGACAAGGTGTCTTCGGTTGACGAGGAAGAGGTCTGGGAGACAGGTCTCGAAGATTCGCTGACGGCCGAGGAAAGGGCTGAAGAGGAGTTTGAGGAACTGGTCTCGGAGGAGCCGATGCCTGTTGCTGCCGATGAATTGTTCGATGATTTTATCTTCAACTTTGCTTCCAATAAACGACTACAGTTGGAGCGTATCTCGTTCCCGCTGCCTGTCAACTCTGGCAGTAAGGTGGACACTATTCAGAAGGCTGACTGGGAGATGGAGCATTTCTTCATACATCAGGGTGAGTACACGCTCATCTTTGACAGTGAGGAACAGAGGGAACAGGTGAAGAGTACCAGCGTGAGCGAGGCTATTGTGGAGAAAATCTTCCTGAACAAAGCCTTTGTACGGCAGTACCTGTTCAGTCGGTCGAGTGGTAGTTGGATGATGACTGAGATCCGCAACCAGACGCTTCCACGCAATCCCAACGCATCGTTCCTGAAGTTCTATCATCATTTTGTCAGCGACTCTGTGTTTCAGCATGAGAGTCTGAGTGAGGAAATTGAGTTTGTGGGGCCTGATCCTGATGATGACTTCTCGCAGATGGAAGGTGTCATCACGCCTGACTTTTGGGATGCCTTTGCTCCGGAATTGCCCTCGCGGATGATATACAATGTGGTATATGGTCGTCAGGATGAAAATGCCAATAAGAAGATATTTGTGATTCGTGGCATTTCGAACGGTCAGGAGGTTGAGGTGACCTTCGTGCGTAAAGGGGAGCAATGGAAGTTGAAGAAGTTGGTGGAGTAATGATAGAACGGAAAAACTATAACCTCTTGCGTCATAATACATTCGGTATTGATGCTTGCTGTCATGCGTTCGTGGAGTATGCCTCTGTGGAGGAAGCCCGCGAGGTGGCTGAGAGACTGAAGGATGATGCGGCTCTGCTGATTCTTGGTGGCGGCAGTAATCTGTTGCTGACAGGCGATTTTCATGGTACGGTGGTCCATTCGGCCATCAAAGGCTGGACGGAGGAAATGCTGCCTGATGGTAATGTATTGTTACGTGTAGGCAGTGGTGAAACGTGGGACGATGTGGTGGCGCTGTGTGTGGCCAATGGCTGGCATGGTGCTGAGAACTTGTCGCTTATTCCCGGTGAGGTGGGGGCTTCGGCTGTTCAGAATATCGGAGCCTATGGTGCCGAGGTAGCCGATATGATAGAGAAGGTGGAGGCCGTCGATTTACAGAATGGTCAAATGTGTGAGTTCACTGCTGTCGATTGTCAGTATGGCTACCGTCAGAGCCGGTTCAAGCACGAGTGGAAAAACCGTTTCCTCATTACCTATGTCACCTATCGTTTGTCGACAACCTATAATCCTTTACTTGATTATGGTAATATCCGTGCTGAGTTGGAACGGCTGGGTATCAATAATCCTACCGCAGCCGAGGTGCGTGAGGTGATTATTGACATACGTCGCCGAAAGTTGCCCGATCCTGCGGTGGAGGGCAATGCTGGCAGCTTCTTTATGAACCCGGTGGTCAGCAGGGAATTGTTTGAGCCGTTGCTGGCCGACTATCCGCAGATGCCTCACTATTTTGTGGACGATACCCATGAGAAGATTCCCGCCGGTTGGTTGATTGATCAGTGTGGCTGGAAAGGACGGTCGTTGGGATGTGCCGGTGTGCACAGCCGTCAGGCTCTTGTGCTGGTCAATCGTGGCGGTGCGAAAGGAGAGGATATCGTGCGTTTGAGCGATGCTATCCGTCAGGACGTGAAGGCACGATTTAACATTGATATTCATCCGGAAGTCAATATCATTTGAATGAAGATAACGCTGTTAGGAACAGGAACGTCATGCGGGGTACCCGTGATTGGTTGTACGTGTGAGGTCTGCCAGAGCACTGACCCTAAAGACCATCGTTTGCGTTGTTCAATTCTGGTGGAGACCGACACGACACGCCTGCTTGTGGACTGTGGCCCGGACTTTCGTCAGCAGATTCTTCCGCAGTCGTTCCGTCGCGTCGATGGTATATTGGTTACCCATTCCCATTATGACCATGTGGGCGGTATGGACGATATTCGTCCTTATTGTCAATTCGGACAGATCAATGTTTATGCCGATGCCAACGCTTGCAAAGAGATGCTTCAGTTGCTGCCTTACTGCTTTGCAGAGAATCGCTATCCCGGTGTGCCCAAGATAGAACTCAATGAGATCAAGGCAGGCTGTTCTTTTCAGATTGGCGATGTTGATATCCTGCCCGTCAGGGTGATGCACGGCAATATGCCTATACTGGGCTATCGTTTTGGTCGCTTTGCATACGTTACCGATATGAAGACCATTGAAGACTGTCAAGCCGGTTTATTGGAAGGGGTAGATACATTAGTCGTGAACGCGCTGCGTTTCGATAGGCCGCATCATTCGCACCAATTGGTTGACGATGCTGTAGACTTTGCCCGTAGGGTAGGGACCCGACGCACGTTGCTGACCCACCTGTGTCATGATATTGGACTGTTTGACAAAGCCACAGCCCGACTGCCAAAGGGCATCGAACTGGCTTACGACAATCAGGTGCTGGAGATATCTAACGACGGAATATGTTCAACAGACTGCCGTAGTTGCGCTTCAGTTTGCGAAGCGTCATCACACCATCGAAAGCCATGATGCCATATTCTATATATTTGCCAATCTGCTGACCACGCGAGAGATCCTCGTCGTTTACCGTCAACTGTCCCCAGAGTCGCTTGATTTCCTGATTCTCCAGTTCTATTACTTCATCAAGCTGCTCCTTACGCATCTGTATCTCCTCCAGCGAGTGATAAGGTCTTACTCTTTTTCTCTTTGTCTTTGTCATAGTCAGGGTGGGAGTTAATTCAATAACAGTCTTGACAGATACTTCACCAATGGCCGCTCAATCCACGACTTACGGCTCAGATAGATAATGAGTAGCAGGAACAGGTAGAAAGCCGCTACAGTTAGCAGTGCCAGTGTAAGCCCGATGTAGGCCGATAGCCAGACGGCTATGGCCGACGAGACGAAGAACAGGGCTGCCGTTAAAATGATGATGATAATAGCAGCCAAGGTGGCAGCGCTGACGAGGCGCACCACCTTTTCTGTCACGTCGAGTTTCGCATATTCCTTGCGTAACTCCACATTATGCTTGACCATCTCAATGAGTTTCGAGATGGTCTCTACGTTCTTGTCGCTCGACAGCATATTATTCTGTAGCTTCTTCCAGATCTTCAATCAAGTCACCCACGTCCTTGCGGTTTAACTTGATGTCGTGCTTCTTGAGAAAATCGTTTACCGTATCGGAAATTTTCTCACGTGTGTTGCTACCCTTGTCGGGTGCTACCAAAATACCGATAATTGCTCCTGCGGCTGCTCCGCCAAGGAATGCGCCAACGTAACCTAATCCTTTCATAGTTCTTAATCTTTTGTTTAGATGAATAATAGTGTTGGATTTCAGAGAGCAAATTTACGCAAATATTCCGATAAAACGAATAAATGGGTTGCGATTTTTTGTTAAAATAGTGATATTTGGCCTATTTAACATAGTTTATGACCCATTTTTGTCTGTAATTCTCCGAATATTTTGTAATTTTGCAGCAAATTATTTGAACAGAAATTATTTTATCTTATTATGAAAAAGTACATTGTGTTGTG
>CAMWKM010000119.1 GCA_947174835.1 uncultured Prevotella sp.
AAGCAGCGAAATGCCTTTATACAGGACTATTCCGCGTAAAGTCGGAAATGGTCGGAAAATGGTCGAAAAAAAAAATCGATAGTGCTATCTGTTCTTATGCTTAATAAACCAGCGATGGGTGAAAGTGACATATACAAACAAAGCCAAAGCTATAAGCCCCATCGCTGCCAACAACATCGCACCATGATGCTCACTGAAACAAGCATAGCCTATGCCTATGCCCAGAGCCAAGCCACTTTCCCACCCCAGCATGAAAGAACTCTGAGATGTACCCCGCTGACAATGACGGCTCAACTTGATGAAGAAGAGCAAGAAACGGGCACCGACAATGCCCAAACCAAGTCCTATCAATGGTGACGGCAGTACGGAATGGTCGGCAGGAGCCATATTGCGCAGGCTGAACAAGATAAGCAGGGCAGCCCCAATGAGCAACAATCCAGTCACCACCTCACTCTTCAGTTCTGCATCACGAAACACAAAGCGCTGAGCCAACAGAGCCAATAGAAAGCCAAGCATCATCAATCCATAGGCATGAATCGTGATTGCCATCGACATCATCAGTCCGACCGCTATTGTCACAGGCATCAAATTAAGCATCAACGGCAAGCCATTGGTGAGAAAAAAACGATCAAGGCTGATCACTTTAACATCATCTTCCGGCACACGGAAGGGGAAGTGGATGAACAATATCAACAATACCGTCAGGCCACAGGCAATCATGGCTGCCAAAGCTACCCAGCGGAAATCAGTCAACTGCAGAAGAAGCAGACCCGCCATCGGCCCTAAAGAAAGGGCAAAACGCCCGAACCACGTGGCCGAATGATTGGCCTCCGTGCGCTGATGTGACTCACAGGTATCGATGATCAAAGTAGAAGTCAGCACCATCTGCGCCAAACCGAAGGCCGTCCCTTGCAGCACTCGCCACACAATGAGCACAATCGGCTTATTACAGATTGCAGAAGTCGCCAAAAGTGGTACGGCCATCGTTGCTGCCAATACTAAAGCACTCAGAATAAAGACCACGTTGCGACGATAATGCTGAACCAAAAAAGAACAAAAGACTCCCGGCAGGAACAGTCCCAAAGCAAAGGCTCCCATCGTGAAGCCTACTTGCACATTGTCCATTTGCAACGAAGAGCGTAGCCACAGCGGAAGCGATGGTATCAGCATTGTAACGGCCATAGACAACAGCAAGTTTGCCATAGCCATCATCCAGAACTCTTTATGCCACAAGCGAATATGGACAGCTGTATTCTGAGTATTCACCTTTCAAAAAGTTTTTAGCCAATTATTAATAAGACTCTTTCTCATTAGGGAAATCACCGCTCTTCACATCGGTCACATATTGACCGATTGCATCGGTCATCACTTGATTCAAATCAGCATAGCGACGCAGGAAACGAGGCGAGAATCCCTGAGTCATTCCTAACATATCGGCCACCACCAGAATCTGCCCATCGCAATGGTTACCGGCTCCGATACCAATGGTAGGCACACCGATTTCGGCTGTCACCTGCTCCGCTAACTTAGCCGGAACTTTTTCAAGTGTCACAGCAAAGCAACCTGCCTCGGCCAACGCTTTGGCATCACTGAGCAACTTGGCAGCCTCAGCCTCTTCCTTTGCCCGAACAGCATAGGTTCCGAACTTATTAATAGACTGAGGGGTCAACCCCAAATGTGCCATCACAGGGATGCCTGCATCAAGAATGGCCTTTACCGTATCGAGAATCTCCACGCCACCTTCCAACTTCAGAGCATCACATCCACTCTCTTTCATGATGCGGATAGCGTTTGTCACACCGTCGTGGCGGCCTGTCTGATAAGAGCCAAAAGGCATATCGCACACCACCAAAGCACGTTTGACGGCATTGGTGACAGCACGTGCATGATAAATCATCTGGTCAACCGTCATAGGAAGCGTGGTCGAATTACCCACCATGACATTCGAAGCCGAATCGCCTATCAGTATGCCATCGATACCTGCCCGGTCGACAATGCCTGCCGTGGTATAGTCATACGAGGTAAGCATGGAGATTTTCTCACCTTTTTGCTTCATTTCGATGAAGCGATGCGTTGTCACTTTACGCTCATCACTAACCAAATATCCTGCCATAACTTTTCTTACTTATTGAACAATTCACGAAGTCCATCAAACGACAGACCATTATAATTAACAATCTGATAATCAGATAATGATTTTACGTTCTCTAAAGTATTTGTAGTAATGAGTCCAACCACGTAGGCACCTGATGCCAAACCAGACTTCAAACCATTGATACTATCTTCAAAAACGACACATTCCTCAGGCTTCACGCCAAAACGAGCGGCAGCCTTTAAATAACAATCCGGTGAAGGTTTACTCTCATCAAAATCTTCACTGGTCAAGATTGCATCGAATAGTCCCCGAAACTCTGGGTGAACCTTATAGACCGCTGCCATCTTCGGATGATTACTGCTGGTCACAACAGCTGTCTTGACCCCATGACGATGCAAATCAGCCAAAAACAATTCAAAGCCCTCAATGTAGGAATAATCCATCTGGGCTTCAAACTCATTAAGTCTTTCCGTGACGATCTCACGTTCTTTTTCCAATGGCCCTGCCCACCAACGATCATAAATCTGATCAAGCGTCGAACCTTTTATCTCATGCTCCAGACCCGGATGCTCCGGATGATACAATCGGCACTGACTTCCCCAAAAAACGGTGTATTGTGGCTCTGTATCAAAGACCACACCATCAAGGTCAAAAAGTGCCGCTTTCAGTTGCTTCATACCATTTTGTATAACAAATTCGGGTGCAAAGGTACTGCAAACGGAGCGAATAACCAAATTTACAATGCCTTTTCTGAGTCGAAAGCAGTATTCTTACTATAAATTGCTCTCCACGATATTCAGCATCTTGAAGGTAGCCTTGATGGCAGCTTCAGTCTGGTCAGCATCAAGTCCACGGGTGCGCAGGATGCTGTCACGATAGTGCCAGGAAATGACAGTCTGTACAAGTGCATCAGTGCGTCCCCCTGGGGGAATACTGACTTGATAATTTGCCAAGATTGGGAACGTGCGATTTAAGTATTTCTTATAGATGTAACGGAGAGCCTTGACAAAAGCATCATATTGACCATCACCCGTGGCACCGGCTTCATACTGCCGGCCATTGATTTCCACACGGACATTGGCACCTGGCTTCAGTCCATAAGCCGTAGAAACGACATAACTGACGAGCTTCACCTTATCCTCCGGAGCGTCATGTTTCAACACGTCACTGACGATGAATGGCAAATCATCTTGCGTGACAATCTCCTTTTTATCACCCAGTTCCGTAATGCGTTGTGTGACACGGCGGGTTTGTTCCGGTGTCAACTCAAGTCCCAGTTCCTCCAGATTCTTGGCTATGTTAGCCTTACCGCTATTTTTGCCCAGCGCATACTCACGTTTACGACCAAAACGCTCAGGCATCAGTTCATTATAATAGAGTTTATTCTTCGAGTCACCATCGGCATGTACCCCTGCCACCTGCGTGAAGACATTTTCACCCACGATAGGCTGATTGGGAGCCACGGCAATACCGCTGTAGCTCTCCACCATGCGGCTGATGTCATTAAGCTGACTCTCGTCAATATTAGTCTTAGCATGAAACTGGTCTTTCAGAATAGCCTGCACAGAGGCCATCGGAGCATTGCCACAACGCTCTCCCAGCCCATTGACAGTAACATGAATTCCCTTGGCGCCACTGAGTACAGCAGCCAGCGAGTTACTGACAGCCAAATCGTAATCGTTGTGAGCATGGAAATCAAAGTGCAACTGAGGATAGCGCTTAAGCATCTTACGGAAATACTCTATGACCTGCAGGGGATTCATCACACCCAAAGTATCAGGAAGCATAAAACGCTTGATATCCAACAATGCCAACGCATCCACCAACTGGTAGACATAGTCGGGCGAGTCTTTCATACCGTTTGACCAGTCTTCGAGATAGAGATTAACACTCATACCCTTGCCTGCGGCATAGGAAACCACATTCCGAATATCAGCAATATGCTCTTCAGGTGTCTTGTGCAACTGTTGAGTGCAGTGCTTCAACGACCCCTTAGCCAACAGATTAATGACTTGTCCACCACACTCACCAATCCAGTCAACCGACCTTCCGCCATCGACAAACCCCAGCACCTCTACCCTATCCTGCCTACCTATCTGCCGTGCATAGCGACAGATCATTGTGACTGCTTCTTTCTCGCCCTCGCTAACACCTGCTGATGCCACCTCAATACGGTCTACATTGACATCGTGTAACAGCTTGCGAGCTATCATCAGTTTCTCGTGAGGCAGGAAAGATACACCATTGGTTTGTTCGCCATCACGAAGTGTAGAGTCTAAGATCTCCACGAATGGAGTTATGCGCTGATAGGAATTTACTTGTTGCGCTGTTCCCATTCTATTGTCTTTTGCAGGTTCTCAACCAAATAGTCTATATCATCGAGACCATTCATCAGACAGTGCTTTTTGTAGCCGTTAATATCGAAATGCTCGCTACGACCGTTAGCCTTGTTGGTCACAGTCTGACGAGGCAGGTCAATTTCGACCTCCATTTTGGGATTCTCCTTGATACTCTGAAAAAGTTCTGCAAGGAAATCCTCACTGACAACCACCGGCAACACGAAGTTATTAAGTTCGTTGTTCTTGTGGATATCGGCAAAAAACGAACTGATGACTACACGGAATCCATAGCCTGCGATAGCCCAAGCCGCATGCTCACGACTGGAGCCGCTACCAAAATTCTTGCCAGCGACAAGGATGCATCCGCCATAGGTTGGGTCGTTGAGCACGAAGTCCTTGATAGGATTGCCGTCCTTATCGTAGCGCCAATCACGAAAAAGATTGTCACCAAAACCTTTTTTATCTGTAGCCTTAAGGAAACGGGCCGGAATGATCTGATCGGTGTCCACGTTCACAAGTGGAAGGGGCACACAAGTGGAAGTTATAATATCGAATTTCTGTTTCATAATAGTTCTCTTGGATCAGTAATTACTCCCGTAATAGCCGACGCTGCGGCAACAAGGGGTGAGCAAAGGATGGTGCGTGCACCAGGTCCTTGTCTACCTTCAAAATTACGGTTTGAGGTTGAAACTGCATACTTTCCGGCAGGCACTTTATCATCGTTCATAGCCAAACAAGCTGAACAGCCGGGCTGACGAATAGCAAAGCCGGCTGCCTCAAGCACCTTGTCGAGACCTTCCTCACGAATCTGGCGGTCAACAGCCCATGAACCAGGCACAAGCCAAGCCACCACATCAGTGGCCTTTTGGCGGCCTTTCACGATCTGTGCAAAAGCACGGAAGTCTTCAATGCGACCATTGGTGCACGCACCCAGAAATACATAGTCAATTTTCTTGCCTAACAACTGTTCGCCTGGCTTGAAGCCCATATAGTTCAATGCTTTATCGAAATTGGCATCACCCTGTTGGGGAATATGCTCCGTGATACCGATACCCATACCGGGATTAGTGCCATAAGTAATGCGTGGCTCTATATCATGGGCATCAAATGTCAGTTCCTTGTCAAACACAGCGTCATCACCGCTCTTCAATGTTTTCCAATAGGCTACCGCTTTATCCCATTCCTCGCCCTTCGGAGCAAACTCCCTACCTTTTATATAATTAAAGGTAGTCTCATCCGGAGCCACAAAGCCGCCACGAGCACCCATCTCTATAGACAAGTTACAAAGTGTCAGACGACCTTCCATCGACATATTGCGAACTACTTCGCCAGCATATTCCACGAAATAACCTGTAGCACCGCTGGTAGTGAGCCGACTCATCAGGAACAGGGCAACATCTTTGGCCGTCACACCCGGTTCCAATTGTCCGTTGATGCTAATACGCATCGACTTGGGTTTCTGTTGCAGGATACACTGTGAAGCCATCACCATCTCCACCTCACTGGTGCCGATGCCAAAGGCCACTGCACCCATAGCACCATGAGTAGAAGTATGGGAGTCACCGCAGACAATGGTCATACCAGGCAGCGACAGTCCCTTTTCCGGGCCAACCACATGGATAATACCATTATCTTTCGACATCATGCCATAGTGAGTCAGTCCAAATTCACGGGCATTGCGTTCCAAGGTGTCCACCTGTTTCTTCGACACCGGATCCTCAATAGGCTTATCCTGATCATGAGTGGGTGTGTTATGATCGGGCATACAATAAATCTGCTGCGGACGGAAACACTTCAACCCACGGGCTCGCAGACCATCGAAAGCCTGAGGTGAAGTAACTTCATGACAATAAAGTCTATCAATATACAACTGCGTGGGACCGTCGTCGATAATCTGCACTACATGGCTGTCCCATATTTTATCGAATAGTGTATTCATTTGGTTCTCTTAAATTTGTTGATACAATCAATATATGCTTCGATAGAGGCGGTCACAATATCAGTGTTGGCACCGAAGCCATAATATATAGAGCCTTCATACTCTACTTGCATGTGAACCTTACCAACATCATCGGAGCCTTTCGAAATGGCTTGAATGGTAAACTCCTTCAGTGTCATCTGCTTCATGATGATCTTCTTCAGTGCTTTGATAGCAGCATCAACCGGACCGTTGCCACTGCTGGCGGCTTCAAACTTCTGACCACTGATGTCAAGACCGATAGAAGCTACAGACTTGACACCTTTACCAGTCGTTACCTGCAAGAAATCAAGACGCACGGCGTGCTGATCAGCCGTATCGGCACCCGCCAACATCAACACATCGGCATCGTTTACCTCTTTCTTCTGATCGGCTAACTGAAGGAACTTTTCGTAGATCTTGTCAATTTTGGACTCATCGCTTACGTCGACACCATTTACATGCAAACGATGCTTCAGCGCAGCCCGACCACTACGAGCCGTCAGCACGATACTATTGTCATCGATTCCCACATCCTTGGGATCAATAATTTCATAAGTCTGCACATTTTTCAACACACCATCTTGATGAATGCCACTACTATGTGCAAAAGCATTGCGTCCCACGATAGCCTTATTCGGCTGTACAGGCATATTCATCAGACTGGAAACCAAACGCGACGTAGAGAAAATCTTCTGTGTATTGATGTTTGTATCGACATTAATGCCTTTATGGCATTTCAGAATCATAGCAATTTCCTCAAGCGAAGTGTTACCGGCGCGCTCACCAATACCATTGATAGTCACCTCTACTTGACGTGCTCCATTGAGCACACCCTCCAGAGTGTTGGCCGTAGCCATACCCAAATCGTTGTGACAATGAGTGGAAATGATGGCACGATCGATGCAATCGACATGTTCCATCAGGTAGCGAATCTTACTGCCAAATTCACCAGGTAGGCAATAACCTGTAGTATCAGGGATATTAACCACCGTGGCACCGGCCTTGATCACAGCTTCAACCACACGAGCCAAATACTCATTTTCCGTGCGGCCTGCATCTTCGGCATAGAACTCAACATCGTCCACAAACCTCCGTGCATATTTTACGGCAGCCACAGCTCGCTCAATAATCTCCTCACGAGTAGAGTTAAACTTATACTTAATGTGGGAATCACTGGTGCCAATACCTGTGTGGATGCGCTTGTGCTTAGCATACTGAAGGGCTTCGACTGCCACGTCGATGTCCTTCTCCACAGCACGAGTCAGCGCACAAATTACAGGCCAAGTAACAGCTTTCGAGATTTCAATGACTGAATTAAAGTCACCTGGGCTGCTAATGGGAAATCCTGCTTCAATCACATCAACGCCCAACTGCTCAAGAGCCTTGGCCACCTGAATCTTCTCAATGGTATTCAACTGACATCCAGGTACCTGCTCACCGTCACGCAGCGTCGTGTCGAAAATGTACAATCTGTCGCTCATATAATAATCTTTATACCTTAAAAATATATTGCTATTTCTTTTTAGCGGCTGCAAAGGTAAGTATTTTTTGTGTAACAAACAAACAAACCATAAGTTAGCAATATAAGCAGAAGTAACACTGCACTAA
>CAMWKM010000120.1 GCA_947174835.1 uncultured Prevotella sp.
CTGATAACGCAGTAATAGTCCATACAAAGCGTGAAGTTAAACGGTCTCGTTTCAAGTTCAGTATGTGTGATATAAAAATTGGAGAATTAATAACTTTTATTCCTACTGGCTTAGTCGTAAAAGTAGCTTCGGATGATTCTATTGAATACAATAGTCGTATATATAAACTATCTCCATTTGTAGGAACATTTATGCCCGAAGAAAAACGGAACACATCAGGAGCTTATCAAGGCGCAAAGTATTTCTCATACGATGGAAGGATATTGGATGAGTTGAGGAAAGAGAAAGAGTCGCAAGTAATGGCTTAGTAATTGAATATCAAAGGCAAAATCTTATTAAATGAACGTCTTAAAATTTCGACACATATTAACTAATGGCCAGAATTTCCTGTTTTCATCGAAAGAATCTAATGAAGAGTATTATGGCGTTGCCTATGAGTTGACCAAAAAACTCTTTATTGGCATTGCTAAACGAGTTATGGTATTTAATTGTTCAAAATACAACTTTTACGACCCTCCGTTTGTTTTTGGAGAGAGACAATTAGATTCTTTGATTATGCCAGAACTTGCTTTTTTATGCAAAGGTCTTGCAATTGCAGAATATCCAGTAAATAGAAATAGCAGAAAGAAAGGGTTTGAAATTAAAAACTCAAAAGGCAGGACTGATTATTGGTGCATTTATAAAGACTATAGCTTTGTCATTGAAGTAAAGCATAGTTATGATTATTTTGAAACAAAATATACAGGTAAAACAGTCGTTGATAGATGGAAAAAGGCTGATAGGCAATTAATAGAGGTCAAGGATGACATAAGGAAATTTGCAGAAAATACCGAAGGAGTTATTCGTCTTGGACTACATTTTATTATTTCTTGCAGTCGTATAAATCCATCTGAGAGTGTTAGAGAAGACTACGTTTCAAAAGAAAAAGATATGCTTCGTCGTTTATATGAGGAATTACGGCCTGCTCCAAATTTTATGTCCGTTTGGGAATTGAATAAAGATGAGATCTATTATGACGACAGGGCATACCCAGGGGTAATTCTTGCTGCTAAGTTCTTCAAAGATATAAAACATAAAGGTCTAAAATATTAAGAATATGAACGTAATCAAGTATGTGCTACTGAAAGGAAATGAAGATTTTCTCAATCATCCGAAAAGTATTGCTATATTGGGAAAATTGTATTGGAGAAAGTCTAATAAAAATTAAATGTTGGTGACATTGTGTATTTATTCATATCGGGCAAAGGGCACTACCAAATAAGGTATAAGCTGGAGGTCTCTAATACGAGTGTAGAAAGAAATGACCAAACTTGTTGGCTTGCCCCATTTGAACCAGACAAAGATTGCTTTGAATTTTCTCCTGTTGCTGCTATGTACAATGGCAGAAAACTTGGATATGGCGATCTGGAAGCAATCGGTATTAGTAGATATACGCAATATATGGTATTAAATGATGAACAAGTTGACTTCATTGACCAATATTTCAAGTAATTATCCGATGGTTTAGACTTTAGATAGGACAAAAAAAAAAGTTTGTCGATTTGCTTTTCTATAATTTAAAACTGTCTGTTATTCATTGTTGTATTCAGAAAATTATGTCGGAATAATTCGAAACAAGTAACCCCGACTGGAATTGGCACATATTCTAAAAACTGAATGATACCTCTATTTTCCCACGCAGAAGTGGGAGAATACGTTGTTGAGGGTTTCTTGAGAGGTTATCGAACCTCCGGTTATGTCAGCGAGATCGGCAAGGACGAGGCGGAGATCTTCTGCTATGAGGTCGCCAGAGAGAGAGGTGGTGAGACCTTCGATGACTCGGATTAGATTTGTATGGGCATGGGTTAAGGCTTCATAATGTCGGGCTGAGGTGATAATGGTATCGCCTTCATGTATATCTGGAATGTCAGCCGCTGCGTATATTGCTTCTTGAAGTTCTGTGATGTTGGTGCCTTGGCGTGCGGAAATAGGGATGACAGTAAGGGAGGTAGATGACGGAATAGAGAGTTTGGGCAGATGGTCAGGAATAAGATCTATCTTGTTACGTACAATGAGGAGGGATTTATCTTGGGTACGGTTAAGAATGTCAATGGTTTCAGATGGAGTAGGTTGTTCATCAATAAGCCAGATGACAATAGTTGCTCGTTGGATTGACTGGTATGTGCGCTGGATACCTATTTGTTCAACTGCATCGTTAGTGGTTCGTATGCCGGCAGTGTCAATGAAGCGGAAAGTGATGCCATGAATGTCTGTAATATCTTCTATGGTGTCTCTTGTGGTGCCATGGATATCTGATACGATGGCTCGTTCATCTTGCAGAAGTCGGTTGAGAAGTGTTGACTTACCTGCATTGGTCTTGCCAACGATGGCTACAGGTATGCCTTGTTTGATTGCTTGGCCAGTCTTGAAACTATGAGCAAGATGGGTGATGTGACTGTCAATGTCGTTGGCAAGGGCAAGTAGGGCTGTACGGTCTGCAAATTCAAGGTCTTCATGGTCAGAGAAGTCAAGTTCGAGTTCTATAAGTGTGGTAAGATGCAGCAGTTGGTCGCGTAACTGTGTGAGGCGTGAACTGAAATGTCCTCGCAGTTGGGAGAGGGCGACACGGTGTGATACTTCGTTTGTGGAAGCGATAAGGTCTGCTACGGCTTCTGCCTGTGAAAGATCCATTTTGCCGTTCTGAAAAGCTCGTTGGGTGAACTCGCCAGGTTGTGCCATGCGGCATCCTGCTTGGATGAGCAGTTGAAGGATTTTTTGTAGGATATAGGAAGACCCATGACACGAAATCTCAGTGGCATCTTCACCTGTATAAGAATGGGGAGCACGGAATACGGAAACAAGTACCTCATCAATGATTTCCTTCCCCTCCATGATGTGACCGAAATGTTGGGTGTGAGATTTTGCCTCCAAAAGAGACTTGCGTGCATGAAATATTTTATCGGTAATGTGTATGGCTTCGGGGCCTGAAGTACGAATGATGCCTATAGCCCCGCCTTGGGAAGTAGAGATCGCACAGATGGTCATAATTAAAACGTTGAGGATTTTTATAGTTTGGTTCCAAGGAAGACCATGAAGAGGCCGAGGATAAGAGAGAGGATCGAGTAGAGGATAAAGAGGGCAACATGACCCGTACGTAGGAGGTTGAGACTCTCCCATGAGAAAGTAGAAAAGGTTGTGAAGCCGCCACAGAGTCCGGTAGTGAGGAGACGGGTGATTTCTGGCTTAATCTGCCACGATGAGGCATGACTATAAAAGATGCCGATGAGCAAGCAACCTATTATGTTGGCCAAGAGTGTTGGCCATGGAAAGAGGACATCGGCAAAGCATGGGTATTGCTTTGCCAATTTCCATAAATCAGAGAGGAGGAAACGGAGACATGAGCCTGTGCCACCTCCCACAAAAACATAGAAGGAATCTTTTATCATAATGTCATCTTAACTCCCAATTATGGAGTCAGGAATTTATTAACTACTGCCATTTTAAATACGATCAAGCACTCTGAGAACAAGATCATTTATCTGATTCTTGTACTCGGTATTCATCTTTTGGGCGTAACGGTTGGCAATGACCATGCAGCAGGTCATTGCGCGATGCCCAAGAAGTGAAGCAAGCCCTGCAAGAGCGGAGGATTCCATCTCAAAGTTGCAAATCTTAAGACCGTTGTATTCAAAGGACTCAATTTTCTCATTCTGCAACGGATCGGCAATGTCAGCGCGAAGCTGACGACCCTGAGGACCATAGAAACCTCCGCAAGCCACGGTGTAGCCTCGCACCATATCATTGGCGGCAATCTGGTTGATGAGTTCTTGATCGGCCACGGCCACATAGGGTGCACCTTTGATGGGGTCCCACTGCATGTGTTCGCAGAAAGCCTTCTCCAGATGGAGATCGCATACTTGGTTGCGTCCGGCATAGTAGTTGAGCAAGCCATCGAAGCCGATGCTTTTGACCGAAGCAATGAAGGTACCAGTAGGCGTATAAGGTTGCAGACCTCCGCAAGTGCCAATACGTACCATTGTCAGCGTGCGATGCTCTTCGCGCTCTTTGCGGGTCTGGTAGTCAATGTTGGCCAATGTGTCAAGTTCATTGACAACAATATCAATATTGTCGCAGCCGATACCATGTGATGAACAGGTTATACGTTTGCCTTTGTAAGTGCCAGTGATGGTGTGAAACTCACGGCTGCTGACCTCATACTCCTTGGCATCAAAGTGAGCAGCAACGGTGTCAACCCTGGCGGGGTCGCCTACAAGCACTACCTTATCAGCTAAAAACTCTGGTTTCAAATGGAGATGGAAGCACGAGCCATCACTATTGATGATTAACTCAGATTCAGGAAAATGTCTTTTTGCCATAGTCGGACAGATTTTTAGTTATTAAGGATGAGATATGTTTTGCTGCATTTTCTCCTTTTTACGGATTTCTATTTGCAGTGTCTCCAGTTCCTTCTCGCTTTTAATGATCTCGCCACGCAGCGTCTGCCGGTCATTCTCGGAAGCCCTTGCATAGTAGTTGCGTGCCAATAGCAAAGATTTTTCAAGCACTTCGGCTTGATGGCGCAAATTGCCAAGTTCGGAAACAGGTTTTCTATCAGTTGTTTGATGTTTGGATTTTATTCCTGTAGCCTCACTTCGGGCTGCTTTCAATCGTTGTAGTGCTTGATTGCGAATAGTCATATTTGACCATGTGTCGGAAATTCGATCAATACGAGCCAGTGAACGCAGTTTCTCTTCGCTGTAAGCCTCTGATTGATAGATCTTGCGTGTTGTGTTGGGTACAAAAACGTAGATGCACACTTTATCCTCTGGTTGGCGGCGGTCAGTGACAAAGTAGCCTAATTGATATTTTTCATCAATGGCGTAAAGATAGTCATTAGCCTCAGAGGCAAAGGGCATTCCCAGATTCTCTGCACGCAGATAGGTGTCATTCTCACCATCGTAGCGAGTGACGAAGAGGTCGTAGCCACCGAGACTCTTCTCTCCCTTTTGAGCGTAGTAGAGGGTAATACCGTCGGGCATCATAAAGGGGAAGTTTGCTGAGTTGTTACTGATACCATTGGCACGGGTGGGAGTCGTCCAGAAGTTTCCAATATAATCACTGACGGTAATCTGTAAGAGTGAATCTGTAGGATTGAAATAAGTAGTTAGACGATGGTCGCCTATTTCATTGGTATATTGCGCCAGTGAGTCTTTCATTTCCAGTATGCCACATTCTGAAGATAATGGTATATGGCGCACAAAGTCTTGTTTGTCAACTATCATACTGTCAATGAACATGATTTGTTGAATACCAGTCAGCATTTGGATGATACGTGGGTCTTCCACCTTGACTGGTTGTTTCACTGGGCGTCTACGACGCTGAGCATCTATACTGACAGAGCCAAGCAACAGGAGTGTCAGTAAAAATATCATACACTTTCTCATTATTTTCGTCATTTTGAAAAAACAAAATTACGAAATATAATTGAGAAATAATAATTGAATGGGGAGAATTAACGGAAATTAAGATTCAGAAACTAGTTTGCCTGCTCTAACAATAGCGTTCCAAAGCGAATGGCGTGCTTCTGGATTGGCCGTCTGAATATGTTCAAAGAGACGACGCATATCTGTACGATGGCTATCGTTCTCATAAGGGCAGATTTTCACTTGCTTCTCGTAGCAACACAATTCTGCATAACGCTGAATATCAGTTTCTGCAACCATACAGAGCGGACGGATGATTACCAGCGGCATTTTACGCATACGCAATAGGGCTGACATCGTATCGAAGCGCCCTTGATAGAAAAGGTTCATTAGTGTTGTGTGAATGAGGTCATCCTGATGGTGCCCAAGCGCAATCTTATTGCAACCCAATTGTTGAGCAAGATTAAATAATTCTTTACGACGATACCAGGAGCAAAGGAAACAAGGTGGCTTTTTGTCAGAAGTTTCGAAACGGGTGGTGATGATATGAAGAGGAATGCTCAATTTTTGGCAGAAGCGTTCAAGGTAAGCAGTATCGGTCTCATACAGGATGTTTTCCATTCTGACATGAACTGCCTCAATACGAAAGTGAGGATGATTGATTTTAGAGCGCCACGCCAGCATCTCAAGCAGACAGAGTGAGTCTTTTCCACCAGAGAGGCCAACGAGCACATAGTCTTCGTCCTCCAATAAATGGTAGGTGGCAAAAGCTTTGACGAAGCGTTCACGAATATGTTTTTGGAGCAACTCCAGTTCCGTCATTTCATGAAAACCAAATAGACTGCGCAGATGATCAGCAGAAAGGCCAGAATATGATTCCAGTGAAGATGATTACCCTGAAACATAATGTTGGCGATGATGGCAAAGATGACCAAAGAGATACATTCTTGGACGACCTTCAGTTGAACCAACGAGAAAGGTCCTCCGTTGCCTTCGAAGCCCAGACGGTTGGCTGGTACCTGACAGCAATATTCAAAGAACGCAATAGCCCACGAAAAAACGATGACACTGATAAGGGGCCAGTGGCTTGATGTACCAGTTTCTTGAAGTTTCAGATGCCCATACCAAGCAAGCGTCATAAAGACGTTGCTTAGTATGAGTAAAATAATTGTATAAAGTCCGTTCATAATTACTTCTTTACGGATGGCTGCAAAACAATTACTTTTTCTGGAGATATTCGTCCATATTCTGAGCAGCCCGTCGACCGTCACCCATTGCAAGTATTACTGTCGCACCACCACGTACAATGTCGCCACCAGCAAAAATCTCACTGCGTGATGATTGCATCTTTTCACTGACAATAATTGTATTCTTGCGCCCCAGTTCAAGTCCATCAATACTCTTTGGTACCAATGGATTGGGCGATACACCGACAGCTACGATAACCTGATCGACATCAAGTGTGACGATCTTTCCTTCTACAGGTACCGGTGACCGACGACCACTGGCATCAGGTTCCCCAAGTTCCATTACTTGGAGTATAGCCTGTTTCACGGCTCCTTGTTCGTCGGCTATATACTCTATGGGGTTGTGAAGTGTCAGGAAGTTGATACCCTCCTCCTTAGCGTGTTTCACTTCTTCAAGACGAGCAGGCATCTCTTGCTCCGAACGACGATACACCAGCGTGACGTTACCTCCCAGACGCTTGGCTGTTCGGCAAGAGTCCATTGCTGTATTGCCACCACCTACAACAAGCACGTTTTTACCCAGATTGATGGGGGTATCGGTAGTTGGATCGGCAGCATCCATCAAGTTGACACGTGTCAGATATTCATTAGACGACATGATATTTATGCTGTTCTCCCCAGGAATGTTCATAAAGTTGGGTAGACCTGCACCAGATCCGACAAAGATACCTTTGAATCCTTGTTTTTCAAGTTGTTCGACACTGATGGTTTTACCTACTATGACGTCTGTCTGGAAGTGTACACCCATCTTAGCGAGATTCTCAATCTCCACGTCAACAATCTTGTTGGGCAGACGGAACTCAGGTATACCATATTTCAACACACCGCCTATTTCATGCAATGCTTCAAATACATACACATCATAGCCTTTTTTAGCCATATCGCCTGCAAAACTCAGACCTGCAGGGCCAGATCCCACAACAGCAATCTTGATGTTATTGGCGGGAGCAATCTCAGGCAAGCTAATGTTACCGCTTTCACGTTCGTAGTCGGCAGCAAAACGTTCCAGATAGCCAATGGCTACAGCTGGCTCATTCATCTTCAAGTGGATACATTTGCTTTCGCACTGCTTTTCCTGTGGGCAAACACGACCACATACAGCGGGTAGGGCAGAGGTGCTCTTCAACACCTTAGCGGCTGCAAGGAATTGGCCACGTTCAATGTTCTTGATGAATGAGGGAATATTGATATTGACGGGACACCCCTCAACACACGTAGGCTTGGCACAATCAAGACAACGTTTAGCCTCAGTCATGGCCATCTCTTTAGTCAGACCGATATTTACTTCCTCTGTCGAGTGGTGGCACGATAAATTGGATCAAGTTCAGGC
>CAMWKM010000121.1 GCA_947174835.1 uncultured Prevotella sp.
GTCATTGACTCCGACGTGATGCTGGTGCCCGTCGAAACATTCAATGAAAAAGACATCGAAACGCTACACAATCACGCCTTCCCCCGTCAGGAACACGATGCAATCTTCTACAACGTATTGCCCGACCTGAATGCCGTGGCTGTGTTCTCAATAAACAAAGACCTGAAACTGGTTATCGATGATCATTTCCAGGATGTGCGCCTTGTTACTGCTATCTCACCGGTATGGCGCCATCTGCATCAGCGCAGTTTTACAGGTTCCCGCCAAAAACTATATGGCTATTTCCACGAAAAGCGCCTTGAAGTGTTCAGTTTCCAGCAAAACCGCTTCAAGTTCAGCAATTCCTACGACGCCTCACGCACCAAGGACGCTATCTACTACTTGCTATATATATGGACTCAACTGCAGTTTGACGCAGAGCACGATGAACTTTATCTGGTGGGAGAGATTCCTGACGAAGAGACCTTGCTGGATGAACTGAAAAGTTATCTGGAGAAAGTCTACGTCATCAATCCTGCCATTGACTTCAACGAACATCCAGTGACAACAATCAAAGGGATGCCATACGATCTACAGACTCTGTTTGTGAAGGGAAGGTGAGAAATGAGAATCATTACCGGTAAATACAAAGGACGTCATTTTGAGATTCCGCGCTCGTTCAAAGCGCGCCCTACTACTGATTTTGCCAAGGAGAACATCTTCAATGTGCTCGCGGGCTATATTGATTTTGAAGGTACTACTGCCCTCGATCTTTTCTCCGGCACAGGCAGCATCACACTGGAACTGCTGTCACGCGGTTGCAGCAAGGTCATCAGCATAGAACAGGACAGGGAGCATCACCGCTTTATTCTGGAATGTCTGAAAAAACTCGGCACCGAGGCTTGTATGCCACTCCGCGGCGATGTATTCCGCTTCATCAAGTCGGGCAAGCCAAAAACAGGAATGCAGTTTGACTTTATCTTCGCTGACCCCCCTTATGCTCTAAAGGAATTACCGCAGATTCCCAACCTGATATTTGAAAACAGACTGCTGAAGGAAGATGGTATCTTTGTCTTCGAACACGGCAAAGACAATGATTTCTCACAACATCCCCACTTTGTGGAGCACCGCTCGTATGGCAGTGTGAACTTCTCACTGTTCAGAGCAACGGTGAAAGCAGACGAGTGAGCGACTCGGCCAGTCGGACAAAGAACTTGGGATGCATCCGCTCCGGCAATTGGCCAAGTGAAACAGATGAGCGTTCGTCATTCAAGAACACCTCTTTCATACGCACCGCCAGATCTTCATCATAGCAAAAGGCATTGGCCTCGAAATTATTCTCGAACGACCGGAAGTCTATGTTTGTAGAACCACAAGTGCAAATGCTGTCATCACAAACGAGCAACTTGGAATGAAGGAAGGCCGCATCGTAAAGCCTAATGTTCACACCGGATTCCTGCGCCTCACGCAAATAGGAACGACTGCCCCACTCCACGAACCATCCGTCAGTTTTTCTCGGTACCAACACCCGCACATCCACACCCGATGCCGCTGCCGTCTTCAAAGCAAAGAACACAGCATCAGTAGGCAAGAAATAAGGTGTCTCAATATATACATACTTCTTGGCAGAGAGAATGATGCGCACATAGCCCTGCATGATTTCCGGATAGAGTGCCAGCGGTGCACTGGTAACGGTCTGCACAAGACTATGCTGAATATCGGAAGCAAAGTGCCGAGCATTGAAAGGCGGATAATACTTGCGATCACTGAGCAGTGTACGATCAACAAAATACCAGTCAATGAGAAAGGCTCGTTGCAATGAATAGACACCCAGACCCTCAATGCGTAACATCGTATCGCGCCAACCGCGATTGTTGCGCCCCTTTACATAGCGTAAAGCAATGTTCATACCACCGATATAGCCCACTTTGCCATCGATAACGATGATCTTGCGATGGTTGCGATAGTTGACCTTACGGGCGAAGGTGGGAAAACGCACCGGGAGAAAAGGCACAACCTCAATACCCTCGACACGCATCCGCTCAAAGAAACGGTTTTTCACGCCCCAGCAGCCAACATCATCATAGACAACCCTGACCTCAACTCCCTGACGGGCCTTGGCTATGAGCGCATCGGACACCATGTTTCCCACGGCATCATTCTCAAAGATATAGATATCAATATGAATATGACTCTTGGCCGAAGCAATATCACGCAACAGAGCAGGGAAGAACTCATAGCCATCGCAAAGGATGTCCACCTTATTATTATAAAAGGGAAGCGAGAAACTCTGATTGACAAAAAGATCAATGACTGGCTTATGGGCTTCAGGCAACTGCAGGTCGCGCTGCTCCACGAACTCAAGCATTGACCGTTTGGCCAACTGATCCATCGACCGCTGACTCACCATGCGTTCCCTTCGGGTGTTGACACCAAATATAAGATAAGCGATGATGCCTACCACCGGAACAAAATAGATGACCATAGCCCAGGCCATTGTCTTAGCCGGCTGACGATTGTCCATCACTACATGGATAATGGCCGAAATGACTATTATCTGACAGATAATGAGAACAATGGTCTGCCAAGTCATGCTCCTATTCTATATTTATAAGTTTATGCGTCTGCAAGGATAACCGCCATTGGGGATGCTGTCTGATGTACTCCACACAAGCCGCTACGGTCTGTGCATTCCGCTGAAGGTCGCCCGTGTCACAAGGCTGAAGGTAATAATGATCTGCCTGCAAGCCATAATCAGAGACATCTGCCTCAGTGGAGAAGATCACCTTCAATTCATTACAATGCTGTATCATCGGCTTCTGTTTGGGCGACACCGTCAGCCAATCGAGGTTCTGCGGTGCCAGTCTGGTGCCATTGCTCTCCATTGCAACCTCATAACTATGCTGATGAAGCAAGTCGACAAAAGCCTCATCCACCTGCAACGTCGGTTCTCCACCAGTGAGCACCACAAAATGCGCCGGATAAACAGCGATAGCAGCCAAAATAGCCTCATCGCTCATTTCCCGATACGATTCGAACTCTGTGTCGCAAAACGAGCAACACAGGTTACAGCCCGAGAAACGAATAAATATCGCAGCTCGTCCCACATTATATCCCTCGCCTTGCAGAGAATAGAATATATTGTTAATCCTTTTCATAGATTGCCAGGTTTCCCTCACTCTCCTGCACCGATACCTTATAACAGGTGGGGATCTGCTCCACACACCAACGTGCAATGTTCTCGGCCGTGGGGTTGAAAGGCAGCACATTGTTCAGATTCTGATGATCAAGACATCCCTTGATCTTACGCTTGACATCGGTAAAGTCAACGACCATCCCATTCTGATTCAATGTCTCGGCCTTACAATAGATGGTAATTACCCAATTATGACCATGCAGTTGCGAGCACTTACTCTCATAATCCAGCACCAAACAGTGGCTGGCTGAAATCTCTAATTTTTTCTGAATGTAATACATATTTCCGTTTTAAACAAGGAGATCGCTGCCCAGTTTCTTGGCAAGGGCATCGCGCAGTTCCTTGGTATCCTTATGTTCTTTCAATAGTTCCATCATACGCAGACTGTCGCCTCCCACCTGCTGCAACATCCGCTGTATCTCCTTCAATCGGGTTTCCACAATGTCAAGGCGGAAATCCATCACTAAGTGAAGCACCCGACGACGCAAACTGTTCTCCGTATCTTCCACTAAAAACCGGCCGCCCAATTGATGACGATCGATGGCCAGGCGGGTAGCCAGTTGGCTGACCTGTAAATCGGGATGGGCGCAGAAATAGGTCTCGGCCTTGAAGCCCTCATCATGGACATGAGTCACAGCCTCAGCTAATATCTGGTTATGCAAAGGAGCCGCGAAGATCAGTTCATCCTGCGACAGATCAAAATGGATATATTCTGCCACAGTAAGCGCAATGGTCTGACCGTCCTCCGTCTCCACATCATTGAAAATAATCTTCTCGCCATTCCTCACGACCTCACGGATCAGCATCAGTTCTACCTGTGTGGCCTGCTCCTGAGACGAATGAAGAACTAACGGTTCTGTGGGAGATACGGTAGAAACTTCACCCGTAGGCTTGTTCTCTGGACTCCGTTCTTCACCACTGCCAAAATTCCGGCCTTCCCGTTCCCGCTCCTTCTGCTTATCCTCAATGCTTTGGCGAATATACTTGTTCATCTCAGCAATAAGGGTCTGCTCCTTCATATTAATACGATGAGCAAAATCCGCCAAATAAGTAGAGCGTAGAATTTGGTCGGGAATAACAGAGATACTCTTCACGATACCACCGATAGCTTCCGAGCGTTTCACCGGGTCGCTCACATTCTCTACCGTTAGCCTCGACTTGAACGTAATGAAATCCGTCTGGTGCTCCTCAATGTATCTACGCAGTTCATCCGTGGAGTGTTTACGAGCAAACGAATCGGGATCATCTCCATCGGGCAGCAGCAACACCTTGACGTTCATCCCCTCCTCAAGCAGCATATCGGTGCCTCGCATGGCAGCGTGAATGCCCGCCTCGTCACCATCGTAAAGCAACGTGATATTGTTCGTAAAACGATGCAGCATCCGAATCTGATAAATACTCAAAGCCGTACCGCTATTGGCCACCACGTTCTCAACACCCGCTTGATGCATGGCAATGACATCGGTATAGCCCTCGACCATAAACACACGGTCTTCCTTTACGATGGCTTTCTTGGCTTGATAGATGCCGTAGAGTTCGCGTTCCTTGTGATAGATATCAGAATCAGGGGAATTGACGTACTTTTGCGCTACGCCCTTGGTACGGCTATCAAGCACACGCCCACCAAAGGCAACAACCTTTCCACTGACATTCAGCCAAGGGAATATGGCACGGCCGGTATAACGGTCATAAACTCCTTTTTCCCCCTCTATACATAAACCCGTCTTCACCAAGAAATCCAACTTATAGCCCTGTGCTTTGGCGGCTTGAGCCAAAGCATCACGCTTCAGCGGAGCATAGCCCAACTTAAACTTCTCAATGATATCATCACGGATGCCACGACTGCGAAAGTACTGTTTTCCAATGGCAATACCATCAGGATCCTCGAACAGAATCTGATGAAACCAATCCTTGGCCCACTCATTGACAATGAACATCGACTCGCGTTCACTCTGGGCCTCACGCTCCTCGTCGGTCAGTTCCTTCTCAACAATCTCAATACTGTATTTCTTGGCCAGCCAATGCAAAGCCTCGGGATAGGTAATCTGCTCGTGTTCCATCAGGAAACCGGCGGGCGTTCCCCCCTTACCACAGACAAAACAGTGACAGATATTCTTGGCAGGCGACACCATAAATGACGGATTGCGGTCATCATGGAATGGACACAAGCCCTTGTAGTTCACCCCGCTCTTCCTCAGCGTGACAAACTCACCCACGACATCAACGATGCGTGCCGCGTCCACAATTTTATCTACCGTCGCCCTGTCTATCATCAATACTATTTCTTCAGATATTTAGCCAATTCACTTTTGTTCTGGCGCAGCCCCTTGGCAAACGATTGAGCATTCATCCGGGCACCGGCCTTCGAGGCGTGCGTATGATCTTTCTTGAAATAAACATCCCCTGCCTTCTGTTTGATCTCAGCCACTTTCGCCTTTGCCTTCTCCTTATCGTCAGATAGTTTCTTCACGGCAAACTTCTTGTCAAGGAAGTCAGCAGAGATATTGTGCATATCAACGAACTCCACACCCGTCTCGGCCACGACTTCACGATACCACTTGCCATAACTGTCATCACGGCGCTCCACCTGCCCACCAGGCCATTCATTGCGCGGAGTCAGCGAAACCAAGATGGGCGTAGCACCCTTTTCCCGCACATCGTCAATCATCTTTTTCAGATACCAACCGAAGGAATAAACCACTTCATAGGTATCGTTATCCAGATGGTAGACATGGAGCGTATCTTTTGTACCGGGAATGACACCACGAGCCTTGGCATCGGTGATGGGGCAGATGTCGTTATGCCCGAACTGGATGGTCACAAAGTCACCCGGCTGCAATGAGTTATAGACCTTGTCCCACAGTCCCTCACGAATGAAACTGCGAGTACTGCGACCTGCACGGGCGGCATTGACCAGTGTTATTTTCGATTCATCGAAGACTGTCGAGGCCTGCGAGGCCCATCCCCACATACCATCCTCATCCTTATCAGCATTCTTCACCGTAGAATCACCGGTAAAGAAGACCACAGGTTTGCCAGGCTCGCGCTTCACGTTGCAGCAGTCAGCCGGCAGATTTTTCATCATCGCCTGTAGCGGTTTCAATAATGGATTGTTACTCTCCCAGATCCCCTCGGCAGCACTCTGTGCATTCATCTCTGCTCCAAACTTCGAAGTATGAATCTTATCGCCCAAGAAATGATACTGTTCTTTCCAATGACTATAGGAGTCAAGCTTCTGACCGCTCCGCTCATTCAGGTCGACAAAAGGCACGCCTTCCACAGCAGCGATATAGGCAGCCCATTCCGTCTGGGGTTTGCGTACGATCTTTCCTTTGTCGTCATAAGCATCGCGCGGGGTCAACGACATCAGAATGGGAGTAGCCCCTTTCTGACGAATCTCACAGATATATTTACGCAGATACGTACCATAACTATATACCGTATCATTTCGTTGTAAGCGCTGATTGAAGCCAACGTAACAAGTATCGGGATCTACACCGGGAATGACAGCACGGGCCCGACGCTGATCAAAGAACTCGCCATTGTCATTATGACCGATTGAGACTATCACCCAGTCGCCCGGTTGCAATGCCTCACGAACAGCCGGCCAAAGGTCAGTATAGAACGTGCGCGTCGACATACCGCCCAAAGCCTGATTCTCCACGGCAATCTTGGCTTCATCAAAATATTTATTGGCAAAATAGCCCCATCCCCACTGGCCGTTGCTACCATTACCTTTAGTACCATTACGCATAGTAGAGTTGCCTACCAGAAACAACACAGGCTGGTCGCCCTTACGCGTCGAACCCGGTTTAGGTCTCGACATCAGTGCCTTGGCAATCGAGTCCGGTGTATTGTCCACCACCTTGTTCACGTCTTCTATTGGATCGGGCAAATTATCAAATCCCTGTGCACCGGCCATCAGCACAGCCACCGCCAGCATCACGGTAAAAAGTAGTCGTTTCATCTTCGCTTGTTTTTTGGGTTGTAAAATAACATTTCAGGATGCAAAGGTACGAAATACCTGTGTCATTTCCAAAATATTAAAGGGAAAAGTGAAAGCCAAATCATTCACTTTTCCCTTTTCCGTCAACCCGCGCAACTCTGCACGCCCAGGCTCGTGGCAATGGCGGTGAGGATGGCCGCCAACGTCTGCAGGAGGAATTTCCAGGTATCCTTGTTCTTCATGGTACTCTATGTTTCATTAGGGGTTAGACAATTCCTTTCCTGCCTCCTTGCTCTCTTTCTGCAGGTCATCCAGCGTGCAGAACTCCGCCTTCTGCTTCAGCATCTGCGCCGTGTACTCCGACTGCTTCGACTGGTCAGCCAGAAACTTCACGTGCACGGTCTTGATGTCGTTGGCCGTAAAGTCCTCTGCCTTCGAAGCCCCCTTCGTGCTGACGGAGAGGTAGAACGTGCCCAGACCCTCCAACTTCAGTTTGTAGCCCTGCAGGAGCAACTCCTCGAAGCAGTTGACAAACTTCTCCACCACGCCCTTCACCACGTCCGACGTGTAAATCGAGCCATGCTTGGCTATGTGGCGGCAGATGGCATCCGTCTGGAGCGTGCCCTGAGGCACCAGTCGTCCGAACCACTTGCCGTAGGATGCCGACTCAGCGTTGTTGTTCTTGTACTTCCTGATAATCAATTTTGCCATAATTCTTCTCGTGTGTTTTTTTAATGGTTAAACTTCGTTGTGTGTCTTTCGCGATTGACAAGTGCAAAGGTACTGCCTTTTTCGCCAAGAGCCAAAA
>CAMWKM010000122.1 GCA_947174835.1 uncultured Prevotella sp.
CATACCAACTAACTATGAACAAGAACGAGAGATTCGTTATAGCCATCAACCGCGAATTGGGAACAGGCGGAAGAATCGTCGGGCAGAAACTGGCCGAACGACTGCAAGTGCCTTTCTACGACAAGGCCGTCATTCAGGGTCTGCAAAAGAAGTTCAACCTCAGCACCGACGAGATAGAACGACTGAAGGCCAAGAAGAGCAACTGGTGGACGGATATCTTACAAACCTTCGTACCGACTTTTGAGCGAGCCAATATCTCGGCTTATTACCACCCTTCGGGCAAGGTGCCCGACTCAATGACCACCGAAGAGATGTACCATGCCGAGACAGAAATTCTGAAGGAGGTTGCAGCCGAAGGGTCGTGCATCATTACCGGTCGCAGCGCCTTCTATATTTTCAAAGACCATCCCAACCACCTGAACATTCTGATTCAGGCCTCACAGGAAAATCGCATCGCACGCCTCATGCGCAAGAAGAATCTCTGTCGTGAACGAGCCATGAGCATCATTGACGAGGTGGACAAAGGGCGCGAACAATATATCCACAAATATACAGGTGTCTCGCGCTACGATGCCCGCTACTATCAATTGGTAATCAACATGGACAACATCACTGAAGATCAGGCTGTTGATTTGATACTCAGTTACATCAACTCCCAATCAAAATAAACGGATAATCCCGAACCTGAATAATAAATGGACAACGAAATAAAAAACCAATTATCAGAAAACCCTGATATTTCCGAGACCTCCGAGATCTCAGAAAGCCACTCTGACTACAAACCCGTCAACCGTTTCGATGCAGCAGCAGTGCATCACCTAAGCGGCATGTATCAGAGTTGGTTTCTCGACTATGCCTCCTATGTGATACTGGAACGTGCCGTGCCTCATATCGAGGATGGTTTCAAGCCCGTGCAGCGACGCATCATGCACTCCATGAAGCGTATGGACGACGGACGATACAACAAAGTGGCCAACATTGTAGGCCACACCATGCAATTCCATCCTCATGGTGATGCCTCTATTGGTGACGCCTTAGTGCAATTAGGACAAAAGGACCTGCTGGTCGACACACAAGGCAACTGGGGCAACATTCTGACCGGCGACCGTGCAGCAGCCCCCCGATACATTGAGGCCCGTCTATCCAAGTTTGCACTGGACACGGTATTCAACCCCAAGACCACTGAATGGCAACTCAGTTACGATGGTCGCAACAAGGAGCCTATCACATTGCCTGTCAAGTATCCGCTGTTGTTGGCACAGGGTGCTGAAGGCATTGCCGTGGGCCTGTCATCAAAAATCCTGCCCCACAATTTCTGTGAAATCTGCGATGCGGCAATTGCCTATCTTCACGATCGCGAGTTTCATCTCTACCCAGACTTTCAGACTGGCGGTTCCATTGACGTGTCGAAATACAACGACGGCCAACGCGGTGGTGTGCTGAAGGTGCGTGCCAAGATTGAGAAACTCGATCAGAAGACACTCGTTGTCCGTGAACTGCCCTTTTCCAAAACCGTTTCAACTCTGTGTGAAAGCATCACGAAAGCCATTGAGAAGGGTAAAATTAAGGCCCGTAACGTGACCGACCTGACTTCGGCACAGGTGGAAATTCAGATTCACTTGGCCCCCGGTGTGTCATCCGACAAGACGCTCGATGCCCTTTATGCCTTCACCGACTGCGAGATCAATATATCACCCAACTGCTGTGTTATCGCCGATGAGAAGCCACAGTTCCTCACTGTCTCCGACGTGTTGCGTTACTCGGTAGATCGCACGAAGGACCTCATCCGCCAGGAACTGGAAATCCGCAAGGGCGAA
Organism: uncultured Prevotella sp.; assembly: GCA_947174835.1. Taxonomy (GTDB): domain Bacteria; phylum Bacteroidota; class Bacteroidia; order Bacteroidales; family Bacteroidaceae; genus Prevotella. The sequence goes on from CAMWKM010000122.1 coordinate 1,818, forward strand.
CTGCTGGAGCAGTATCATTTCTGCTCACTGGAAAAGATATTCATTGAGGAGCGTATCTACAAGGACAAGAAGTTTGAGGAGGCACCTAATGTGGACAAAGTGTGCGAACATATCGACAACCGACTGACGCCCTACTACCCACAATTGGTACGCGAAGTAACGAAAGACGACATTCTGCGCCTGCTGGAAATCAAGATGCAGCGCATTCTAAAGTTCAACAAGGAAAAAGCTGATGAGCTGATGGCCCGCATTCAGGCAGAGATTGAGCAGATAGACCGTGATCTGAACAACCTGATAGAAGTTACTGCCTCATGGTTCCAGTTCCTCAAGGACAAATACGGAAAGGATCACCCACGCCTGACCGAAATCCGCAATTTCGATACCATCGAGGCCACCAAGGTGGTTGAGGCCAACCAGAAACTCTACATCAACCGCTCTGAAGGATTCATCGGCACCGGTCTGAAGAAAGACGAATTTGTGTGCAACTGTTCCGACATCGACGACATCATCATCTTCTATAAAGACGGTAAATTCAAGGTGGTGCGTGTAGCAGAAAAACTCTTCGTGGGCAAGAACGTGATGTGGCTGAACGTATTCAAGAAGAACGACAAGCGTACCATATATAACATGGTGTACCGCGATGGCCGACAAGGGCCCTGCTACATCAAGCGTTTCAACGTAACAGGTATTACCCGCGACCGCGAGGTAGACACCACACAGGGCACCCCCGGCACCAAAGTGCTCTACTTTACAGCCAACCCCAACGGTGAGGCTGAGGTCATCAAGGTAACTCTCGATGCATCGGTACAGATCGCCCACCCCCGCATGAGCCTTTTCCTCGATCGCTCCTTCGCTACCATCGACATTAAAGGACGCGCGGCAAAGGGCAACTTGCTCACCAAGTTCCCTGTTCATCGCATCACGCTGAAAAGTCAGGGCCACTCTACGTTGGGCGGACGTAAAGTGTGGTTCGACCCTGATGTAAATCGTCTGAACTACGATGAGCACGGTACACTACTGGGCGAGTTCTTCGATGACGACCAGATTCTGGTGACGCTGCAAAACGGTGACTTCTACCTGACTAACTTTGACGCCAACAACCATTACGAAGAAAATATCCTGCGCATTGAGAAATACCAGCCCGACAAAGTATGGACGGCAGTGCTTTTCGATGCCGACAATCAAGGCTATCCCTACATGAAGCGTTTCCTGATGGAAGGCAACAAGCGCAAACAAAACTTCCTTGGCGAAAATGCACAGTCTATACTGGTGCTCCTCACTGACGTAACCTACCCGCTCATCCACGTCACCTATGGCGGTGCCGATGAGTTCCGTGGCTCGGAGGACATTGATGCCGAGCAGTTCATCGCAGTCAAAGGCTTCAAGGCCAAAGGCAAACGCATATCCACTTGGCAGATAGAGAGCATTGTAGAACTGGAGCCCACGAGGTTTCTGGAAAATCCCGAAGAGTCCGACGAGTCAGAAAAGACTGAGGTCTCTCAAGTGCTTTCCGAAACAAACCTCGCCCCCGATGCCGGTAAGAGCCAGCAACAAATTATCGACGAAATGACCGGTCAACTCAGACTCTTCGATGATGAGGAATAAATTCTTGAAGATCATGATTTGGGCTTTATGTCTGCTGGCCTTTGGCGAAACAGCCAAGGCTCAACAGCGTACGGTCTACCAAATAGGTCTTGGGGCCACCAATATTCTTGATACTTACCTTTCACAGGAGAAGTTCAGCGGTGAGGGTCTGACTTTCCTCAGTGCCAGCGAGATGGGCAAGACCGACAGCCGGTGGAGCACACTCTGGCAGCATCTGGTCAACCTATCAGCGACCAACGACCGCTCCGAGGACGGCACTGAACTTGAAGGTGCCTATTACCTGTCCTTTGGCCGTTACTACAGTTGGAACCTCTATGGAGAAAAATGGACACTACAGGCAGGTGGACTGGCTGACCTGGGAATGGGATTCATCTATAACACGCGCAACGGCAACAATCCGGCACAAGCCCGATTTGGACTACAACTGCATCCTTCGGCTATCACCACCTATCACATCCAACGGTTCTCACTGCGCTATGCGCTCGATTTACCCTTGCTCGGTGTGGTTTTCAGTCCTAACTACGGGCAATCGTACTATGAAATCTTTTCACGAGGCAACTACGACCACAATGTGGTACCTACCACTTTCATCTCCGCCCCCTCGTTCCGACAACAATTCTCCGTCAGTTATAGCATCAGTCATACCACCGCTGTCACACTTGGCTATCTGGGTGACTACAATCAGTTGAAGGTCAACAATCTGAAACAACACATCTATTCGCATCGGATCATGGTGGGAATCACAAAGACAATAAACACTAAGCAATAAGCATCATGGCGCACCATCAATTTTCACATATAGGATTCAGACGACAGGCACTTGAAAAGGGTCGTCGGTTTATGTTTATTGTTTACTGCTTAATATTTATTGTCCCTGTCTCCTGCGTCGACGAAGAGGAGTTCGACAACACACCGCAAGGCAACATGGAGGCACTATGGAAAATTATCGACGAGCACTACTGCTTCCTCAACTATAAGCACGAGGCATACGGTCTTGATTGGGATCAGGTGCACGAAAAATACAGGGCTCAGATCAACAATAACATGACCAACCAGCAACTTTTCGAAGTGCTCACAAATATGCTTGCCGAACTGCGCGACGGTCATGTCAACCTGACGGCAGCCCACGATTACGGACGCTACTGGGCGTGGTATGAGGACTACCCCACCAACTTCAGCGACACGCTGCTGCGACGCTATTTTGGCACCGACTACCGCATTGCTGCGGGCATCAACTACCGCATCCTTGACGACAACATCGGCTATATACGCTACGCAAGTTTCAACAATGCCGTCGGTGAGGGCAACCTCAACGAAGCCTTGATGCACATGATGCTTTGTCAAGGTCTCATTATCGACATCCGCAGCAATAGTGGCGGTATGCTGACTAACGCCGAGAAGCTGGCGGCTCGTTTCTGTCAGCAACGCACTCTCATTGGCTACTACCAACACAAGACAGGTCCTGCCCACAATGACTTTTCGGCCCGCGAACCCCTCTATCTGGAGCCATCGGCCAACATTCGCTGGAACAAGCCTGCCGTCCTGCTCACCAACCGCCATGTGTACAGCGCTGCCAACGAGTTTGCAGTTTATATGCAGGCCATGCCGCTGGTAACCATCGTCGGCGACCATACCGGTGGCGGCGCCGGTATGCCCTTCAATAGTAGCCTGCCCAATGGCTGGAATGTGCGATTTTCTGCCGTTCCCATGTTCGATGCTCAGGGTCATTCAGCCGAATTCGGCATCGATCCAGACTATAATGTCCAACAGACCGATGCCGATTTTGCACGCGGTGAAGACACACTCATCGAGTTCGCCCGCCGCCTTTTAGCTCAATAGAACCCTAAGTATTATTTCTTGTCGCGTTCCTCGTCCAACTGTTCATACTCTGCCGAGTTGCGACTCTTATATTCCGGCACGATTTCCTTCATTTTTCGCACTGTTTCCATATTATCATAGCGTTGTGAGATGGCAATCAGTTCATCCACATCGCGACACACTTGCTCATAGTCGTATTCACGCACCTGAGCAATGCGAATCTTCTCATGGAACGAAGGCTTAGTATTTTCTTTCTCGTTGAGCACCTCCTCGTAGAGTTTCTCACCGGCACGAAGCCCTGTGAACTGGATCTCCACATTCTTGGCTCCAGACAGCAGTATCATACGCTTCGCCAAATCGGCAATACGCACAGGCTCACCCATGTCGAAAACAAATATCTCACCACCATTACCTTTGGTACCAGCCTCCAGAACCAACTTACAGGCCTCGGGTATCAACATGAAGAAACGGATGATGTCGGGATGCGTCACCGTCACGGGACCGCCCTTTTTGATCTGCTCACGAAAGAGGGGAATTACGCTTCCATTCGACCCGAGCACATTGCCGAAACGAGTAGTCACAAACTGAGTAGTCTCCTGACCATCAGTACATTTCGATTTTATTTCTCGATCCAACGACTGCACATAGATCTCACAGATTCGCTTCGAGCACCCCATCACGTTTGTAGGGTTCACCGCCTTGTCGGTCGATACCATCACGAACTTCTTCACACCGTATTTCACTGCCAAGTCGGCTATCACCTTTGTACCCATAATATTGTTCAGCACAGCGGCACTCGGATTATCCTCCATCATCGGCACGTGCTTATAGGCAGCCGCATGGAACACATAGTCTGGTTTGAACTTGCTGAGGATATGCTCCATACGCTTCTCGTTACAAATACTCGTCACAACCGTCTCGGCAGGAATGTCAGGATATTCGCGGGCCATCATCAGCCGTATGTCGTGCTCCGGTGTCTCAGCCTGATCAATCAGCATCATAGCCGCAGGTTTATAGACAGCCACCTGACGTACCATCTCCGAACCAATTGAGCCTGCCGAGCCAGTAATCAGGATTCGCTTTCCTGTCAGTTCGAGCCCTACGGCTTCCATATCAACATTAATCTCCTCACGGGGCAGCAGATTCTCTATCAAGACTTCTTTCAACTGCATTCCTTCGAAGTTGTCCGATGTTCTATCCCACCCTTGTGGCATCGTAGCCATCAAGATTTCGCATCCAGAGTTTATGATAGTATTTTGCAACTGCTGCTCATTTCGAAAACTGTCTGTACGCAGTGGTGACACCAACACTGCCTCAATATTATTCTTACGAATGACAGCAGCAATATCATCATTCACACTATACACCTGCTCTCCCATCAACAGATTGCGCGTAAGTCGGTCATCATGCGAGATAAAACCCTTCAGCACGAAGCGCACCGGTTTCTGTACACGGATGCTTTCTGCCAGCGCTACACCACCCTTCATGGCACCATAGATGAGCACTCGCTTCCCTTTCTCGTCAGAGTCAAACGACATCACATCGTACAATACTTTTACCAACACACGAACACTCCACATCAACACCGTAGCAATAAAATACATCAACACTGCATAGCGAACCGATACTAAAGAGGAAGTATCTTGTGGGGAAGCCTCCTTCAGTACATAATGGACACAGATTGATAATATCAGCCCCATAGCATTGGCATAGCCCACCCGCTGCAGGTCAACAAACGATGAGTAGCGGAGGATGCCAGAGTACGTGTGGAAAATGCGGAAACACAACACCGACAGGACTACGTAGAGCAGCAGTGTACGCAAAAACGGCATAAAATCAGCCATCGTCGGGGAACTTTTATAAAACCAATAAGCAAACACACCTGAAAGAAATACGATCAGTGTGTCGAGAATGAGTATACACCAATAAGGCAATGCTGCCCGCTTAAAATACCAACTCAGAGTTTTTTTAAATGGATTCATATTCAATTCTCGTATTTATTGATTAAGTTATTTTCCCATATCTTTCTATCTCGGTGACAAAAGTAATACTTTTTTTTGAAAAACACGCATAATTTTATCAAAATTTATGTTTACCCCCCCCCCGCGTTTTTCTTAAAATTCAACAAACAAAGCAAAAACTCAAGACCGAATGTAAAAAAAAAGCGGAGAGAACAGGATTCGAACCTGCGAACCGGTTTTGCCGGTTACACGCTTTCCAGGCGTGCCTCTTCAACCACTCGAGCACCTCTCCCTTTTGATAAGCGGATGCAAAGGTAGTTATTTAAAATGAGAAATGAGAATTGAAAAACAAAAAAATGACATTGAACCTGCTTTTTTAACGCTTATTTCAAATTCGCAAAAAAATGACGAAATGACAATGACAAAGTGACATTAAGCAGGTTTCAACATACGTAAAAACACATAAGTAATATATTATATTATTA
>CAMWKM010000123.1 GCA_947174835.1 uncultured Prevotella sp.
TATGAAGTCGCACTCGGGTTTGTTTATTCTGCCTAAGAATTGGCGAGCATAACTTGAGAGACTTTCCACGTAACGTCGTTGTCCTTCGGCGTAAAGCGTATCGAAAGCCAAACTTGATTTTCCCGATCCAGAGACGCCTGAAATGGCGATGAGTCGGTTACGAGGAATACGCACGTCAACATTCTTTAGGTTGTTGACACGTACACCTTTTAGTTCTATGTATTTTTCCATTTAGAGTTTCTTCAACACGAGTAGCAGGTGATCCCATACCATCTGAACAGTGGGAATCAGCAGACGCTCGTCGGGGGTGTGGACGTCGCGTAGTGTGGGACCAAAGGATATCATATCAAGCTGTGGGTAACGCTCGGAGAAAAGGCCGCACTCCAAACCGGCATGTATGCCGCGTACGATAGGCGTTTTACCAAAGAGTTCCTTGTAAGTCTCGACTACGGTATCACGCAACTGGCTTTCGGCTTTCATCTTCCAGGCTGGATAGCCGTCGCTGGAATAAGCCTCTGCACCTGCAAGTTGGAAAGTGGCTACAATGGTGGCGCACATATTGTCGAGGTTTGACATTACATTGGAGCGTTGTGAAGAGAGAATGTTGATTTCCGTTTCGGTTGAGTGAATGGCAGCAATGTTGCTTGATGTCTCTACCATACCGTTTAGTTCTGGATCCTGGCAAATGGCATAGATGCCATTGTCAATAGCCTGTAAGGCCCATACAAAATTGCGTGCTACCTGTCGTTCAATGATGGGCTCGGCATCAGCACTTTCCATAGACCAAACCATCTGAGTGTCTGTAATGTGGAACTCGTCCTCTACTATAGCAGCGAAGACATTCCAATCGGCTTTCACGTTCTCTTTTATTGTATTGGGGACAGCAATGACAAACATACCATCACGTGGGATTGCATTGTGGAGTTTGCCGGAATGGAATTGTGCCAGTTGTACACCCTTATAGCGGTTCATGGTTTGGAACAGAAAGCGCCCCAATAGTTTGATAGCATTGGCACGCTTCTTATTGATGTCATCGCCAGAGTGCCCACCAGTGAGCCCTTTTAGTTGGGCCTTTAGGAAGAAATAGTCGTTAGGGGCCTGTTCGCGCTGGAAAGTGAATCGGGCTTGTGTATTACGACCTCCGGCGCAACTTACAAAGAACTCACCCTCGTCCTCAGAATCAAGATTGATGAGATAGTCACCTGTCATAAAGCCTGGCTTCATTCCCTCTGCACCTGTCAGTCCTGTTTCCTCATCGCGGGTGAATACACACTCCAGTGGACCATGCTCAATGTCATTGGCCTCAAGGATAGCCAATTCTATAGCACAACCAATGCCATCATCGGCTCCTAATGTAGTACCCTTAGCGCGGAGCCATTCTCCGTCTATGTAGGTCTGTATAGCATCATTGTCGAAATCGAAATCCACATCAACTAGTTTATCGCACACCATATCCATGTGGCTTTGTAGGATTATTGTTTTGTGATTCTCGTAGCCTGGAGTAGCAGGTTTTCGGATGAGTACGTTACCTGTTTCGTCGATTTTTGTTTCCAGACCGTGACTCTCGCCCCACTGGCGTAGGTAGTCTATCATCTTTTCCTCACGCTTTGAAGGGCGTGGGATTTGGTTAATCTTTGCAAACTGCTCAAACACCGAGGCTGGTTTTAGGTCACTTTTATTCATTTTTAATGTTTTAATGTTTAATGTTTAATATTAAATTGTTATCTTTGCACCCGCAAAAGTAATAAAAATGGTTGAAATAATAATCATCAGCACGTTAATAATTGCTATTTCGATGGCATTTTTGTGCATAAAACTGCTTTTTTATAAAGATGGTCGCTTCTCTTCACAGCATATCCACGACTCGAAAGCGATGTGTGAGCGTGATATTCATTGCGTGATAGATCAGGATCGTGAGATGCGTCAACGCAGTCGCTTGGCTGTAAGTGAACGAAATAGTTAAACAATCAATAATACCAAAAGAAATGAAAAAGAATTTTTTTACGCTTCTGACAATCGTTGCTATGACGGCTGTAATGAACTCGTGTGACAACTCAACGCCCAAGATGGATGGGCCTGTAGTGGCCGATAGTGCTCAGACTGGCGGTATGCGTATTGCTTACATTGAGATTGATTCGCTGACTGCTCAGTATGAGTTTGCAAAAGAAACTTCACTCGAATTGGAAAAGAAAGGTACTAATGCACGTAATACAATTCAGAGCAAGAGCCAACAACTGGAGCGCAATGTAGCTAACTTTCAGCAAAAGTTGCAGAATAACGGATTCACAAGTCGTGAGCAGGCGGAGAATGCTCAGGCATCTCTTCAGCGTGAACAGAATAATCTAATGCAGTTGCAACAGCGCTTGGAGACGGAGTTGGCCAATGAACAGGCTAAGTTCCTGCAAGCTTTTCAAGATAGTCTTGATCACTTCTTGGCCGATTATAACGCTGATAAGAAGTACGACCTGATTGTCAACAAGGCTGCTGTCCTGTTGGCTGACAAAAAATATGATATTACTGAAGAGGTCATTAATGGGATGAATCGTCGTTACAAAAAGGGTGCAACTCCTGTTGATACGACCAAGACTAAGTAAACAATAATTCTCTAAGAGAAAGATAGAGATGACGCTGATCATCGTATTGCTGCTGATACTCAGTTACCTGCTGATAGCGACGGGACACTTGACAGGCGTGAACAAGAGTGCCATTGCCATTTTCCTTGCCGCTATCGGCTGGGTGGTGTACATTTGTTGGGGTACTGATTTTGTCATGGCTTTGCATCCCGGTGCATACGCTGAATTTTTGGGTGACACAGAGGCCAGCAGTCAGAACGTGAAAAACTTCATCTATGACAGTATCTTTCTCAAATATGTGGGTAAGGCTGCTGCCATTGTAATGTATCTGCTGGCCACCATGTCGATTATTGAGATTCTCAACAATAACGGATGTTTTGATTTTATCGGTGAGTGGATTCGCACACGCAACTCTAAGCGTCTGCTGTGGACTATAACTTTGGCTACCTTTATTCTTTCGGCCAATCTTGATAACCTGACGACCACTATCGTCATGCTTATCATCATGCGTGACATCGTAAAGAGTCGTCCGCAGCGTATGCTTATTGGTTCTGCTATTATGCTCGCAGCTATTTGTGGTGGATGCTTTACTGTCATAGGTGATCCTACTGGACTTATTTTATGGAGCAATGAGGCTGTAACGGCTACTCATTTTTCATCTTATTTAGTTCTACCTGCGATAACAGCATGGGTCGTACCCACGATTTTCATTAATCGCCAGTTACCTTCAAGGCTTGATATTGAGTGGATTGTAGCACCTTTCCGCGGTGACGATACTCGTTTGAATCGTTGGCAGCGTATCTTGATGCTAATTGTCGCTATTGGCGGCCTATGGTTTGTGCCTACGTTTCTCAGTATTACTCGTTTGCCTGCTTTTTTGGGTGCATTGGTTGTACTCGGTGTACTGTGGGTGGTTAACGAGGCTTTCAATCGTAAATTGATCAATACTGATCAGATGTCGCGTCACCGCGTGCCACGTGTCATTCAGTATGAGGCTTATCAACAGTTGCTTTTTGTTATGGGCATTATGTTGGGTATAGGTGTTATCAGAGAGACTGGCGTATTGGCTAATGTGGCTGATTGGATTGACTCAAATATTGACAATCTGTGGGTTGTAGGCATTCTCTCTGGGTTACTTAGTTGTCTTGTCGACTCGTTTACTATTGCTGTGAGCGATATTGCTTTTTATGATGTATGGAATGCAGGTGACTATGCGCAGAATGGAGCCTATTGGAAAGTTATTGCTTATTGTACGGCCGTGGGTGGTTGTCTGCTCTCGGTAGGTAGTGCCAGTGGTATGGCCCTGATGAAAATGGAGCATATTCATTTAGGGTGGTATTTTAAGAACATCACGTTTAAAGTGTTTCTTGGCTGGCTGGTGGGATTGGCTATCCTGTGGGCAGAAATATACTTTGTGTCCTAAATTTATTAAGAAGATATGACAAGAATCAAGACGATTGGCATTTTGACCTCTGGAGGTGATGCACCTGGCATGAATGCAGCCATTCGTGCTGTTACACGCGCAGGCATTTATAATGGTTTCGATATTAAGGGCATTTATCGTGGATATGATGGACTGATCAAAGGAGAGGTAAAATCGTTTACTACTGAGAATGTAAGCGGTATTATTACTCGTGGAGGTACAATTTTGAAGACCGCTCGATCGAAGGAGTTTATGACCAAGGAGGGTATGCAGAAAGCCTATGATACTTGTCAGAAAGAAGAAATTGACGCTTTGGTGGTTATTGGTGGCAATGGCTCGTTGACTGGTGCTCGCAATTTTGGTATGGAATTTGATTTTCCTGTCATCGGATTGCCTGGTACTATTGATAATGATCTCTATGGCACCGATTCGACCATTGGCTATGATACCACGATGAATACTATTATGGAGTGCGTGGATCGTATTCGTGACACGGCCAATTCCCATGAGCGTATCTTTTTCGTTGAGGTAATGGGACGCGATGCCGGCTTCTTGGCCCAAAATTCGGCTATAGCCTGTGGTGCTGAAGCTGCAATTATTCCTGAAGACATGACCGATGTTGACCAGTTAGCGTTGTTTATGGGTCGTGGTATTCGCAAATCAAAGAAGTCGTGTATCGTCATTGTCTCTGAAAGTCCTGAGTGCGGTGCACTCTATTATGCCGACCGTGTGAAGAAAGAGTTCCCGGAATTCGATGTGCGTGTTTCCATTTTAGGACACTTGCAGCGTGGTGGTTCGCCTTCGGCACACGACCGCATTTTGGCTTCGCGCACTGGCGTTGGAGCCATAGATGCCATCCGACAAGGGCAGCGTAATGTAATGGTGGGCATTCGTAATAATGAGATTGTCTATGTGCCCTTTTCTGAGTGCATTCGTACCGACAAGCCATTTGATAAGAAACTCATCAAGGTTCTTGATGAACTGAGTATTTAAGTGTGCTGGAATCATTATTTTTAGGTATTGTGGCATTGGCGGGAAAGTTGTAACTTTGCAGTCACGATGAAATTATCAGACTTGAAGACCGGTGAGCGTGGCATCATCGTCAAAGTGTTGGGGCACGGAGGATTCCGTAAGCGTATTATTGAAATGGGATTTGTAAAGGGCAAGACCGTGGAGGTGTTGCTCAATGCTCCTTTACAAGATCCAGTGAAGTATAAACTGATGGGCTATGAAGTATCTTTGCGTCATCAAGAAGCTGATCAGATAGAAGTCGTGTCGGAGTTTTTGGAGAATGGTCAACAGTCTTACGAGATACACCAGGGGCATGAGGATGACTTTTTGCAACATGTGGCTCTGCGTGAGCGTCGTACCATTCATGTAGCTTTGGTTGGTAATCCTAATTGTGGTAAAACCTCGCTTTTCAATTATGCTTCGGGGGCTCATGCTCATGTAGGCAATTACTCGGGGGTCACCGTTGATGCTACGGAGGCTCATACCGAAATGTTCGGTTATGAGTTTCTGCTTACAGATCTGCCTGGCACCTATTCGCTTTCATGCTATTCGCCCGAAGAACTATATGTTCGTGAGCATTTGGCCAACAAAATGCCTGATGTAGTTATCAATGTTATTGATGCTAGTAATTTGGAGCGAAACCTTTACCTGACTACCCAACTTGTTGATATGAACGTGCGTACGGTCTGCGCTCTCAATATGTTTGATGAGTTTGAGCGTCGTGGTGATACGGTAAACATTGCCATGCTTTCGTCACTCTTTGGGATACCCATGATTCCTACCTCTTTCAAGTCGGGGCGTGGTGTCAAAGCACTTTTTCGTACTGCCATCCAAGCCTATGAGGACAAGCAGGGGACTACTCGACATCTGCATATTAACTACGGTCACGAAATAGAACAGGGTATTAGTCACATACAGCAGTTCTTGAAAGCTGATGAACATATTCGTCAGCGTTATTCCACTCGCTATTTGGCTATTAAACTACTGGAGCATGACAGTCATGTGTTGCAATATGTGGGGCAACATTTGACAGAGGAAAATATGACGGCGCAGCGCAGGCAACTGTTGCTGGCTCGTGATATGGCTGATGCCCGTGTGAGAGAGGAGATGGGCAGTGACTCCGAGACGGCAATTATGGATGCTAAGTATGGTTTCATAAATGGTGCATTGAAAGAAGCGGGTTACAAAACAGGTACAAAGGAGGATACTTATCGCACTACCCATATTATTGATCATATCCTTTCCCATAAAATATGGGGGCTCCCCATCTTTTTCGCAATCCTCTTCATCATGTTTCATACCACCTTTGCTTTAGGACAGTATCCGATGGACTGGATAGAGTCTGGTGTGGCTTGGTTTGGCGATTGGGTAGGGCAGATCTTGCCACAAGGCCCTCTGCGTTCAATGCTGGTTGAGGGCGTCATCGGTGGTGTTGGCAGTGTCATAATCTTTCTGCCACAAATATTGATTCTCTACAGTTTCATATCTTTGATGGAAGACTCTGGTTATATGGCGCGTGCTGCTTTCATTATGGATCGTTTGATGCATAAGATTGGGCTTCATGGCAAGTCGTTTATCCCCTTGGTAATGGGATTTGGTTGCAATGTGCCGGCTGTAATGGCCACACGTACGATTGAGAGTCGTCGCTCACGTCTCATAACGATGATGATACTCCCATTTATGTCATGCTCAGCCCGTCTTCCGATTTATATCATGATTATCGGCACCTTTTTCGCTACGCAGTATCGTTCATGGATTATGCTCTCACTCTATGCTATCGGGATTCTTCTTTCAGTCATTGTCAGCAAAGTTTTTACTACCTTTGTTTTCAAGGGTGAAGATACACCTTTTGTAATGGAATTGCCTCCTTATCGTTGGCCTACGACCAAGGCAATTGTACGTCATACATGGGAGAAAGGTAAGGAGTATCTCAAAAAAATGGGTGGTATTATCCTCGTTGCCAGTATCCTTGTCTGGGCGCTGGGGTACTTTCCTCATAACGATAGTCTCACGATTCAGCAACAGCAGGAGCAGTCTTACATTGGACGTATGGGCAAGATTGTTGAGCCGCTCTTTGCTCCTCAAGGCTTCAATTGGAAACTTGATGTCAGTCTCATTGCAGGTATTGGTGCTAAAGAAATTGTGGCAAGTACCATTGGTGTACTCTATAGTGGTGACAATAGTTTTTCCGATGATGACAGTTTTGCTGACGGGGAAGATAGCTGGAAGTACACCCATCTGCACCAATTGATGCAGGCCGATGGTATTACCATTCCTGTAGCCTATGCCTATCTGCTTTTTGTACTTATCTATTTTCCATGCCTCGCTACTGTTGTGGCAATCAAGAATGAAACAGGGTCGTGGCGATGGGCACTTTTCTCTGCCCTCTACACCACAACCCTTGCTTGGATTATTTCTGCGATAGCTAAGCTTTTGCTCAGCCTCGTTCTATAATTAACGCGAGTTTGACATAAGAAATACGTCAGTTCGGGATAAGAAAAGTCTCCTTTTCAGCACCAATTCGGCCACTTTTCATGAGCCGTCATATCGAGGGCTTCGATCCGTCATTTCTTCCGCCTTGATGTGACGGCTCGCATTTATGGGGAAAAATGACACGAAGTGACAGTGACAAAGTGACATTAAGGTGTTTCCATTTTCTCC
>CAMWKM010000124.1 GCA_947174835.1 uncultured Prevotella sp.
AATATTACACATTTTAATTGTTACTAAATGTGTCTACCTATATCAGTATAAGTCATTTCAGATACTAAGCATAAAAAGAATACTCTTGTATAATAGGATTATACGAAAGTGACGTTATGAAATAAACGTCACTAATATAACGTCACTCGAAACAGTCTAATATTCAGTCTGTTATAAAGAAAGTGACGTTATGACGTTATAAATCGAAAAAAAGTTAGGAAAATATTTTTTGCAATCACAGATTTTGTAGTAGCTTATGCGAAATAAGCAATGAATGAAGGCTTCAAACGGGTGGTTTGGAGGCTTCAAACGAGACGGTTGGAGGCTTCATACTTATTAAGCAGTAGAAATTACATCGCTGTAAATTTACTGGCGAATAATGCGCATATACTCTTCGTAACTGATGTATCGACCGCCCATTGATTCCAGATGGGCGGTTTTCAGTTGGCAGTCGATGAGGGTGCCGCCCATTTGCTGCATGGTGCGGGCCAGATGGATAAGGGCCAGCTTTGAACCGCTGGGGACGAGGGAGAACATGCTTTCGCCAAAGAATACATTGCCGATGTTGACACCATATAGCCCTCCGACGAGTCGATTGTCTTTCCACACCTCAATGCTGGCGGCAAAGCCTTGACGATGGAGTTCAGTATAGGCGCGGATGATGTCTTCGCCAAGCCATGCGCCTTCTTCTTCGATACGCAGTTGGCTGCAATTGTGAATGACACCGTCAAAGTCCTTGTTGATACTGAACTCGTATATCCCTTTGTTCAATAATGTGCGCATGGAGTGGGATATATGGATCTCGTCTGGGAAAATGACAAATCGTTCGTGAGGACAATACCACACGGGCTGGTCGTTGTCGCGAAACGAGTACCACGGGAATATACCGTGCTGGTAGGCCAGCAGCAGACGGTCTACGCTAAGGTCGCCACCTACGGCCAGACAACCATCGTCGTCAGCCAGACGAGGATCGGGGAACCAGAGTTCGTTGTCAAGTTGGTAGACCATCGTTTCTTTATATTTTGCTAATGGTGATGGCGCCACCCTGCTTGAGGCTTCCGAAAAGAATTTCGCGCATCAGTAGAGGTTTCAGTCGTTGGTTGATGACACGATCCATTTCGCGGGCTCCATATTCGTGGGTGAAACCTTCGTTGAGCAATTGATTGAAAACCTCGTCGCTGAGTGTCATTTCCACTTGTCGGGCTGTCAGTTTCTCCTGCAACTCGCGCAGTTTCTTGCGGAGGATGAGGGTGGCCATCTGGCGATCCATATCGTTGAAGACTACGGTGCCGCTCAGTCGGTTGATAAACTCTGGCTTAAAAGTCTTTTTGACCTGTCGGAGCATTGCCTCGCCTCGGCTGACAGAACTTTGGAAACCGATGCGGGCTTGTCCGGCATATTGTGCACCGGCATTGGAGGTCATGATGAGGATGACGTTGCGGAAGTCGGCCTTTCGTCCTTTGTTGTCGGTCAGTCGGGCATAGTCCATCACTTGCAGCAGAATGTTGTAGATATCCTGATGTGCTTTCTCTATCTCATCAAGCAACAGCACGCAGTTGGGGGTCTTGCGGATGGCATCGGTCAGCAGACCGCCATCCTCATAGCCGACATATCCGGCAGGAGAGCCAATGAGTTTGGCTACGGTATGCTTCTCCGTGTATTCACTCATGTCGAAGCGCACCAGTTCAATGCCCAGTTCACTTGCCAACACGCGTGCCACCTCGGTCTTGCCGACACCTGTCGGTCCGACAAAGAGCAGTGAGGCCATTGGCTTATTGTCGTCAAGCAGCCCTGCTTTTGACATCTGTACCGCTTCGACCACTTGTCGTATGGCTTCGTCCTGCCCGTAGATTTTTTCCAGTAGGTGGGGGGAGAGGCTTTGCAGTTTCTCATGGTCATCGTCCTTTGTGGCCAAAGCGTCAATCTTACAGGTCTTTGCCAGAATCTCACCGATGAGGTCTTTGGTGACGACCCTCGCCGAACTGGCAGAGTCTGAGAGAATAGAATGGTCAGCGGCATTTGCTTTCAGTTCTATGGTGGCACCGGCCTCGTCCATCAGGTCGATGGCTTTATCAGGCAGGAAACGATCGCCCATATATTTGGCACTGGCTTTGGCGGCATATTCCAAGGCCGCATCCTCATAGACCACCTGATGAAACTCCTCATATTGGGGGCGCAATTGCTTCAGGATGTGGATGGTCTCCTCGACGGTCGGCTCCAGAATGTCAATCTGTTGAAAGCGACGCACCAGTCCCTTTGACTTCGAGAAGTAGCGGTTGTACTCCTCGTAGGTGGTAGAACCAATAAAGCGCAGGTCGCCCCGCTCCAAGTAAGGTTTCAGCATATTTGAGGCATCCATGCTGCTTTCTCCCACGGCACCGGCTCCCACCAGGTTGTGTATCTCGTCGATGTAGATGATGTTGTTCTTGTTTTCATTGGCCACACCATCCATCACCTGCTTGATGCGCTTCTCGAAATCACCTCGATATTGTGTGCCTGCCAGCATCGTTCCCAAGTCGAGCATATATATATTGCTGTCTTTTAGTCGTTTGGGAACATCGCCATGCTCAATGCGGGAGGCCAGTCCGTAGACCAATGCCGTCTTTCCAACGCCAGGTTCTCCGATGTGTAACGGGTTGTTCTTGTCCCGTCGGCAGAGCACCTGAATGGTGCGTTCCAGTTCAGCTTCGCGACCGATGAGGGGATTTTTCCGGTCCAGCACGTCGTTCATGCAGGTTACCAGCCGTCTCCAACTATTGTCTGCCTCGCTTTTTTCCGCATCCTCATCAGTAGCCTCGTCAATGAGCTCGTAGTTGGAAATGAGGTCACTCATAAACTCACTTTCGTTGTCTTGTAGACCTGTCTGCAACAGATAGGCAGCCCATGAATCGTCCAATTCCAACAGGCAGTGTATGATGTGTGGGGTGTCAAGCTCCTGCCTGCCACTGCTGACCATCTGATCGTAGCTTCTCTCCATCAGTTGATTGAACTGTGCAGAGAATTGTGGCAGATAGCCCATCTCCTGTGGCACGGCTTCCATCTCGTCGAGCCGCCCTTTTAGTTGTTCATAGATGAAGGCGGTATCGCAGTAGTCGTCGAGCACGTTGACAAACAGATGGTCTTGCATGATGACAGTGAGCACATGTTCTGGCGTCACGAACTCGTGGCGGTTGGAGGCGCATAGCTGCACTGCCTCTTCCAGTTGCTCTTTCAGTCGTTTGGTATATTGTATCTGGGGCATAGTTATTCCGGTTCGTAAGTTAGTCGCAGAGGAAACCCTTCATTGCGGGCCATCGAAGAGGCTTTCTGCACCTTCGACACGGCAGTGTCGTAGGTGTAGATACCTACTACGGCCTTGTCGGAGCGGTGCACTTGCAGCATCAGTCGTTCGGCTTCAGCCGGACTCTTGAAGAATACTTCCGTCAGTATCTTGACAACGAAATCCATAGAAGTGAAATCATCGTTGTAGATGATGACTTTGTAGCGTCGCGGCTCTTTCAGTTTAAAGCGTTGCCGTTCCTTGATGGATGATTGTTCTTGTGGCATAGTGGCTGCAAAGGTACAAAGAATTTTTGAGATTTATCACTGCTGACAACGAAAGTTTATAGGTGGATTTTCCGAACGGTTATTCCATAGAACTTCTTGGTTTTGACCTCAAAAAGCAAGCATTCTGGGGAATGACAGAAAGTTTTTTTTTCCCGACAGGCTTATATTTCGGGATTTTTATATAAATTTGTACCCCAAAACAAGAAATGAATATGAGAAGGAATTTTTTATTTATCGGTTTTTGTCTGGCTATGACGGCTACGGCTCAGACTAAGAATGGGGGCATCAGTGAGAAAATGCTCAGTGACATTCAGAAGGAAAACCAGTTGCAAGCCTCCGACAAGGCTTTGATGAACGCCATTGCCGGCAATGCTATTGATAATCTGGCGAAGAACCACGAGAACGACAAAGCTCTGGACACGTACTTCAGTATCGAGACCAAAAGACAGTCAATTACCGATCAGAAGTCGAGTGGTCGTTGCTGGATGTTCAGCGGTATGAACGTATTGCGTAGCGACTTCAATCTGCGCACCGATTCGCTTGTCGTGGAGTTTTCGCAAGCTTATCTGTTTTTCTGGGATCAGTTGGAGAAAGCTAATTTGATGCTTCAGGGCTGTATTGATACGGCAAAGAAACCCATTGACGATCAGCGTGTGCAGTTCTTTTTCCATTCACCTATCGGTGACGGCGGCACTTTCTGTGGCGTAGCCGACTTGACGGAAAAGTACGGACTGGTGCCAGCCGAGGTGATGCCTGAGTCGTATAGCAGCGATAATACGTCGAAGGCTCGTTCTTTGATTGCCTCCAAGCTGCGTGAGTATGGTCTCCGATTGCGCACTATGGTGCAGAATGGTAAGAAGGCATCGGACATTGAGAGTGCCAAGACCCGTATGCTCGGCCAGATCTACCACATGTTGCAGTACACTATCGGTGAACCGCCCCAGAAGTTTACTTATGCTTTTAAGAACGAGAAAGGCCGCACGGTGGGCGAGGCTAAAGAGTACACCCCGCAGTCATTCTATCAAGAGGTGGTGGGTCAGAACCTGAACGGCACGTTTATTATGGTGATGAACGATCCGCGTCGTGAGTATTATAAGACCTATGAGGTGGAATATGACCGTCATACCTACGATGGTCACAACTGGAAGTATGTCAACCTGCCTATGGATGATATTGAGGCGATGGCTATCGATGCCCTGCGTGCTGGTCACAAGCTCTACAGCAGTTATGACGTGGGCAAGATGCTTGATCGTAAGCGTGGCTATGCCGATACCGAGAATTTCGACTATGGTTCGCTCTTCGGCACAACTTTCGGCATGAATAAGGCCGAGCGCATCGCCACGTTCGATAGTGGCTCTACTCATGCCATGACCCTCACTGCCGTTGATCTTGATTCGAATGGCAAGGCCACAAAGTGGAAGGTGGAAAATTCATGGGGCGCAACATGGGGACAGCATGGCTGTTTGATCATGACCGACCGCTGGTTGCGCGAGTATATGTTCCGCTTGGTTGTTCCTAATGAGTTTGTTCCTGCCAAGGTGATGCAGGCTTATCAGACGCAGCCCGTTATGGTAATGCCTGAGGATCCGCTGTTCCAGATGGATGAGTAAGAAGGTTATATCACTTTTTGCAGCACTGGTGATGGGCTTTTCCATGACCAGTGCCCAACAATTGCCGACGGATGGCCCCTTGACTGTTCGGCCCTTGTTGCAGCAGCTGGGTGAGCGGTTGTTGAAAGGTAAGACAGGCAGTGTCGTTGCTATCAATCCCGATAATGGCGAGATTCTGTGCATCGCTACCAACACCCCTAATGGAAGCGATGTCCGTCAGGCCATTGGTAAGCCACAAGCTCCTGGGTCTACCTTCAAGACGGCTCAGGCGCTGACACTTCTTTCAGAAGGTATCATCACCACCGAGACTACTGTGGAGTGTAAGGAGGGAATTACTGATGGCAATATCAAGGTGGGCTGTCACAAGCATCGTTCACCGTTGGCTCTGAAAGATGCTTTGGCGCAGTCGTGCAATACATGGTTCTTGATGACCTTTGCTTCAATGATCAACGATGATTTTATGTATGAGACTCGCGATGAGGCTATCACCATCTGGCGCTCCTATATGCAGAGCATGGGGCTGGGTGGCCCGATGCATATTGACATTGAGGGTGAGCAGGGAGGCCTGTTGGCCGGGGCAGACTATCTGAATCGTCGCTATAAAGATGGCTGGGATGGTAAGACCATCTGGTGGGCCGGTATGGGGCAGGGGGATGTGACCTGCACACCGTTGCAACTCTGTAATCTGGCTGTAACCATTGCAAATAGAGGCTGGTTCTACGTGCCCCATATCCATAAAGATACGCAGAACAAACGGTATCTGACCAAGCGTCAGACCAAGGTGCAGCCAGAGGCTTATCCGCCTGTGGTTGAAGGTATGCGATGGGCTGTCGACAAGGGAACGGCCACCAGTATCAAGACCACTTATCCCATTTGTGGCAAGACGGGCACCGTGGAGAATCCGGGTGCCGACCATTCGGTATTTATCGGCTTTGCCCCAATGAACGAGCCCAAGATTGCTGTTTGTGTCTATATAGAACACGGTGGCTTTGGTGCCGATTTAGCTGCTCCTGTCGCAGGTCTGATTATCGAGGAATATTTGAAAGGTCAGTTATCGGAGACTTCGGAAGCCAAAGCGAAACGTATTGAGGGAAAGAAATTGAATTAGAATATTGTGATAAGCAGAAAGAAAAGAGAAGCAATTCTTCCGGATTGGAGTATTGCTTCTATTTTTTATTACTTACGTTAAATTAGATATACCGATGAATTGCATAGAAAGTTCAAGACCTATATGGTTGTCAAAACCTTGCAACAAGTTCCACTGAGTATCTTTAAAAAAAGAAGCAAAAAAATCCTTTAAAGACTGATATTCGTTGTCTGCTAAAGAATAGTCCTGAGAAGTATAAACAATAATGTTGATTTCATTGACATCAGTAAAAAGAGTGCTGAAAACTGACGAATAGTAGCCAATTAAATCAGTGATATATTCAATTCGGTCTTTTTTCCCGTATGTATGCGATTCATACCATGTCTCATGAATAGCTTTGGCATTGAGTATTCTTTCTGCCAATACATCATGAGAAATCCCCGTTGAGGTTCTAATCGTATCAATTAAATGGTGGCGCTTGTCAAGTTTCATCAACCATTTGTATCTCTTCTCCATGCGATAATACCGTTTCCTTTTTTGTCTGTTTTGATGCTCTTTACGGCATACTATCAGATCCCAATCCTCCAATGAGAATGTAACGCCAAACGGTATCGGTAAAGAGGAATCTTTTAGTTCAGAAGCTTTTCTCTTATTCCTGAGATATGGCAGATAGAGTTTTCGCTCAATTTGTTGTGCTCGTTCTCCATATTTAGTATAGAACACTTCGTTGGGTTCCCATTTTTCATGTGGATTGAAACCATAAAAGGTTGCACCCCAAAGAATGGCAGCTATAAGTTCTGCATCAGTAAAAGGATTGTCTTCCGGCTTTACGACCTCTTTGCCGACAATGTTTTCCCACAGGTCGCCTTCCACATCGTTTGCAAGCAAAGGAAGGTTGTCTGGGTCAAACCGATGTTCAGGTGGTGTTACGTCAAAAGTAACCTTGCCACCCTTGCCCTCAAACTTGATATTGCAAAGCGTGTCAAATGCCTCTTTGTAAGAAGCCAAGTCGCATATTGACTCATCATTTCGGTGTGTGTTCTGCAAAGCCTTGACAATGTCGTCAAAACTGAACTGATTAAATAATTTCTGTAC
>CAMWKM010000125.1 GCA_947174835.1 uncultured Prevotella sp.
TTTGCCGCCACTTTTGGGGCCGAAAGTTCCATCTTGATCAATTTGATAGGCCTCTTTTGGAGGTATCATCCATCCCGGAGGACAGGGGTCAAAGATACATTTTTCTGTGTAAGGTGAAGCATTCGTTTTATTGTTAAACCAACTACTCTGGTATTTATCATTAAAATTGTCGTTAAACCATTCATCAATGTTGACAAACTTATAAGGGTTATTTACGCTCTTATCGACAGATACTTTTTCTGAGACAGTAATCATATTGGATAATCCAATATTGAAAGCTTCGATTTCTATGCCGTCAATGTCATAAACCTTTTGTATCTCGGTGTCGCCAATAGGAAAAGGATCTTTTCGGCCGCGCTGGTAAAAGAAACCGAATGTGCGATATCCATCATCCGGATTGGCAGACCATGCTCCGAGGTTTCTATCCATCAGAAATCTATGTTTTACAATATTATCATTAGTAGCCTCCCAAATGGTGTTGATATACGTGTGTACTTCTCCGCCTGTCACGGGATAAACCGTTTTATCAGGAAGCCATTCATTATAGGAACCACCCCATTTATCCGGACACTCATCCGGCTTATACTCAGTGATCCATATATGCCAGCTCCAGAAATACTCACGTTTATCGGGGTCTGGAATTGGTTCACCGTCAGGAACTCTCTTGCGGACACCGATAATTACATTTCCAACTCCGCTGCCGGTGGGGCAGAAAGTGAAATAAGTGTTTCCTTTGCCATCGAATTTAGACAAATCCTTAAATGAGTCTTCATCCTCTGCGAAAGAGAAGTCCAAGATACGCACATCAGTATCTTGCCAGATCACTTCCGCTACCCATTCATCGTTTTTATGGTCCGAGTTTTCTCCTAAGAAATCTTTTCCTTCATAAAGCTGCCAGAACTTATTGATCTGGTCGAGGTGAAGTTTGAAGACATCCTTGGCATTCGGGTCGATGATATAGCAGTTGGATCCGCGGAGGTGGGTATAGCCTAACTCATTAAAGAAAGGATCCTTCTCCGGGTCAGGAATACCATTTATTGCAATATCTATCTCATAGTAGTGATTTGGCTGGAAATTGAATTGCTTTTTCTTATCCCTGCTTGGATAAATCTGAAACTTATAGAGAGCATGATCGTCAATTGGAACATCATCGACGTTGATGTCTTCGTTGTCAGTATTGAGATGACATACGATGTCGAAGTATGTCGGATCTTCTTCCCTACCGGAAGCACCGCTGTCGGTAGATCCATTATCCTCACCCGGCATCGGAATCCAAGTATTGCAAGGGATATAGTAGTCATACCCGTCAGGATGTACATCTGTACGCAGAATTTGGAAATCATCATGCTGACGCCAGTTGCGGCTTACCTGCTGTTGATAGTTGGTGTTGGTGCCATGAGGGAACACCTTGCCGAAAGGGACGTCACACCACTGAAAATATTTTGGTATTAGGAGATCATCAGGAAAATTCGTGAGTCTGACGCGTACCTTGCTGACATTCCTGATAAGATCAAATTTTATTTCCGTTGTTTCCTTAGTGATCTCTTGCCAACCGCTCATGAGGAGATATCTGCCTTCCTCAGGTTTGAACAAATCTTCCTGATTGGTGATATCCTTGTCGAAATTGCGAAGAGAATCGAGCGTGCTGAATTTGGAGCGGTTGTGCTCATTAAACATGTTTTCGTCTCTGGTGTTAGCAATCAGGACACATTTGTATTTCTGTCCATTTTCGCGAGGCAGAATGATATCGAAGTTCTCGAGAGAATAAGAAATATGAGCCTCATCGGGAATTTGATAATAAACAGGTTTGCCAACACGGGTACCCTCCTCATTATATTCGATAAACCAGAAATCGGTGATTTTCTTTTCATCATCCGTAGCCTCGACATACTCGACAGCACGGGTTCCCAGATCTACAGCCTGCATGGGAGCGACAGAGATAGCCAAGGGGAGAGAAATCCGTTCATCCTCTATAGCCGGGTCATCATCGATATAACCGGACAGTTCATCGGAGCAGGAATTGAGACTAACAGGCAAAATCGCTCCAAAAAGGAATGCCGGCAGAATGCCAAACATCCATCGGATATTAAAAATTAATTTGTGTCTATTCATCTTTTAAGAAATCATCAAATTCAACCTCACACGGCGTTAAAAATCCACTCCATCTTCTCAGTGTCCTGAACCCACTTCTCGTCGGCACCGTCGTCAATAATGTCGTTGATCTTAATCTCCAGTTTGCCATCCTTGACTTGACCGGAGTAAACATTTGAGACGGTGAATTTGTAGGTGTATTTTTTCCCTATTTCCCAAGAGAAATCATGGAAAGGGAGATTAATCTGTTTCTTTCTTTCAGTATCACCATTGATAGAGTAGGTCAAAACCATTTTTGCCTCTGAGTCAGCAGCGAAAGACTGCGGGAGCATCAACAGGGCCTGCTTAGATGGAATGATAGACTTAAACTCCTTATTGTTGGTGATATCACTTGAATTACTTAACTCCAAGAAATATGTAGTATTTTTCACATTGTCAGCGATAGCTTCAGTTATATCACATTGATTTGTTGCAGCCTCACCGGGAGAACCTTCCGGAGCGAAAGTGAACGTGGCAGAGTCCTTTATTCCGTAGAAATCAATCTGATGGAACCGTATGAATTCATCCTTGTTGTATGGGTATGTTTCCTTGTCGGTTTCGTCCTCATACATACGATTCTCGTCAATGGCGACCTGTATATCAATTTGCGACAGAATATGTTTGAATTTAAGTTTGACTTTAGTTGCTGATCCGTTACTGTCATACAAAAATTTTCTTCTGTCAGCTGCTACAAGAATATCAGCCATTTTAGACAGATCTTGCGGGAGAGTATAATTAAACGTAACCTTTGAATCTGATTCAGAAAATGAATAATATTTAAGATCTGTGGTGGAGGGATAAGGATGTATAGCCACAAAAGAATATTCCTGCCCCACAAGCCAATACTGCTTGTTGTCTGTGCAAGACCATTTGGAAGAGGAATTGGTCACCTTGTTACCGTTGAAAACAGTTTTGATACCTTTGAAATATTCACCATTAATGAGGACTCCGTTGGAATAGGATGTATTTGTATTGAATTCTCCGAAAACAAGAAATGATCCTGATGTTATTGAAGAAGTGACGGTTGCCCTTGTGGCGTTATTGACATCAAACAGGATCTCCTGCTTCGTCGCAGTCTCCGGCAGATCGGGATCGCTGTCGGAGGAGCAAGAGGTTGCAGATGCCAATGTGGCGAGCAGCATGAGGGTGATATGTAGTATATTATATCTCATAAATTTAATCATTATCAAAATTTGCCAAGTCAACTCAGATTAAGGGTTAATAGAGATTCTGTCAGTCACGTCAACCCAATCCTGTTCTTCAAATGGACTAACCTCAACTTCAAAATTCGGCTCTGAAATGATTGGTTTTCCAGGGAACAGATCGGAAGGATCCATGACTCCGACCCCCGAACTGTAACCGAGCCTTAAAGTGTATTGGGTGCCTGCTCTCCATGTTGTAGATGAAATGGGTCCGGCGGCCCAACCGTAACTTCTTATTTCCTCATCATCCGGGATATTATATATTGATTCTACAGAGAATTTATCAGATGTGTAATAATCTCCGTCTTTTTTATAGAGCCTTTTCTTTACCAAGCCGGAGGATTTTTCAATAGAAAGATAAACTACTTTCATATCCTCAGCTTTCTTATTTGCATTCAGGTCTGCGCCCTCTATATAAGGATAGAGCAATTTGCCGGCTTTGTCATTAACTCTAAGAAGAACACTAAAATACGATCCTGTACCCGTTTTAGACTTATTCCATGCAGAATAGGAGCCGGGAATAACCATAGCATGACCGCCATTGCCCATTATGGATACAGCTGTTGCTGCTGATTTGTTCTTGTCCTTGCTTTTTCCGACGGAAATAATTTTGTCACCTTCTCCGTAGATATATTCCACAATACCTCTTGTTGATTGTGATGTCCATGTGCCTGAGAAATTACAAGTACCTTCCATATAGACATTTCCCATCCTGACTCCCGCTATCTCAAGCTCGTAGGAGGTTGGTGCTCCCCAAGCCTGAATATCTACACGGCTCAGTTGATGTGCAAAAGTGAGCGTAACCCCTGAATAGAGATGTTGAGTTTTATTTCCTTCGGCAGTAGCCGCTACGAAATCCACGTGCTTAGATATGTCACTGTTTATCTTAAACTTGGTCAAGGTGTAGGTATAAGTTGCACTTGTAGTAGTCTTTTTAGATGTGTTGCTGAGGACGAAATAGCTTGAATTGGAGGCTACTCCGACGCTTTCTCTCAGGGCTTCGCATGAGGGATAAAAAGCGAAGAACTTGAGAGTGCCTTTCTTTGAGCCTGAGTTTGCGGGCCATCTGCACATATCCGACCGGAACGCATCGCCCATGCCGGGAGTCTTCGTCACCAACTGATCGGCAAAATACTCGTTGAGCTTGTTTGAAGCCCCAATTTTTGTCTCATCTTCCGGAGCGAATGCGGTGACTTGAAAACCTGCGTCAAGGCTGTTTTTGTCAGTGTCACCATCGGAGCGTGTAGTCACAACCGGCAAAGAAGAGATGAAAACGACAGCATCGTCATCATCTGCGAGGCTATGCAAAGCCAAATCCTCTTGTGAGCAGGAGGAAAGCATAACCGCAGACAATGCAGACAATAGACTATATATAATTCTTTTATCGTTCATGAATAATGCGTTTAGGAGCCCGGAACCGTTATGCTGGAAGGAGTACTGGACTGCCAGCTTTTAACATCGACTGTGATGCC
Source organism: uncultured Prevotella sp. (assembly GCA_947174835.1). Lineage (GTDB taxonomy): Bacteria > Bacteroidota > Bacteroidia > Bacteroidales > Bacteroidaceae > Prevotella. Next base: position 4,805 of record CAMWKM010000125.1, read on the forward strand.
AACCCTATCACTGAAGACGGGATCACCTGCCTTTGGGGAGACATCTCCGGTTTCAGAAGGATCGTGCAATCCGACTCCATAAGTATAGTCGAGATTGTAAGTGTAGGTAAAACCAGCTTGCCACTCAGCGGAAATGGGTACTGAAGCCCAACCGAATTCTTTTACTTCGCTTCCTTGTGGGGCATTGTATTCAATCGTCTTTAAGGAGTCAGTGTAATATTTCTCACCGTCCCCTTTATATAGATTGGCCGTTACCTTTCCATCACCGCCAATCGCCAGATACACTTTCCGGATATTCAATGCGTTTAGTCCCTGGCTATTGTCGAAATATGGATATTGCTGTTTTCCACTATTGTCTATTATTCTCAGTAGCACGCTGAGATACAGACCCTTGCTCGAGTCCGTATTGTTGTTTGCCAAGTCCCAGCTTGTATATGTGGCGGGCAGGAGCATCGCGTAGTTGCCCCCCTCCGGGCCTCCCATGATTGAGACACAGGTTTCTGTATTGTCTATTGTCACGATTTTGTCATTCTGGCAATAGACATACTCCACTTTTTCTTTCTTCTGTTCGTCTATAGTCCAGTCTCCTGCCCCTTCCTCTGCTTTGAAATTATAGGTGCCTTGCGTATATATTCCTCCGATTCGTATGCCTGCAATCTCTATTTTGCAACTCTTGTTCGTGCCCTTGGCATTTATCTCAATACGGCTCAGCTGGTGCTTGAAATTAAAATTGATGCCAGAGAGCAAGTTGGCCTTCACTGATCCCGTAGTATAGGCCGTAATAAAATCCACCTGCTTCGAGATGTCTTCGGATACTCGGAAATCCTTTATCTTATAGTCGAAATTTACATTAGAGCCGCTGATCGTAGTGGCATTCTTAAGGGTTGCTTCTTCATTCAGCTTAGGATAATAGGCAAAGAAAGTGAGTTCTTTGTTATCTTTCCCTTTTCTTGGCCATTTACAGTTTTCGGAAGAGAAGAGTTCGCTGTCGCTATCCTTTATCACCACCTCATCGTTGATGAATGCGTGAAGACTATCGTTCTGGTCAGAATCTGCCGGATTGAAGACTGTAACATGAAATTCGTTTAGATTCTCCTTGCTGATTGTTTGAGCCCGACTCGTGATTTCTGGAAGAAAGGTGCGGAAATATATCCGATTGTCTCCCGTCTGGATTCCAAGTTCCGAGGCTTCCTCTTTCGCACACGAGGCAAGCAAAAGAGTGGCTCCAATTGCTAAGTATGTAAATCTTATTGCATTCATATATGTAAATCTTATTGCATTCTATAATAGGGGATTGTAGGTTATCTGCGCGGTACGATGACATCTGTACTTGTACCCTCTTCCCAGTCAGACACTTCGATACTGAAGGTCATGTCTTTTTTCTCTTCAATAATATTGACAGTGAGGAAATATGAGTATATCTTTCCTGTCTCCCAGCCGCCTATAGGTGTCTGTGCAGTTAGGGTTTGTTCTTCAGCTTCCGTGTTGTTGCCAAATGTATAGGTTATTTTCATGATGATGTCCTTATTGTCAGGCTGAGGGATCACGAGCAGGGCATTGTCGTCGGGGAAGAGGGGGCGCGTCTCACCATCGGCCACATCAATGCCGACATCTGTGGTGAGTGTGCTTTTGTCAGATATATCAGTCCAAGAAAAAGTGTAATCGTCGGTCTGTTCACTGCCTGACAAAAGGGGTGCTGGAATGATGGTAAAAGTGCCCGTTTTGTTTACCCCTTCCAGTTCCACCTTGGTTATTGTGATCTGATCGGCCGCCCCATTATATTCCAACGAGAAGTTTAGTCTCGACATGATGTGAAAGAACTTGAAACTCACAGGGGTGGCCGGAGTTTGCTCGCGATCGATATACTTTCGCCGGTGTGTGGTTGCAAGAAGATCTGAAGTGTCTGTAAAGTCATCGGGAAGAGTATATTTGAAAGAGAGTTGAGAATTCGAATATTGAGGTTCTTCGAGACCTGCAAAAACGGGTTCAGGGTATATCGTCACGAAGGAATACTCATAGCCTGGAAACCAATATTGCGTACTTTCATAATTCCAGTTGTTGTCTTGGTATTCCACCTTGGTTCCGTTGAATATCACAAAAAGTGGATTTGTAGAATCTTTTTGGGAAGATCTCATGTCACCATAGACGACAAAAGGTTTGGATGTTATGTTATTGCTTGTTGTTATGGATGCGCGTGTTACGTCGGAAATGGTAAACCGCATCTCCGAATCCGAACTGACAATTCCGCTGTCGGGAGCATCGGATGTGCAGGATGCGATGGAGCATACTGCCAAAATGGAAAGGGATAAATATTTAAAGTTATTGAATATCATGCAGCCTGTCTTGTTGTAGTTGTTACACTGACTGCAAAGGTACTAAAAAATATTGAAACTGCAATGTTTTTTTCTGACAAATATTGATTTTTTTCTGATTTACGGCATTTTAGCCAATGAATGGAGGCTCCAAACGGGTGGTTTGCAGGCTTCAAACGATGCGTTTGGAGGC
>CAMWKM010000126.1 GCA_947174835.1 uncultured Prevotella sp.
TATTCGAACGGTAAGCGTGTGGGGCCTGATGAGTTTTATGACTATGGGCATTTTGTGGATATGCATGTGGGAAATGAGTACGAACTCGGAAAATTTGAAGACGGAGATGATTGGTGGATTTACTATCCGTGGACAAGGACTAATGTTGGAGACAGTATCTACACCCGCACGGTATCGCACCAACTCTCCACATTGGGAACAATACGTTGTCAAGAATCACCCTATAAAGGTTATGTGAAAATTACCCTAGGTGATTGGGAGGCATATCATCCCAGTCGACCTGTTGACGACACGTTCTCTCTTTGTGATGCGTTTGATAACCCTGATTATCCCTCAGATGTGCGTCCCTGTGGGTGGTATTATGCACCCCTCTATTACAATTATGAATATATCACATACTGGAAACCTAACAGTATTTCCTATGATGGCGCTACTGGGGGGGGAGTAAGATTTAGTTTTGAATTCTATGACCAATTCCTTGTTGTTGATGGGCGCCGAATCGATTTCTCTAAGTTGCATAAGCTGAAGTTTGATTATCACTTGAGTGAAACCGATTTTTCTGATCCGGATAAGTATGGAAAAATCATAAAACTCGAAGCAGATATTTCTTACTTGGGGAAAAACTTTTATGGTCTTCAGATAGATACCTTCTACGTCGCCAAGTAACTCTCTTTTACAAACTTAAAACGCCGCCGATTCTTTCGACAGCGTTTTTTGTTGTTTCACCTGCGAAACATATACTTATATCGCACCCACATTATAATACAAGATATCTGCACAATTACTTTTAACCTCTTCAATGATTTCCCTGCACCGTTGTTCTTTGAGCTTTATCTTATTACCGACAGCCATAAAGTCTTTCAGGGTCGGATGCCCGGTACCGTTGACCGACGTGGCGTGTTCTCCATTGTACCCCTCAGTACACAATGTCAGGTCGTATGCCGGTGCAAGGTGCCATTGCCAGCCTGCGTCGTTTGGTGTCACCAGAAAACTGAAATTCTTGCAATGGTCATCCTTGTTGCCGGTGAGGTAATTGAATACCATACGTCGGTACATCTCCTCAACGTCCTGAGTATTCTGTGTGAGGTAGCCCGTCAGTGCAAGCAGATTGCTATAGTCGAGAACAGGATTGGAGAGTGATATGCAAAGCAAGCCTCCTGCCGTTGCAGTATGAATCCTGTTGCCCTCGGCATCTATGTCAAACCGCCGCGAAGCGAAATATCGTCCATTGATCAGTCTGAAGTCTGGTACGTTGATACCGCATTGTCTTGCCGTCTCATTGTAATGGTACTCTTGCTGTCCCATGTCTTGTGGATCGTAAATATGGCGAAACTTCACTAACCAGTGGCCTTTATCGTCTGAGAACACGGCCTTGGGGCGACAGCCACCGCTGTTGCGGCTGTTATACAACAAAAGACCAGCATCGGTGTCTTGCTGTTCCTTCAGAACCTCCATAGCTTTTTCTTGCAACACATCGAAGTCTGTCACCTCGTTACTGTTCTGGATGATTGTTTCCGGATGATAAGTCAGTGCTCCCATGCCGCCATTGCCCACGATGCTCAGGCGGTCGAGTGCAGAAAGTCGGGAATCATCTATGCCTTCCTTCTGCAGCAGTTTATGGAGCAAATAACGTCCGTAACCATCAGGCAGACTGTCTTCAAATATGCCGAAATTGCCATAAAAGGGAGACGGCTTTGCCAAAAACAACCCGGAACGCAACGGCAGTTCCAGAGGGGAAATACTGAAGCCGTCGGTAAGCCATGCCTTGTCGTATTCAAAGGCGCATATCTTGTCGTCCGGGGTGAGTGAAAGTGTCCCCACCAGCCTGTTATGGTATTCTACGTTAAGTTGTTCTATCCTTATCATGTCCTATGGGCTTTCTTTTTGTTCCGGTTCTTGCGAATTTGTGTCAGTTCCTCCATAGTGGAATACTTTGGTTGGGCGAACAGACTCTTTATCTCGGAAGTGTAGCCCAGAGCCATCGCAATGTCTATGAGGTTTTTTAGTGAAATCAGTCCTTTTTGCTCAAACCTGATGATGTTGCTCACCGCAACTCCTGATATCTCTGCCACCACGTCGCGTGTGAGATTCTTTTCTATGCGACGCTTGCGAAAGTCGTCGGCAATCTCCTTGGCAATGTCATCCGCATTGCTAAGCGTATAATCGTCGAGAATAGATAATATATTGTTTGTTTCTGTCATATTCTTCTTGATAAGAATAATATCTTATCAGTTACAAAATTACCAAATAATTATCAAATAGCCAAATCTTTGGGGTAATTTAGTAACTTTTTTATCTCTATAGGCTTGTTATTTGGAAATTTTATCTAAATTTGCAGCAAATATGACATACATGAAACATTTGTTACTCACGATAGGCCTGATGGCTCTACTCACCGCTTGCCACGATAGCGAAGAAAATCTAACACCTGAGCCTGGCCGCGCCGTATTGGTGTATATGGCAGCCAACAACAACCTGGGTGATGGCGGCTATGCCAAAAGCGACCTGATGGAAATGATGGAAGGTTCGAAGACGATGACCGGCAACGACAAGCTCTATGTCTTATACAGCCATCGCACCACGCCCGGTATTTTTCAAATTGAGAATGGTGATACCATTCGCCTTTATACGTTTGATGGCAATATCAAAACAAGCGATCCTGCCACGCTACGCACAGCCATCAAGTGGATGACCAGCAAAGCTCAGGACGTAAACGAATATGGTTTAGTGCTCTGGGGACACTCCACGGGATGGGAAGTAAAGCAGGAAGGCACTTCAAGCCGCCGCAGATCCTATGATGCGGAACGAGCAGACGGTACTTATTATTATATGAACATAACCGATATGGCTGAAGCACTGAGCGACCTGCCACGCCTACGGTTCATCTTTGCCGATTGCTGCGTGTTCCAATGTGTCGAGAGTTGCTATGAATTGCGCAATGTGGCTGACTACATCATCGGTTCGCCCGCCGAAATTCCCGCCAACGGTGCACCTTACAACACAATAGTCCCTACCCTCTTTGGCCGTAGTGAAACATTCTACAAAGATATTATCGACAGATACTTCGAACAGCAAACTGATCACTACCAACTGCCCCTGTCTGCAGTAAAAACAGCTGAACTGGAACAGCTGGCCCAACAAACCCACACGGTGATGGCATCATTCGTGGAGCCGGGAGCATACCAGCAGACAAAAGACCTGATCTATTATTTCGACCGGAGCATGATTGACATGAACGATTTCATCAGAAGCTATGCATCTGAAGAAGAATATCTGTCGTGGAAGAAACAACTTGACCAGACCGTTGTCTACAAGAAATTTGCGGCTATCTGGATGACTGACGGTTACAATCCACACGTCAACTTTAACGATTTCACGGTTACTGAAGAGAAATACGGCGGCATCAGTATGTTTGTCTACCAGCGGCCAAACACTACATTCCTAAGATCGCTGAACGAAACTATCAGTCAGATGGGCTGGTATAAGGCAGCCGGATTGAGCGATTTCGGTTGGTAATGGTAGACTATGGTTGGGTTACGACTTTGATCTTGGCAATGCGATGACCGTCAAGTTCAACAATCTCGAAGCGGAACTGCCCATACTCTATACGCTCGTGCTGCTTGGGGAAGTCACCCTTCAACTCAAGTAGCAAACCTGCCAATGTATCGGCATCTCCTTCTACCTCTTCAAAAACATCATCGTCGAGCTTCATAATCTTGTAGAAGTCGGACAACAACGTCTTTCCCTCAAAGATATAAGTATTGGCATTGATGCGCACATAATTCTTTTCCTCCTCGTCGTACTCATCGTTAATCTCGCCAACAATCTCCTCCAGAATATCCTCCAAGGTAATCAAACCACTGGTGCCGCCAAACTCATCGACGACAATAGCGATATGAACCTTGTTCTCCTGAAAGTCGCGCAACAGGTCGTCAATCTTCTTAGTCTCCGGTACGAAATAGGGCGGGCGAATGAGTGACTGCCAGCGAAACGAAGACGGCTTGCTCAGATGAGGCAGCAAATCCTTAATATAAAGGATGCCGCGTATATTATCAATAGAATCCTGATAGACAGGAATGCGCGAGTAATTGTTCTCCACAATGCACTGGATTACTTCAGGGAAGGTTGAACGGAAGTCAAGATCCACAATATCCTGACGGCTGGTCATTACTTCCTTAGCTGTCTCATCGCCAAAGCGGACAATGCCCTCCAGCATATTCTGCTCTTCCTTCAACTCTGCTTTGTCGGTCAATTCAAGTGCCTGCTCCAAGTCATCAACGCTCAACACATGGCTTTTCTTCTGTACCACCTTCTCGGCCAATGCTCCCGAACGAATCAAAACACTTGACAGGGGATAAAACACCTTACGCAATACCATCAGTGAAGGAGCAAACAACCGACACACAGCCAGCGCATGTTGACCACAATAGACCTTCGGTATGATCTCGCCAAAGAGCAAAAGCAGGAACGTAAGCAGGACTGTCATGACCAAGAACTTGAGCCATTCAGTGCCCTGACCAAAAGCAACGAGATGGGCGAAGATGTAGTTGCAGAGCATGATGATGGTCACATTGATCAGATTGTTGGTAATCAATATGGTGGCCAACGTGCGCCCAGAATCTTCACGTAGGAACTTTATCTTACGGTCTGCCCCGTTTTTTTCTTCATCCAGATTGTTCAAGTCGGTCGGAGAAAGCGAGAACACAGCTATTTCAGACCCCGAAGCAAAGCCGGAACCCAGCAGAAGCAGACAGGCTAAGACAATCGTGGCTATCAAGCCATAGCCTATAGTGCCATCAGGCAAGAAAGTGACTTGACTGAATATTTGTTGGAAATAGTCCATTACTATGGTTTAAAATGGCAAAGTTCCTGCATCTGAAGTACCCGTGGCAGGCTCTGTTGACTGTGGCTGCTGGGTAGGAGCAGGCTTGGAACCCAACATCTCCATACTATCAGCCCATATTTCAGTAACAAACTGACGCTGGCCTTTTCTATCGTCACGGGAAGAATAACGGATACGCCCTTCAATATATAGTTTGTCTCCCTTATGCACATAGCGTTCCACTATCTCGGCCAATCGACGCGACATCAGCACATTATGCCAGTCTGTATGGTCGGGAACCTGAGTACCATTCTGCAAAGTATAGCCCCTTTCTGTCGTAGCAAAACGAAAACGAGCCACAGCAACGCCCTGATCCACATAACGCACTTCAGGGTCGGTACCCACATGGCCTATCAGCATGACCTTGTTCACTTCTTCTCCTCCGTTATTGTTTGACTCTGCCCAAATAGACGAACTTGAAGTTCTTACCCTTGGCTGACGGGAACTGACTGCGTTCATCAACACGCTGACGAAGATGATCAATGATGCGATTATAGCAGTCGAGACCCGACATGGCCTTCACTTGAGCCACGAAACGAGTATCGCGATATTGGAATTTGCCGGTGCCCGGCACCAACAACACACGCTTGAAGTCGATCATACCCTCGTACCAGCCCATACGTTCCTCGCTAAGTTTCATTGCAGCAGGCACTGCAGTACGCTCCTTAGATTGGCTCTCGGCTCCTGAACGCGAAACACGTTTCTCCTTGAAATCAGCCATCGTAGCAGCCTCGGTCTTTATAATAATAAAGTATATGCGAGGACGAACCTTATAGCGTTTGGGATAAAACACATCACTGGCAGCATATTCGCGTATGTCTGTCTCAAGAATCGGATTCATACCAATTTCTTCTATTCCTTTCAAGAAATCAATGGCTTCATCAACAGTTTGCACAAGTGTCTCACTGTTAAAATACCGTACATATAAATTCATGATGTAGAGATGTTTTCCTAAAAATCAAAAGAGCGGAAAACGGGACTCGGACCCGCGACCCCAACCTTGGCAAGGTTGTGCTCTACCAACTGAGCTATTTCCGCAATACTTATGCGTGCTGGAGATATAAAATGGTGAAGAGGAGGAGACTCGAACTCCCACGTCGCAATTGACACTACCCCCTCAAAGTAGCGCGTCTACCAATTCCGCCACCTCTCCAACATATTTACATATTGATCAAAAAGAGTGCCCAGAACAGGACTCGAACCTGCACGCCTCGCGGCACACGCACCTGAAACGTGCGCGTCTACCAATTCCGCCACCTGGGCATTTATGATTAAGACCTTCCTTAACCTCTCCTTTTGTTCAATCTGTGAGCGGAAAACGGGACTCGGACCCGCGACCCCAACCTTGGCAAGGTTGTGCTCTACCAACTGAGCTATTTCCGCAACAACTTCTATATTCAGAAGTGCATCTCTCTTGATTGCGGGTGCAAAGGTACTATTTTTTTCTGAACCACCAAAACTTTTCGCGACTTTTTTTCAAAAAAAAGAGAAAAACGCAGTCATGTCTGTTGTTTGCAATTACTGCACAACAACAATTTCACAATTATAGCCCATTCTCTTATTGGCGTGAAGGATGTGAAAGCCATATATATACCTTCCTTCACATCCCTCACGCTTCAAAAAGCAACAACTCACAAATATGCTGTTTCCGCTTCGTAAACCATATACTTAGACCTCGTAAGTATGATACTTAGGCAACGCAAACACCATAGTAACACATTTTAAGACTTACGTTCAGAAAAAACTTCTATAATCCGCCATTCATTCATACAGCAAAGTTCTTAGAATTTTTCAGCAAGGGCAGCGGCTTGAGCACAGCCATCGGTCTTGTCTATGTCTCCTTCAGCGAATACACCAGGTATAAGAACTTCTCCTACAACATCCCACTTCAGAAGTGCCGCCGTGCGTTCCATCGGCATCTTTACGCCGTCCATGACAGACAAATCCTGCTCCTCGCAGCAACATATTAGCCCCATTTTTTTTACCGATATTTTCTTCTCGGCCACGTAGAAAGAGAAAATGCGGTCAATCACTCCCTTGATCTGAGCGGGAATGGAATACCAATAAACAGGCATTGCATAGACAATGGCATCAGCATCAAGGATGTGGGGAGCAATGATATTGAAATCATCGTCAAACGAACAGGCCTTACCTGTCTTGAAACAAGTCATGCAAGCATGACAACCACCTATCTTCATCATTGCTGCATCAAAGCGTACCACCTCGTGACCTTTAGCCTCAGCAGCCTTAATGAATGAATCTACCATGGCAAACGTATTGCCGTTCTTGCGGGGACTTCCGGTTATAACTACTATTTTCTTACTCATAATAACGCTTATCTCCTTATTTTGTTTTGCAGCCGGCCTGACTTTGCCGGAGGGCTGTATTAGTATATTATAATGAATTTAA
>CAMWKM010000127.1 GCA_947174835.1 uncultured Prevotella sp.
GACAGATATAAGAGGGGGGTAAGGGGCTCCGAGGGGGGAGCTTTCAGCATTTTTTCTGTTTTTTCATGTCTTGCATTCCCTTGCATCGTGACTGTAAACACGATGTCATGAACAGCGTTTTGGATGTCCAAGATTTTTGCAAATGATACTTGCACAGTTTGCAACTACTTTATTCGATACGTTTGTGTGTATCAGATTGTTTGATATATAGCAAAATTATCTAATAATTTCTTTGTGTAGATTTCTGAAGTAAATATGATATTTTAGCTTTAATTATTTGTAGAAAAGGTAGACGTAAATATTTATAATACATTACTATATTGAAATTTAATGTCTCTGCCTATTTCTGAAATTTGTTTTAGAATAGATTGTTGAGTAAAAAATAATTTGTAAAAAAATATTAAAAAGATATGCGCACAGTATTGTCAGCAATCCACGTTTACTATTGAAATGTGACGGTGAATATTGAGCCTTTTCCCAGCTTGCTGGTTACGGTCAGGTCACCGCCGTGAAGTTTCATGATCTGGCGGCTGATGCACAATCCTATTCCTGTGCCTTCGGGTCTTGTCGTGTAGAAAGGATGGAAAATATCTTTTATGATATTGTCCGGAATGCCGGTTCCGTTGTCTGACACGGTGATGCAGGGCTTTCCGTTGGGTGTTGATGCCGTTACCTCAATTAGCGGATGTTGGGTGTCAACGGTAGCTTGCAGCGCGTTCTTTATCAGGTTTATCAGAACTTGGCTCAGCATTTGTCCGTCAGCATCTACGGTCATGTCGTTTCCATAGCTGAAAGTCAACTTTACGTTGTTGTAGCATGGCTTTGAAAGTTCCTGTTTAAACAGTTGTCTGGTGCGTGTAAACAGTTGTTCTATGTCTGTCTGTTGTCTCTGTGGCTGCGGCAGATGTGTCATTTCATAGTATGAGTCGAGAAATCTCTTGATGCCCGTACACTGGTTGTTGATGACCTCAAGTCCTTCCTTCAACTGGGGACCCTGATATTGTGAAGGTCGTTTCAGCATGTCCGAACTGAGCGATACGATGGGTGTTATGCTGTTGCGCAGTTCATGGCTCATGATTTTCAATATCCGGTCATAGTAGAAGTGTTTTGTTTCGATCTCCTTCAGGTTGTCTTGATACATCACTGCGATTCGGTTCATGGTGCTGAACATTTCCTGCAACTCGTCGTCGTTGCTTGCTGGAAAGCGCATCATGAAGTCGCGGTTGTTGAGTGCCTTTACGAAATATGACATCAGGTGTATGAGTTGCTGTATGATATGCATCATCTTCGCGATGATGAGTATTGCCGCTGAGGTCAGCAGGATGGTGTATGTGTAATTCGCCCCGTTGCTCAGTGTTATTCCTATACATACAGACACTGCTATCAGCATCAGGGTAAGCAACATTAAATATAGTCTGAAATGATTCATTTTGCGAATGGTCTATGGCTCAGGGGATTCAAAACTTCTTCATCTGGTTATACAGTGTCTGCCTGTTTATCCCCAACCGTTCTGCGGCAAGGGTGAGATTGCCGTTAGCCTCTTTTATGATACGCTTGATGTGTTGTGCCTTCAGTTCCTCGAGCGTCATGCTTTCCTGATCCTTCTCACGTTCCTTAATGATGTGTGCTTCGGCCATGAGACGTTGTTCCTCCATGTTTCTGTCGCGTTTCGCTATCGCCTTGTGCAGTTTCTCTATCAGTTCGTCGTTGTCCCAAGGCTTTGTTATGAAGTCCTCGGCTCCGCGTTTCATGGCCTCTACCGCTAATGGTACGTCACCGAAAGCCGTTATCATCACTACGGCAGGAGGATTGTCGCGCTTCTTGATGAGTTCCAACCATAGCAGCCCCTCGCTACCGTCCAGTTTTTGCGCGTTGAAGTTCATGTCAAGCAGTACGGCATCCACATCATTATTGCTGAGCAATGCCGGCAGTAACTGGGGATTGCTCATTGTTACCACTTGGTCGAATACACCGTTGAGCACCAGTTTCAGTGAGCGGAGCACCGCCACATTATCGTCTATGATTAGCAGTTTCATGCTGCAAAGATAAGCAAAAAGTATCGAGAAGGGGCAAGTTTCTCCGTTTTTTATCGTTTCCGTTCCTGACAGTTGTCTAAATATTAGACGTTTTTCCTTTTGAAAATACGTTTTTCTGGATAAGGTTCCGTTAGCTTGGCTATTATGTATAATTTTGCACATGGAAAAATGAAATGATATAATGGTTAAGGAACGTTTTTTTAGTTTAGTTTTAATTTTGGTTATGATGCAGGGGGCGTGGGCACAGACGACTAAGATGTCTCTCAGAGATTGTCTTGTCTATGCCCGCGACCATGCATTTGTCAATCGTTCCAACCGTCTGGCGGTGGAACAGTCAAGGATGGACAAGCGCATACAGGCTTCGGCAATGTTGCCTTATATAGGTGCCGGTACAAGTGGGAATATGAGTTTTGGCCGTGGCGTGGATCCGGAGACCAACACATACGCCACGAGGAAGACTTTTAACAATGGCTATTCGCTGTCGATGAATCTGCCTCTGTTTGACGGTTTTGTGTCGTTGAACAATTACCGTGCGGCACGAATGGCTGAACTATGTCAGAAAAAGACGGCTGAGAATGATGCCGACCAGATAGCGCTTGCTGTCATTAAAGCCTACTATAACATCATGTATCATACGGCTTTAGTGGGACAGATGGAAAGTCTTTTAGAGAGCGATCGCCATCATCTTACCATGACGGAACGGCAGGAACAGCTTGGTTCAAAGTCGGGGGCAGACGTGGATGCCGTCAGGGCTATGGTGGCAAGCGACGAGTATGAACTGCTGAACCAGAAGAATCTTAGGTGCAAGGCTATGATGGAACTCAAGGCACAGATGGGAATGCCGGTGAGTGAAGAACTGGAAGTGGACGATGAGAGTACGTTGGCTCCTTGCTTGTCGGTTGTAGAACATCGGGATTCTTCGGTTTCCTTTTCCCATCCTCGTATCATGCAGGCGCAGTATGCGTTGAAGCGTAGTCGGTATATGTTGAATTCCGCATACGGCAATTTCATGCCGACATTATCGCTCAATGGAGGTATATCCACGTCATATTACAAAGTGTTTGGTAGTGATTATGATGCTCCGCGCTTCTCTACACAGTGGCATAACAACATGGGACAGTATATAGGCTTCTCGCTTTCAGTGCCTCTTTTCAACGGATTTGCAAATATAAATCGCCTGAAGCGTGCAAAGTATAGCTATCGTCAGCAGCAGGTGGAACTGGACAAGACAAGATATGAGATAGAGCGCGAGATGAGCGAGGCACTGCTTGACGTCAATTCATCGCAAAGCGAGTGGCGTGCAGCGCAGGCACAGGTAACTGCAGAGGAACGTGCCAACCATGCTATACAGAGGAAATACGAACTTGGAGGTGTGTCGGCTCTTGACTTGTACACCAGTAACTCTAAGCTTGCTGAGGCACGTGCCACGCTTGTCGGTAAGAAGATACAGACTGCAGTGAACGTGATCATTTATGAATACTATCTGGGTAAGCCTTTGATAAGTGAATAACGAATATATAAAACATATAATATGGACAGAGAAATAAAACAAAAGAATCCGCGATTGAAAAAATACGCAAAAATCGGAGTTCCGGCAGTATTGTTTGTGGGGTTATTTGTGTGGGCTTTTGTCGGTACAGGTGATAAGGTCTATCGTGCCGATGTCAATTCGCTAACCATAAGTGATGTCATACATGATGATTTCAACGACTATATACGGCTTAGCGGACAGGTGGAGGCCGGAGTCGTGGTACAGGTATCGGCTCTTGAGACCGGTATCGTGGAGAAAAAACTGATTGCCGAAGGGGCAATGGTTAATACGGGGGACATTATTCTCACACTGCGCAATCCTAACTTGCAACAACAGATTCTTGACTCTGAAGCACAACTGGCCGAGAAGCAGAATATGCTGCGTGATACGGAGATTGCTATGGAGAAGGAGCGTCTGTCACTGCGTCAGGATATGCTCTCCACACAGACAGAGTGTAATCGTATGCGTCGGCTTTATCATCAGCAAGAGTCGCTCTATGGCGAGAAATTGGTGGCACGCGAGGAATATCTGAAGGCAAAGGAAGACTATGAACTGGCTGAACAGAAGTTGCGTCTGCTCCGTGACAGAATACGTCAGGACTCTTTGTACCGCTCGGTGCAGGTGAACATGATGCGTGAGAGTTTGGCAAACATGATGCAGAACCTGACGCTGGTGCGCCAGAGAGCAGACAATCTGAATATCCGTGCATCGCATAGTGGACAGCTTGGCAATCTTAATGCTGAGATAGGACAGAATATTGCTACGGGTCAGATGGTCGGACAGATCAATGTGCTGGATAACTATAAGATCATCGTCAATATCGACGAGCACTATATTGACCGTGTGGCAATAGGCTTGAACGGAAAATTTGAACGTCAGAACTCACAGTATGGCGTACATATATCGAAGGTTTATCCGGAAGTCAAGAACGGACAGTTCCGCACCGACCTTGTGTTTGACGGTCAACGTCCCGACAATATCCGTGTGGGACAGACCTATTATATTAACCTCCAGTTGGGAGAACCTACCAAGGCAATACTCGTGCCGCGCGGCTCGTTCTATCAGGCCACAGGTGGAAAATGGATCTATGTGCTTGCAGACAACGGAAAAGAAGCCGTAAGACGTCAGATAAAAATTGGGCGTCAGAATCCGCAGTATTATGAAGTGCTGGAAGGACTGAAACCGGGAGAGCGTGTCATAACAAGCAGTTATGAGACTTTCGGTGAGGCAGAGAAGATTTTGGTTAATTCATAAATATATCATTCAAGATGAAGTCATTATTACGTTATAAAGTATCTGCATTGCTCAACATTATTGGCTTGGGCATTGCATTGGCAACAGCATACGTCATTGGTGTACAGGTTTATTACACGATGACTTATAATAAAAATGTTTCAGACAGTGAGCGTGTGTTTGTTCTTGAACAGAAAGGTGTAAACAGCAGGTGGCTGGCCTATCTGTCGCTACCTCTTGGAAATGCCATTGGTGAGAAAGTATCGGAAGTAGAAGATTATGGTGTGTGTGACTTGTCTAAGAATAACTATGTCACAATCTACATAAATAAAGATTCCCAGAAGGTTAAGGCAAAAGCCAAGAAAAAGAGAATGTCGATTTCTGCTGCCCGGATAATGGGTGTCATCGCTGAGGAAGGCAGCCTGGAACAATTGGCAGATCAGAATACAATAGGTGTGAGTCGCAGTTTTGCCGATAGATGGGGATTGAAGATCGGTGACAGTGGTACTATTGGAGATGTTGTTTATCAGGTTGTGTGTATTTTCCGTGATATGCCTGTTAACAGCACATTGTCGGGAACAGATGTTATTGGAGAGTTTGATATACCTCAGAATTTGGATAATACGTCAAGTTGGAATTATAATTTTATTTTTAAGTTATATAGTGCTGACGGTGTGTCTGATTTCTATGATAATGCCAAGAAAGTGGGAATGGATGCATCGCGAAAGATTGATGGGGCTGATGGCAATACGTCACAGGACGGTGCTGAAGTTGATGCCGTACTGTCAAAAATGGAATTGCGGCTCGTGTCAATGAGTGATTTTTATCTTTATGATGGTGATCAGACTACTAATGCAGAGCATTCATCACCGTCGCTGTTCTATGCCTTCTGTGTTGTTTTTGTGGTGATTTTGCTGGTGGCATTCTCTAATTTCATCAATTTCTTTATGGCTCTTGTCCCACGCCGTATTCGCAGCATCAACACGCATAAGGTGTTTGGATATAGCAATGCAAGGCTGAGGCTTGGGTTGATTCTTGAGGCGGTCGTGTTGGTGTCTATATCACTCTTCGTTGCTGCCGTATTAGTATTGTGCTTCATAGAGACTCCGATGTCCGGATATCTTAATGCCGGCATCCTTTTTAAGGACAATGTGTTTGTCGTTTGTGCTGTCATTGTTGTAGCTTTTGTGCTTGCCGTTGTAGCCAGTTTATATCCTGCCTATTACATCACATCGATGCCTCCTGCCATGTCGTTCAGGGGTTCGTTTGGGAATACCAGCCGTGGCCGACGTTTCCGCATGAGTCTCTTGGCATTTCAGTTTTTTGTAGCAATATCTCTTATCATAGCATCTATTTTTGTATGTCTGCAACATTATTTTATGATGAATTCCGATTTGGGATTCAATAGAGAATACTTGATGTCTGTGGATACTCCTGGACGTATCAGCAGTTCTTTAGAGAGTCGTAAGGCTTTTGAGGCTAAACTGCGCAGGAATCCGCTTATATCCGATATGGCATGGGCTGATGGGAACATTGTAGCGGCCAACCGTATGGGATGGGGTAGGGTTATCTATCAAGACGGTAAGCATATCAATTTAAATTTTCAGGTCTATCCCGTTTCGTGGAACTTCCTGCGATTGCTTGGTATTCCCGTAACGGAGGGACGCGATTTTGTGGAGGCAGATGAACAGGTCAAGGGTACCTGTCTCTTAACCACATCTGACGCTGCCGCCG
>CAMWKM010000128.1 GCA_947174835.1 uncultured Prevotella sp.
GTCATGATAGATTTATTTATTTATTTTGTTTCATATCTCTACTTTTCAGTCATTCTATTAACCCCCATGCTTTCAATACTTTAATCCCATAAATTGCGATAATGCTTACAAAAAAGTTCCAATCCTTCGTCAATGACGGTTTTTTCCGCATCAGACAGAACATTGACGTATTCCATCAACTCGAAAGCATCAATCATTTTTTGAATGGCATTGTTCCACTCTTGCATATCCTTAAAGGCCGGGCAAACCCCATGCTTGTCAAGAGCCTTAAATGCCTGAAGGCGTGGCACTATAAGTTGTGCTAACGTGTGCTTGGTATTCCAGACTTCCTCTATTGGATAGTCTGTTTGTAACTCCTGTTTTCGATGGAACTGGCATTCTTTTTTTTCCATGCATGTCATGATACTTTCTTGTTGATTTCGATATTGATTTTAATTTCAAACTCTCGTACATATATAAAATCCGTGATAGCGAAGTTCATGTGGTCGAAAAGATTGTGGAAAGCACTGCTGAGATGTAAGTCTTTGGTTAGTTTACGGTCAAGCCCTTCGTTCCAGTTTGGCGGTGGACAGTCCATGCCAATGAGCGAGTCAAAGGAAGTGTTAATGTTATTTGGCAACGTAAGTGTCGGTAGTGAAACTCCGTCTTCATATAAATGATTCCAACCACTATCACACAAAGCATTCCATAGTTCTTCACGGTCTTCGCCTTGAATTGGGTGAAGTTCGGGATATTTACTGCTTAAAAAGCATTTGGCTGCCAGTTCCACGTCATCATCATATACGTCATTTTCTTTGATGCTGTTCCATATACGATGTGCCCTGTCATACATTTCCCTTAATGCCGCTGTAAGAGCATCATTAAAGTCAACGATATGCTGCAAGATGTCCTCTTGGTGTACCAGCACTCTTCTGTTTATCATGCGCTTGCGAAGTTCTAACAGGCAGTAGAACTCCGTATAATCATGACTGTTGTACTGAATCAGTATTTCACTCTCGATACATTGAATGTCATAGTCATATATATCTACCATCATACTTGATTTTTGAAATGATGGTGCAAAGAAAATAGAAACCTCTGCCAAATAGAGGCAGAGGCTTAGGGAATTTTTAATGTTTTTGCAAAAAGCAAGACTAATTACATTGAGGGAGTTGTCGTATTCTGACAAAATGCTTGGAGAAGAAGTTTGCTTTCTGGAGTGTTCTTGTGAAATAGCATCAAGGATTGAGGATGACGAAATTTATTGTCCTTGAAATTTTCATGAAGATACTTTCCGTCAAACTCATGATATACTACATTAAATATTTTCTCTGCACTCTCAAGAAATAGTGGATCATTTCCCAAATTAGCCCAGCCCAAATAAATAGGGGCAACTAACTGTGTGATGTCCTTATCTGTTGTCTTAGAGAAAGGCAACAATTCTTTTTTGTTTTTTATAAGTGCTTTTTCTAAATTTGGGTCGCGTACATTCATTAAGTTGAATATCTGTATGACACCATTGAGATTAGGACTTCCAAATTTAGTTTCATAATACGCACAGAACAATTCTTTAATACGATACATCGTACTATCACCTCTAAACTCAAACCAATCATAGTCTGAACAGAAAGGATGAAGATGACAAAGCGTTTCTTCATCTTCTATTGGTTTGTCCGGTGTCAACGGGGCTGCACTGCCTGGATTTTTCATAACAACAGACCCAATTACTTCCCATGACGTACCAAATTGCAGTAATGTACGCCAACGATACTGATTTCCTGTTTCTTTGGATTCAGAATAATGTGCAAAAACTCTCATAATTTTAATTAATTAAGTGGTTAAATAATTATTTTTATTGATAAGATATCTGTCCTATGCTGCTTTTAAAAGAGTCATCTTTTTCGTTGCCGAATTATAATACTTGGTGCAGTAAGTTTGCTTTCCGTCATTACCCATGTGTTCCAAAATGGAACATGTGCTATTTTCGTCAAGCTCTTCTGAAGCATAGATGTTTTTCAAGTGCTTTGTTATGGCCGGTCGTTTTGTTCCAAACAACTCTGCTATCTGTTTTTGTGTCAGCCACACAGTATCGTTCTTCATACGGACATCGATTTGTGTATGCCCGTCTTCGGTCTGATAGATGACAATCTGATCGTTCTCCATATTCTTCTACTTTTAAGATGCTACAATATTTCTTGTTAATCCATTTAATCCATGCGCATGCTTCAGCTTCGGTATGTAAACGACAGCCATACTCTACTGCCATTTATCAATCCACTTTATATTTGTTCCACATACGTTTTATTTTCCTTGCAATCTCCTTTCGTAGCCATGCAGGTTCCAAGACTTCCATATCCTCACCATTCCAAAGTATTTCTTGTTGAAAATCAAATTCAGGTCGGAGATAATAGGAAAAAATACTGTATTCATCGTGCCGTTCTATCTCCTGCTGAGACTCATGCATTTTAAGGTCACGAATATAGTTTGCCTGACCTGCAGACACTTTCAACTTAACGGGTTGGCAATCTATCCTATGGTCTGCAATAACACCGAAACAACCTTCAAAGTATGATTTGGCATCCCAGTCCTTTGGCATTTCAAAAGTTTCATCTTTCCGGTGAAGAGATTGTATGCGGTCAAGGGCATAGATTCTTGGCCCTTTATTATAATAATTAGTGTCGGTGCTTCTGGCAACCATGTACCACCTTTGCCTGAACAGTTTTACACAGTAGGGTTGTACGTTGAAGTTGTTTTCCTTGTCCTTCCAATAACTATGGTAAGTGATGTTCACAACTTTGTTCTCTTTCATTGCATCTATAATTGACCGCAGATACTCTTGTCCAGATGGTACGTATTCCAGCAAAATACGGTCTTTGATGCTTTGGCTGTTTGCCAAAGCATTGCTCACACAAAATGTACTATAGAGCCATGAACGTAAACCGTTTTTACTTATATCCTCTTCGTTCTCTATGTAGTAATGATATTCACCGCGATTCTCGTTCACAATATTGATACCAAACATGTCCCAAATGACATAACGCCAATTATCAAAAGTACGCTTAGGTATATCAACTCCTCTGCTAATGTCATCATTAAGCCATTTCTCGTTCAACTCTTTGAACGAAATCTTTCCGGCTTTATATATTGTTTCTATTATCCAGACATATTTATTAATCAGGCTCTGCCCTCTATCATTGTTTACCATATTATTCAATTTTTAATGTCAATTCTCTTAATATCATACAAAAGTATAACAATAGTATGCCAATTGGTGGCAGAGGTTTTAACACCTTTAAGGTGCTAAAGCTTTTTTATGCCTTGGTCAGTTTCAGTCTGAGACTGTTGAGCACTACGCTGACACTTGAGAAGGCCATTAGGGCTGAGGCCCACATAGGGGTGATTTGCCATTGGTAACCGAAAAGATGGAGCAGACCGGCTGCCAAGGGGATGCACACCATATTATATATAAAAGCCCAGAATAAGTTCTGATGAATCATTGAGACCGTCTTTCGCGAAAGACGGATGGCTTCAGGGATGCGTCGCAGGTCGGTGGTCATCAGTGTCACCTGAGCCACATCCATTGCAACGTCAGTACCTCGTCCCATCGCTATGCTGACATCGGCAGTAGCCAAGGCCTGCGAATCATTGATGCCATCGCCCACCATTGCCACACGGTGCCCCTCCTGTTGCAGTTTCTTGACCAGATTATCTTTGTCCTGCGGGAGCACTTGACTCTGATAATGAGAGATATGGGCTTGTTGGGCGATGGTGGCTACGCGCTCTTCCTTGTCACCACTCATCATATAGATCTCAATGCCCTGTTGCTTTAGCGTGTCTATTGCCTCGGCAGCGTGGGGTTTCAGTTGTTCGCCTGTTGGATGCGGTTCTGTGATGGTGCCCGTTTTGTCGACGACCATTGCATCGATATGTCGCAGTTCTTCCAGTGCGGTGGCATCCTTAATCAATATACTCTTTTCTGCCGCCTTGCCGATTCCTACCATCAGAGCCGTAGGCGTAGCCAGCCCCATAGCACACGGGCAGGCGATGACCAACACTGATACGGCGGAAAGGATGGCCTGCGGCAACAATTCTTGTCCACCGATGAGATACCAGACGAGGAAGGTGACAATGGCCAATCCTACTACAGTGGGGACGAAGATAAGGGCCACACGGTCGACGATCCGTTGGACGGGGGCTTTGGAGCCTTGTGCTTCCTGCACCATCCGAATCATATTGGCCAACACAGTCTTTTGGCCGATAACTTCGGCTTTCATCTTGAGCACTCCCTGTTTGACGATTGTACCGGCCAGTACCTTGTCGCCCGGCTCCTTTTCTATGGGAACGGCTTCACCGGTCATCATGGATTCGTCGATATAGACGGTATCAGAGCCTATCATGAGTCCATCGACGGGAATCTTTTCTCCTGGTCGAGCCTCCAGTAAATCGCCTTTTTGGACAGCAGAGATGGGAATGTCGACCAATGTATCATCGTTGATGCAATGGGCGGTCTTAGGTTGTAGCCCCATCAGTGAGCGGATGCTGCCTGCCGTTCCCTGTTTGGCTCGCTCTTCGAGCAGGCGACCGGTGAGTACAAAAGTAATGATCATGACCGATGCATCGAAATAAGTGTGGTTCTCAATACCGCGTGAGCCCCAGAAATCATTACCCCAGAAAGTGTTGAAAACGCTGAATATGAAGGATATTCCCGTAGACAGGGCTACCAGCGTGTCCATATTGGCAGAGCCGTGCATCAGTTGTCGACAGGCCGATATATAGAACTGTCGTCCGCAATAGACCAGATTGATCAGGGCTATAATCAATGCTATCTGGTTTCGTGTTTCAAAACTTTGTGCCGATAGAATCCATCCCATTGATACGGCCATTACGAGTAGGGCAAAGCACCACGACAGTATTACCTTGTTTCTCAATGCCCGATAGGCTTGCCGTTCGATGGCCTCCACATTGCGATCCTCCTCAATGACCATGTCATAGCCAATGCCACTGAGTGCCTCTTTCATCTGTTCCAGTGAGATACGCTCTGTGTCGTATTCTATCAGGGCCGTACGTCCGGGCAGGTTGATGCTGGCCGAGACGATGCCCTCCAGCGTGTTGAGCTTCTTTTCCACGTTAGCTGCGCAGCCGGCACACATCATGCCCAGCACTGCAATAGTCTTCTTCTGTATCATATCAAAGTGCAAAGGTACGAAAAAAAACAGTTTTTCTGGTCTTATTCATTGTTTTTTCGTACCTTTGCAGTTATCTGAGACAGAGTAATATGAACAAGAAAGCAATTGTGATAGGTGCCTCGTCGGGCATTGGACTTGAAGTGGCACGGTTGTTGAAGCAACGTGGATGGACGGTAGGTGTGGCTGCCCGCCGGATAGAGCGGTTAGAAGATTTTGAGTTGTCGGCACAGATTGATGTAACGTCGAAGGATGCTGGAGAGAGATTACTGGAACTGATAGACAGGGTAGGAGGGATGGCTCTCTATTTCCATGCCTCGGGCATTGGGCATCAGAATCGTCAGATGCATGAGGATATAGAGATGCAGACGGTGGAAACCAATGGTGTTGGCTTTACCCGTATGGTAGGAACGGCCTATCGCTATCTGGCCGGTCATGGTGGTGGACATATTGTCGTCATTTCCAGTATCGCGGGTACAAAGGGGCTTGGGCCTGCTCCTTCCTATTCAGCTACGAAAGCTTTTCAGAATACTTATATCCAGTCGCTGGAACAGTTGGCCAATGCCCAAAGATTGAATATCCGTTTTACCGACATCCGACCGGGCTTTGTAGATACAGAACTGCTGAACGATGGCAATCGCTATCCTTTGTTGTTGGACAAGAAGCGTGTGGCTATGAACATCGTACGCTCCATAGAGAAGCACCGCCATATTCGCGTGATTGACTGGCGTTGGCGAGTCATCACTTGGTTGTGGCGTTGCATCCCTCGGTTCGTTTGGCGACGATTGAGATTGTAGAGTTGGTTGAATTACAATAAAAATCCCCGTCACATTCACGTGGCGGGGACTTTTGTTGTTCCTTTCCCCTTTATGAGGGGGCAGGTGTTGTTGCTTACTTAATCACAATCTTCTTGCCATTGATGATGTAGAGACCCTTCTGAGCCTTCTGCACTTTCTGGCCTTGCAGGTTGTAGATATTGCCGTTTTCAGTCTCAGTCTTCACAGCGTTGATGCCGGTGAGGACTTCCTGATCCTGCTCAGCGTCGATGAAGTAGATGTGGCAACCATTGGTATTCTTGACAACAACGTCAACCACGCCTGTTTCTCCGGGAACAGTCCACTCCTGTTCCTCGTAGGTCTTAGGAGCAGCAGGGCCTTCAATCTTCTCGTCTGCGACATAGAGTTCAACGCCACGGGCATCGGTAATCTTGTGAGACTCCACACCCATCTTAATGGTCGAACCAACCTTCACGGCAGGTATGATGAAGTAATTGACACCCTTAGAACCAAGCCAAAGGTAAGAACCTCCATGATAAGGACCGACACCTCCACAATAGGCTGATGTGCAGTCACCGTAGTTCACGGCA
>CAMWKM010000129.1 GCA_947174835.1 uncultured Prevotella sp.
TGACGTTTAGTGATGTTTAGTGACGTTTCAAACACATAACGTCACTTTGTAAACGGCTAACATTCAATGATATATGTCAAAAAGTGACGTTATGACGTTATAAAACAATATTTTTTCTTGGAAAAATGTTTTTTGCATCTTTGCACAAGATCCAGAGCATGGAATGTACCTGTCTGTGTGGCTGTCATTGCAAGGAACAATTGCCACTTGAGGCAACCGCGCCGGTGTCGTACGGCCCCAATGTTCACGCCCTTGTCGGCTATATGAGCATCCTCCAATCAATACCATTCAAGCGTATGGTCGACATATTCAACAATGGGTCTAATGGACAATTTTTTGCCTTTTTTCCATGGCCTGCATTTGCTTGCATCGCGACTGTAATCACGATGTCACGAACAGCGTTTCGGATGTCCAAGACTTTAGCAAAAAAAATCCGACCATTAGAGGTCGGAAAAAATCTCCGCAGATCGTTGATGGACTTGATGATGCATCGTGATTGTAAGACGGAGTAGGAGTGAAACACATAAAAGGCTTGACGCATAATTTCAATTTGCGCAAGCCTATATCAAAGAGACCAACCAACTTTTATGCGATAGTTGAGGTGGCAGGGAAACGGGTAACGATGTGATACAAGTCCCTTCTCTTTGGTCTTTGTGTGGGTGCAGTATGCTTACTGCTGAGCGTCGTCAGCGGGAGCCTCTGCAGCGGGAGTTGTGTCGTCGGCAGGGCTGGCATCAAAGCCATTGGCGTTGACAGGACTGGTCTCAATGCTCTCAATCTGGTCGATAATGGTGGTAGTTGCAACGCTCTGAGGTGTAACATACGCGCAGACGATGCTGACAACGACCATGAAAGCTGCGAGACCCCATGTTGTCTTTTCGATGAAATCGGTGGTCTTGCGGACACCGCCAATCTGGTTGTAGGAGGCGAAGTTTGAAGCCAGTCCACCACCTTTAGACTCCTGAATCATAACGATGCCGACCATGAGGATGGCAGCGATGACGATGAGGATAATTAGAAAAGTGTAAATACCCATTTTTGTTAATTATTTTTTGTTATTATTTATTGTTAATTTCTTCAAGAACCGTATTTGGTCTGCAAAGTAAACATTTTTTTTCGGATTTTGCAAACTTAATTGCTGAATAATGTCTAAAGCCTTGGAATAATTGCCCTGTTTGATGTAGATTTTAGCAAAAGTCTCGGTAAAATAGCCCTGTTCGCCCTCTTCTTGTGCTTCTGGAGTTTCGGGTTCGAGTTCGGGTTTTAGTACAGGATTTTCGCTAAGTGTCATCTTGCCATTGTCATGTTCTATGAACGAGTCGATGAGGCTCTGCCCAATGAGTTTGGGAGCTTCGTTAGCCTTCAAACGGTCTGCCTCGGTTTCGCTTTCCAGCAGATAGGCCACGTAGTCGACGGCTGCATTTGCCGGTGTGGGTTTACGCTTCTGAGGCCCCTGTTCCTCAGGGTCTTTAGGCAGTGAATCAAGGAAGTCATCGATGAGCGAAATGGTACGACTATCCTGTTCGCTGTTGGAGAGCGGCTTTTCGGTCTGTTTTTTGCTGTCGATTTTTCCCAACTGGTAATGCCCGGCTTCTATCATTTGGAAAATGACCCTGCGGTCGGTGATATAGATGGCTGCGCGACGCAGTTCTTCGTTGAAGGTAGGGTCGTGGAGCAGATAGAGGTTTTGGAGCAACAGCAGGCGGGCCGTCTGAAAATAGGGATAGAGTGCCAGCAACGACCGCAACTCGTAGAGCGTGTCGCGATCCATCTGCTCGGGGTGTTCGATGAGTTCTGCTATGTCCATGATACTATCGTTTATTTTACCAGTTGGCCATTGTGGCGTTGAATATCTGTTCGGCAATGTCGGTGGCCATCTGTGTGACCAGTTCTTCCTGCACGCTGCTCAGCGATTGGGTTGTCTCATAGGAGGCGCTGGCTGAGAACTGGCGCTCGAAATCTTGATGGTGGTCGACGTTATTGGTGAACCTGACGTTGACAGTCATTGTGAGTTCCGTCTGTGCCGAGTAGCCTTCGCTGCTGACAGCCTTGTTGCGCTGGTCGTAGCGGGTGATCTCTCCTTCGATCTTCAGGTCGCCGTTGCGCTTCACCTGAGTGAGCTTGGTCTGGCTGATAAACAGGTCGTGCATCTTGTTGTTGAAGATGCTACCCATAGGTCCCCACACATAGCTTGAGCGGATGGGGAAGTCGGCTATCTGTATGGTCTTGGTCTTAGTGTAGTCGATGCTGGCTCCATTGAACTTGTAGCCTTCGAAGCTGCAAGCCCAGAAGAGACAGATGGTGGCGATGACGAATAGTCGTCGCGTGTGTCTACTTATTGTCCTTGTCCAGTCCATATTGCTTCAGTCTTCTATAGAGAGTACGATCGCTGATGCCCAGTTCCTGGGCGGCCTTGTTCCGATTGCCGTTGTTGCGTTCGAGTGCCTTGAGCAGCATCTGACGGCTCAATTCGTTCAGGTTCAGGTTCTCCTGCTCGGGCGTTGGCTCGATATATTCTTCGGCATCAGCCTCCTCAAGAGTCGAAAGGGGAGTGATGGGGGCTATCGGGTTGATGGTTGGTATGGGGCTGACGTGGGTAGATTGCACGTCGTCGAGCTGCTTCTTCAGTTGGCTCATTTCGCGTCGCATATCATTCACGTTGCCGCGCAGTTCGAAGAGAATCTTGTAAAGGATCTCGCGTTCGCTTTCAAATGAGTGGTCGCTGCTGCCGTTGTTGATGACGGTCAGTTGGGTGCTCTCGCGATCCTGTGGGATGAATTTGGCCAGCACCTCAGGAGTGATGGTGCGCTCCTTGCTGAGAATAGATATTTGCTCGGTGATGTTTTTTAATTGTCGCACGTTGCCCGGCCATTTGTAGCGCATCAGCATCTGCTTGGCTTCTTCGGTCAACGTGACACGTTCCATACGGTATTTCTCGGCCATCTGCATGGCGAAGAGGCGGAACAGCAACACGATGTCCTCACCGCGCTCGCGTAGTGGGGGCATCATTAAGGGGATGCGATTCAGACGGTAGTAGAGGTCTTCGCGGAAGCGCCCTTCACTGATAGCCTGTCGCACGTTGACATTAGTGGCTGCCACGATGCGCACATCGGTCTTTTTTACCTCGGTGGCTCCTACGGGAATGTATTCACCGGTCTCCAGCACACGCAGCAGTCGGGCCTGAGTGGCCAGCGGCAGTTCACCCACTTCATCGAGGAAAAGGGTACCCTTGTCTGCCACACCGAAGTAACCCGGTGAGTCATTGATGGCTCCGGTGTAGGAGCCTTTCACGTGGCCGAACAATTCAGAGTCGATGGTACCTTCAGGGATAGAACCGCAGTTGATGGCAAAATATTTCTCGCGTCGTCGTGGTGAGTTGTCATGAATGACACGGGGAATAATCTCTTTACCCACACCGCTTTCGCCGATGATGAGCACGCTGAGGTCGGTTGGCGCCACCTGCAGGGCGACGTCGAGCACCTGATTCAAGCCATCGCAGTTGCCCACGATGTTGTACCTCTGTTTTATACGTTGTAGCTCGGCATTGTTCATAACGGCTGACAAAATTATATATTTTTTTTCAAATGGCTGCAGATTTGGCCTTTTTTTAAGCTAATTTAGGCTCATTCGCCATTACCCTTGCCTTCCACCTTTTTGTGGAAACGCACTTTCTCGCTGTCATCGCGACGCTCGTGATAGAGCTTGGGCAACGGATTTTGCAGCGGCTCATCGAAGTCCTGACGGTTGCGCCATACGTCAATGGCTGTGTAGATGGCGTTACGCAGCGACTGTTCATCAGTCTGGTTCTTGCCGGCAACAGCGAAGTTGGCACCGTGAGCGGGTGCCGTGCGGATGAGTTCAAGCCCGGCACTATATCTGACACCGTTTTCATAAGCCACTGCTTTGAAGGGTGTCTGTCCCTGGTCATGATACATAGCCAGTACACCGTCGAAACGAAAGTAGGCACAGCGGCCAAAGAAATCATCAGCGGCATAGGGGCCGAATATCTGTATGCCCTGCTCACTGAGCTCGTCGATGGCGGGCTTGATGATGGTTTGCTCCTCATCGCCCAGCACACCATCCTCGCCACAGCGCGGATTCAGTGCCAACACGGCAATGCGGGGACTGGAAATACGCATGTCGCGACGCAGGGCTTGATGGAATATGCGTGCTTTCTCCAGAATTTTCTGTTTGGTGATCGACTCGGCCACATCCTTGATGGCTACGTTGTTAGTGACCAGTGCCACACGCAGATCTTCGTTGGTCAGGATGGTCATTCCCTTCTCACCGTTGTCTAATGCCTTTTCGATGTAGTCGGTGTGACCATTGAAGCCGTTGATACTGTTTTTGCTGACAGGAGCCGTGACGAGCACATCGACAAGTCCAGTCTTATAGTCGGCAAGTGCCCTGTCGATGGCTTTCTTGGCGGCTTCGCCTGATTCGGATGTTGGTTCCCCAAGGTCAACCTTCACTTCTTCCTCTATGACCGTCAGCAAGTTCAGTCGGTTCTCGTTGGCCTCCTCGGCATTGCTGATGATGGTGAAAGGCGTGTCGATGCCGAGAGTTTTACTATGATAGGCTGCTACACGGGGTGAACCGTAGATGATAGGCGTGCAGAGCTCGAACATCATGGGGTCGGCAAATGTCTTTAATATCACTTCATATCCCACGCCGTTGGTGTCGCCGTGGGTGATGGCTATGCGAATTTTTCTGTCTTCCATAAATTTATAATGGGATTTGATGATTCTTCTTTGATGTGGAAAGTAGGCCGCAGGCGGCAAAGATATCTTGGCCGCGACTGGCTCGGATGGTCGTAAAGACACCATGCTGGGTCAGATAGTCGCGTAGTTGCTCCATACGCTGTTCGTCGGCAGCAGGCAGATCGACACCGGGTATCTGGTGGAACCGTATCAGATTGACGCGACATTCCAGTCCTTTCAGCAATTGCACGATGGCACGGGCGTGGTCCGTCGTATCGTTGAGTCCGGCAAAGCAGATATACTCAAACGAGCAACGACGCTGATGGCTGAAATCATATTGGCGCAGCAAGGCTACTGTCTCGACGATTGACATTGCCCGTTCGGCTGGCATCAATGAGAGCCGTTGGTCGGGTAGGGGGGAGTGCATTGAAATGGCCACGTGACACTGGCTCTCGTCTAAGAAGCGTTTTAATTTGTTTTTCACCCCTACGCTGCTCACGGTGATGCGCTTTGGACTCCAAGCATAGCCATTGGCAGCGGTCAGTATATCGGTGGCTTTCAGTACATTGTCCAGATTATCTAACGGTTCGCCCTGTCCCATGAACACTACATTGGTCAGTAAGTCGCGCTCGGGTAATGAGTAGATCTGATTGAGGATATCGGCTGTGGTTAGGTTGCCTTCAAAACCCTGCTTGCCTGTCTGGCAGAAGAGACAGTTCATCTTGCAGCCTACTTGACTGGATACGCAGATCGTGCCGCGTTCACCGTCGGGGATGAAGACTGTCTCAACGAAGACGGAGACGGATGCCTCGGCACTTTCGGAGCAACGCACCGGAAAGAGATACTTGGCAGTGCCGTCCTGCGAGCGTTGGCAGTCGATAGGTGCCAGTGCCCCTACGCAGTAGTGTTCAGCTAACCGCTCGCGATTGGCTTTCGAGAGATTGGTCATCTCATCGATGCTCATCACGTGTTTGTCGTAGAGCCAATTGGCAATCTGAGAACCTGTGAAAGCAGGCATACCTAACTGCTGCGCGACTTTCTTCAGTTCCGCAGGTGTCAGTCCAAGCAATACTTTCTTTTCTGTATTCATTCTGTCAGTAGGGCTTTACGAGCCGCAAAGGTAGTAAAAAAAGGGGAAATGGCAAAATGTTTCGATGGAATTTTGCTGAGTGGCAGAATTTTATTACCTTTGCCGTAAAAATTAGAAACCGATGAAGGAACAGATTGATATTTTTCAGCCTAAAGCCGATAGCGATCAGGTGGAAAAACTCAGAAACCAGATACTGGAAAGTCCACAGGTAAAACAGGTTGTCTATGTAGACGGTATGCGATCGAGTGAGGCACTGCGCAATATCGCAGCCAGTACAGAGGCCGATTTTGTGGTGCTCATCGTGAAGAATACGCAGGTAGAACTGGGAGTGGGTGCGCTGGAACGTATGGCTCAGGTTGCTGCTGATAGTGGAGCCGCGATGGTTTATGCCGACCATTGGGAACGGAAGAAGATTGATGGCAACTGGACAACGGAAAAGCATCCTGCCATAGACAATCATAAAGGAGCTATTCCAGACGATTTCGATATTGGCTCGTAGTGGCTGCAAT
>CAMWKM010000130.1 GCA_947174835.1 uncultured Prevotella sp.
ACCAACGACCCCGAGATTACAAATCACGTGCTCTGGCCAACTGAGCTAAAGAGGCTTTTTCTTAGCAGCCGCTCTCGTTTCAGAATTACGACCTGTCGGAAAACGGCTGCAAAGTTACGACTTATTTTTGAAATACCAAAACTTTTTCGATATTTTTTTAGTATTCTCTCAATTTTTCCTTATTTTTCTGCAGTTGTACCTTCAATGAGTCCACACAAAGGTCGATACCTTCCTCAAATGTGTCATTCACTTTTTCTACGTGGAATGTACTTCCAGGCACCGTTACAGTGACGCTCGTCTCCTTATTTTGAGCCGTAGCAGGTTTCACAACTTTTAATTGCACCTCTACTTTCTGAATATCTTCGTACGTTTTTTCTAACTTGGCGATCTTCTTCTCAATGAACGCCTCTAACTTCTCGGTAGCATCGAAATGGATCGACTGAATCTTAATTTCCATAGTCACCTCCTATTTTAAAAGTTAAACTATAAAGGTCAGCCCCTTGGATGGGCCTCTTTGTAAACTCGTTTCAACTGATCAAACGTGGTATGAGTATAGATTTCTGTAGTCTCCAAACTCTCATGTCCCAACAGTTGCCTGACACTTTCCAGTCCTGCATCGTGATTAAGCAATGCGGTGGCAAAACTATGCCTAAGTACATGTGGCGATCGTTTCCTGAGGGTTGTCACCTCACCTAATTTATCTCGAACTATCAAATAAACCTCATTATCCGAGATGCGGTTTCCTCGCTTGCTGACGAAGAGTGCCTCAGAATCCCTCTCCACAGCCTCATCGCGCAACACCATATACTTCTGTAATTGCTCTCTGAGTTCCTCCCCGAAAGGAATAATACGCTGTTTGTTGCGTTTACCCGTCACTTTCAACTGACAGGCATCCAGATCAACATCTCTATCATCCAAGCCCGTCAACTCGCTACGTCGCAATCCAGCCTCATAGAGTAATATAATTATAGTACGCGCACGTACATCCTTATATTCATCACTCCACTCGCACTCGTCGAGGAGCTTATCCATTTCGCTCTCTTTCACAAACTGAGGCAACGGCTTCTGCTTCTTAGGTCCCTGTACGCAGTGTGCAGGATCCTTCTCTACCAGTTTTCTGGCCAATGCAAACCTGTAAAAGGAACGGATAGCAGCCAAATCTGCGTTAACAGCAGCAGCTTTGTAACCTTTGTCCATCAGACTTTCCATCCACGCTCGGATGATATCAGCATCAACAGTCTCCCACGTCTGCCCTTCGCAATGTTTCTCAAAGAAAGTCCGGAACAAGCGTAAACTTTTTCCATATCTCTCTATCGTCAACTCACTGCGGTTTCTTTCGTATCGCAGATAATTCAGAAACTGTTCCTCCATTGGCGTTGCACTCTGATGTTGTTCTTTTCGGCAACGAATTTACGGAAAATTTTCAATACTACCAAATTTTCCGAGTACTTTTTTAATTTTCCTCGGCAGTACGGAGCTGCTGTACATAAACGGCGTGCTCCATCTTCAGGCGCTTCAAGACAGAAGGCTTGTCGAATTGCTGACGACGACGCAGCTCTTTCACAACACCTGTCTTTTCAAACTTTCTCTTAAACTTCTTGAGGGCCTTCTCGATGTTCTCGCCTTCTTTTACCGGTACAATAATCATACTGTTTTTTGATTTTAATTATTTAAATTGTTATACATTAGTGCATAATTCGGGCATAGTGCACACGAATTGCGGCTGCAAAGTTACAACCTTTTCACTAAACAGCCAAGTTTTTAACCGTTTTTTTGCTATCAAAGACTATTTTGGACTTTCTCGACTCCTCTTTAAAATCCTATTTTCAGGATTCTCGCATCAATTCCGTCAACGTAGACTCCAGCTCCTCGGCTGACAGGCGCAAGCTAAATTGACCACTGCGAGCAATGGAAATACCACCAGTTTCTTCCGACACGATAACGCAGAGGGCATCACTTTCCTGTGACATTCCCAAGGCTGCACGATGACGAAGGCCCAGTTCCTTCGGAATGTCCAAGTTATGACTAACGGGCAATATGCAACCGGCAGCCCTGATGCGATGCTGACTGATAACCATAGCACCGTCGTGAAGTGGTGAGTTCTTAAAGAAGATATTTTCTATCAGCCGCTGGTTGACAGCCGCATCTATCACCTCACCCGTACTCACTATATCGTCAAGAGGCACATTACGCTCCATCACTATCAAGGCACCCACCTTGCCTTTCGACATTGACATAGCTGCCATCACGATAGGCATGATATTCTTTTTCACGGTCACATCATCGCCAGCCTTCGCTCGATGATGAATAGAAAAAAAAGTTACTAAGGTACGCACGCTGCGATGAGCTCCCAAATTATAGAGAAACTTGCGAATATCGTCCTGAAAAATTACAATGATAGCAATTACACCTACTGACACCAACTTATCAAGAATCGTGCCCAACAGGCGCATTTCCAGCACTTGCGACACGAAAACCCACACGACAATAAAGATGATGATGCCCACAAACACGTTGATAGAACGCGACTCGTGCATCACGCGGTAAATATAGTAGAGCATCACTGCCACCAGCAGGATATCTATGAAGTCTTTCAGTCCAAATTCTATCATGGTCGGATATTGAGCGAATTGACAATTTTCACACACTCTACAGCCTCTTTCACATCGTGCACCCTCAAGATGCTCGCCCCCTTCATCAAGGCAATGGTATTCAAGGCAGTCGTTCCATTTAGTGCGTCATCAGGCAACGATCCCAGCAGATTATATATCATCGACTTGCGAGAAATGCCCACCAATAGAGGCAACTCCAAAACTTGCAGCCGCTCCAGTTCGTTCATTACTTCATAGTTCTGTGCCAGCGTCTTACCAAAACCGAAGCCCGGATCCAGAATAATATCCTTCTGTCCCAAATCACGCAACAACTGCACCTTACGGGCAAAAGCCAGCAAAGTATCCCTCAGCGTTGGCTGCACAGACATCAACACATAAGGAACACGCAGGCAGGCCACCATACGGAACATTGGCGGTATCTCATCCATCTGTCTTTCCAAAGGGATATTCGCAATACCCGTCACACCGCCCTCGCTCACATCATTGATCATATTGACGCCATACTCCTCAACAACCATCCGAGCCACATCCGGACGGAACGTATCCACGGAGACTGCAATCTCCGGCTGTTCCCGACGCACAATGGCCAAAGCCATTCTAAGGCGCTCCATCTCCTCAGGCTCCGATACATCTGCAGCACTGGGTCTTGTAGAAAAGGCTCCCACATCTATGATCATAGCACCCTGTGCAACAATCTCATTGGCTCGTTCGGCAATCTCCCGTTCCGTCTGCTTTCTGCTTCCTTCAAAGAATGAGTCGGGCGTAGCATTCAGTATGCCCATCACCGCCCGTTCACTCAAGTCCATCAGCCGCCCCTTTATATTCAGCGTATATTGCATCGTCGTTCCTTTTGCCTGCAAATTTAGCCATTTATTTCCAATTATCAGCATTAAAACAAAAAAAAATAATTACCTTTGCATCGTTAAAGGATTAAAGAACTATGGACATCAAAGAACTATACAAACTATACCTGCAACATCCGTGCATCACGACAGATTCACGCGACTGCCCTAAGGGGAGTATTTTCCTGGCCCTGAAAGGAACCTCGTTCGACGGAAACCTCTTCGCAAAGGCTGCCCTGGAGAAAGGTTGCGCCTATGCGATTGTCGACAACGCAGAAATGGCAAACGACAAGCGCATTATTCTGGTAGAAGACACGCTCCAGACCTATAAAGACCTTGCACGAGAGCATCGCCGCCAGTTCAATATCCCCGTCATCGGTATCACGGGCACCAACGGCAAGACCACAACCAAAGAACTGATCAAAGCCGTGCTTTCGGAGAAGTTCAACGTGCTGGCCACAGAAGGCAACTTCAACAACGACATAGGCGTACCCAAAACGCTGTTCCGCCTGACCAAGGAACACGAAATTGCCATCATCGAAATGGGTGCCAGCCATCCGGGCGACATCAAGACTCTGGTGGAAACGGCAGAACCCACCTGCGGACTGATTACCAACGTGGGGCGAGCCCACCTACAAGGTTTTGGTTCGTTCGAGGGTGTCATCAAGACGAAAGGCGAACTCTACGACTATCTGCGCAGTCGCGAAGACGGACTGACGTTCATCAACGCCGACAACGACTATCTGGTGGACATGCTGACCGACGATATGTGGTGCACTCCCTACTCCACCGATCCCGAAAAGCAGTATTCGTGCATCTCCGGTGAGGTCATCTCGTGCGACCCGTTGCTGAAGTTCCGCTGGCGCAAGCCCATCATGGAACTGGAGGAAACGGGAGCCTCTCAGAAATGGCACAAGGTACAGACCAACCTTATCGGTGCCTACAATATCGACAATCTGCTGGCAGCCATTGCCGTAGGCATCAACTTCGGAGTAGATCGCAAACAGATTGACCATGCCCTGGAGAGCTATGTCCCCACAAACAATCGCTCGCAACTGGTGCAGACCGCCAGCAACCGTCTCATCGTAGATGCCTACAACGCCAACCCATCAAGCATGGCTGCTGCCTTGGAAAATTTCCAAATGATGGAGGTTCACAAAGACGAAACAAAGATGGCCATTCTGGGTGATATGCGTGAACTGGGCGAGGCCAGCGAAGAAGAGCACCAGAAGACCGTCGACCTGCTCGCAGCCACAGGTATGCAGAACGTGTGGCTGGTCGGTGAGGAATTTGGCAAGACCCACAGCAACTACCGCAAGTTTAAGAATGTGGACGAAGTGAAGGCAGAGATAGAAAAGACTCATCCCATCGGACACCTCATATTAATAAAAGGCTCCAATGGGACGAAACTGTTCCAACTGCCGGAATTGCTTTAAAGATATTTTCCCACCAACTCCAAGCTCTGTTTCTCCAGTTTACGCACCAGCTTGTCCGGTCGCCAACTGGGGAAAACTGTTTTAGGACTATACTTGGCAGCCTCCTCTGGCTTCATGACTGTCTCTATGGTATTCATTTCTCCCTTACAGACAAAGGTCACCACATTAGACGCAGGAGTAATGTTACGCCCCTCACTATCCATCGTGTTGTATTCCTTGAAGTAACTATTTACCGTACGCATACCCTGAGGATCAAAACGCGGCTCCTGCAATTTCTCCGGCGAAAGAAGTGTTGTGTTCAGCCACACACAATGCGGAGCAGTATGCCACCCACGGGCATAGTGGAAGTCAGACTCGACGCAGCGGATAGTACAACCATCAAACACGAAGCCCCAAGGCGTCTCCGACGTGCGGGGAGCCACAATGACATCAAGTCCTTTCCCATCCAAATTCCGAGGTTCGGTCACGATGGTACAATGACGGAAATAGACGTCGCTGGCTCCACATATAAAATCCACTGTTCCATGAATCTCCGTATCGTCCATGAAATGCTGAGCGTCTTCCGACCATGAGTAATAGGTATCCTGATACGACAACATCCTGACGCGCTTACAAATAGTATGTGTGCCCTTGTCCTGCAAACAGACTGCCCGCCCGGCGGCTTCCGTCTCATAAT
This sequence comes from uncultured Prevotella sp., assembly GCA_947174835.1. Lineage (GTDB taxonomy): Bacteria > Bacteroidota > Bacteroidia > Bacteroidales > Bacteroidaceae > Prevotella. Next base: position 5,567 of record CAMWKM010000130.1, read on the forward strand.
AGGACAGATCGTTTCTCAGTGTCAGGTCCTGCAGATAGGTACCAGTTCCCAGATTCAGGATGGTAGCCGTAGTACCTATGCCTTCCTTCTCCGTGGGAGGAGCATTGCGAATGACCGTCTGCTCAACGCCTTGCCCCACCAAACTGATATTATAGCCCGATATGGTTGTCAGAACTGTCTCTCCCAGATCATAGTAGCCGCTGGGAACCAGCACATAAATGCGCTTTGCACCCGGTGCAGCATTCTGTTGATTAGCCTGTTCAATGGCCTGTAGCAGACTCTCCGCATTGCCGGCCTCAACCACAATGACCCGAGATTGTGCATACGAGACGACAAACAACATAAACGTCAGGATGAAATGTTTCAGATACTTCATGTTTCAGTAAATGATTAGCTCTTATTGAAAACGCCAACCTCCCTTTCCAGAAAGATTAGCGTTTCTTTAGTGGTACCTCCAGGAATCGAACCGGGGACACACGGATTTTCAGTCCGATGCTCTACCAACTGAGCTAAGGCACCAAATGTGTGTTTTGTGTTTGCAAAGGTAACACTTTTTCGTCAACCTTGCAAATTTTCAAGAAAAAACTTGCAGAATCTCAGAAAAAAGTAGTACCTTTGCACCCGCTTACGGGCAATCGGGATGTAGCGCAGTTGGTAGCGCACTACGTTCGGGACGTAGGGGTCGGGCG
>CAMWKM010000131.1 GCA_947174835.1 uncultured Prevotella sp.
TTTTCAAACCATTTGATAATCAATTTTATTACACCCCCCATTTGATTATCTTTTGCCCCCTAAAAAGGCATTTAACAAAGCAAGTCCTTTGGCGGTTAAAAAATACTTTTGACGCGAATGACGGGGCTTGTCCGGATATAACAGGGTTATGAATCCGGAATCTATCGCTGGATTGAGATATAAGTTTAAGAAATTATCTCTTCCTTTCAGATGCATCTGCTCCATCATAGTCTTTGTAGACCATTGATTTTTTCCAATGGTCAGAACTAAACGTTCGATATTAGGGCTAACAATGTAAACAACATTTTGTGCTTGTCCTGTGCTTGTCCTGTGCTTGTCCTGTGCTTGTCCTATATTAGTATTGGCAAGGTTTGGTTGTTCGCTCCATTTTTCAGATGCGTTGATATGAAGATACCTATTACGGAGATCCCAGCGATCACCCAACAATAGGTTGCGAAAGAATCGCTCTAAATATATGGGTGTATAGTTAATTCCTTTCTGAACATTCTTGTAATTGGCACGTACTAAAGCATTGCGAAAATACCAGGAGTGATCGGCAAAAAGATTATTGCTCACATCAAACCCGATGGAACGCAAATACTGAATAGTAAACACTGCTGTTGCGCGGGTATTTCCCTCGCCAAACGCATGTATCTGCCAGAGATTAGAAACGAAACGGGTTATATGTTTTATAATTTCGTCAGAGGACAGTCTCGCATAACTGAAATTACGTTCCTGCTCTATGTCGTAATCTATTGCACGACGTAAATCCTCCCAATTAAGATAGTTTACGGTATCTCCGTCCAATACCCATTCTTTTTTTGTTATATCATAATTACGTATGTTACCGGCAAATTTGAATACTCCTTCAAATATTCTCCGGTGTAAAGACAAATATCCTTTGGTGCTGAAGTCCAAAGTACGTGTTGATAAGATCTTTGTTATATTTGCGGCAACAATATCCGCCTCATGCTTGTCATCATCATTTGCCTCACGATTGTCTTTCGACTGATAATAACTTTTTATCAATTCACAAACTTCGTCAATCGTGATATCTCCCTCAATATGCTTGTATGCCGTATTTTTTAGATAATCTGAGGTTTTCAGTCCATCTACTGCTTGAAGTCCGATTGCTGTCTGCCATGTGTATGCCCGCTCTTGTTTATCCGGTTCGTTCTGTTTTATGTATTGTTCAAAATCTATCATTCGACGAGGCTGAATCTTCAATTAAAGTCTTAGTTTGCAAATATAATAATTTATTTTCAATTAAGATAATATTATGCGAATTTTTTAACTGTAGATTAAAAACTGGAACCATTCTGTTCGTTTATGGTTTAGAAAAAAGATGTTGATGTGTGGATTTCCTTGGCTGTTTCAAAAAAACTTTGTAACTTTGCGGACAGAAACGAAAAAAGGTATGCACATTGCTATTGCAGGAAATATTGGCAGTGGAAAGACGACGCTGACACGAATGCTGGCCAGGCACTATGGCTGGGAAGCTCGTTTTGAGGCTGTTGACCATAATCCCTACTTGGAAGACTACTATCGTGACATACAGCGGTGGTCGTTTAATTTGGAAGTGTACTTCCTGAAGGAACGCTTCCGGGTCTTGCTTGACATTGCGCAGTCTGACCATGTCATCGTGCAGGACCGCTCGATCTTCGAGGGTGTCTATGTGTTCATGCAGAATAACAGGGCGATGGGTAATCTTTCTGCCCGTGACTATGATACTTATATGGAACTCTTCGAGCAGATGATGTCGGTGGTGCGTCTGCCCGACTTGATGATCTACCTGAAAGCTTCAGTGCCTCATCTTGTGGGTAACATCCAGAAGCGTGGCCGTGACTATGAACAGACTATGCAACTGGAATATCTGGAAAACCTGAACCGCCGTTATGATGAGTTTATATATAAGATGTACAAAGGCCGCGTGATGGTCATTGAGAAGGATGATCTTGATTTCCAGAACAATTCCAAGGATTTTTCATTAATTGTGGATCGTATAGACCGCGCACTTTTCGGCCTCTTTCCGGAATAGATAAAAAACAGAACGAATATGCATATTGCTGTAGCAGGAAATATTGGCAGTGGCAAGACCACACTTACCAAGATGCTGGCCCATCGTTACGGATGGACACCGAGATTTGAACCCGTAGACAATAATCCCTATTTGGCGGATTTCTATGCCGACATGAAGCGGTGGTCATTCAATTTGCAAATCTATTTCCTCAATAAACGCTTCCATGAGGTGGTGGAGATTGCCAAATCGAAGGAAACGATCATTCAGGACCGCACGATTTTTGAGGATGCATGTATCTTTGCGCCCAATCTGCATGGGCAGGGGATGATGAGCGACCGCGATTTCGACAACTATAAGGATTTGTTTGACCTGATGATGTCGCTGGTGAAACTGCCTGACCTAATGGTCTATATCCGTTCCAGTATTCCCACATTGGTGGCACAAATTCAGAAACGTGGCCGCGAGTATGAGCAGACCATACGGCTGGACTATCTGGAGGGGTTGAGTCGCCGTTACGAGACATGGATAGAGAGTTATAAGGGACAGTTGATTATTATTGACGGTGACCGCTGTAAGTTTGGTGAGTATCCTGATCATTTTAAGGAAGTGACTGATATGATAGATGCCAAACTTTACGGACTTTTTCCGATGGAGTGAAACAGAAACAGAATGTACATGTGTACATCCTGTTTCTGTTAATCGTTTATTTTATATTAGGGAAATCGTAAACAGATAGACGACGGCTGCGGGAATAGCCAATAGCGACGAGTCGAAACGGTCGAGCATACCGCCATGTCCGGGTAGAATATGGCCGCTGTCCTTGATGCCCAAGGTACGTTTAAAGAGGCTCTCCACCAAATCGCCCCAAGTGCCAAAGACAACAACGGTCAGTCCCAGTCCGGCCCAATGCCATACGCTGAGGTTCGAGGCTTCAGTGGCATACTGCTTTAGTAAGTACCAAATGAGTACGGCAATGCCCACGACAAGCACGCCTCCACCGATACTACCCTCCCAACTCTTACCGGGCGAGACGCGCGGGAACAGTTTATGACGGCCCAGCAGCGATCCTACACAGTAAGCACCCGTATCGTTCATCCAGAGAAAAACGAATATGGAAAGGGGCAGCACGAACGAATATTGACCGGTCTGTGGGAAGGCCAGTACGTTGATCGTTGAAAAGGGTAGGGCGATGTATAGCTGTGCCAACATGGTATAGGCCCAATTGTTGATGGGATCCTTTCCCTGTAGGTAGAGTTCGGCTACGAGCAGGTAGATAATAGTGATCAGGTAGGGAATGAACACCGTATCGGAAGTCACCCATCCGCTACAGTGTCCGGCCATAGCCAAAAACAGATAGATACCTGCTACGGTGGAGATGAACTGGTTGATCTGCACTGTTGGCCGTTCGTTGACCAATCCGCAGAACTCTCGGATGGTTAGACCCGTGACGAGTGCAAATAGGAACACCATAGCGATGGGATCCAGAAAACTCACAACGACAGCGGTCACGAAAAGTACACCGGTAATGGTACGTATGATGAAGTTTTTCATGCTTCTTGCTCTTCTTTCTTCTTTTCTTTTGCTTCCAATTCCTTGGCTCGCTCCTCTGCCATACGTTCTGCTTCCTCGCGCATCTGGGCTTCCAGAAGTTCCTCGGCACGGCTGGTCCAAGGACGCTTGCCGAAAATCTTCTCTACGTCTTCAGCAAAGATGACTTCGCGCTCTACCAGCAACTGTGCCAGCTGTGCGTGGCCGTCGGCGTGTTCGGTCAGTATCTGCTTGGCTCGCTCATATTGTTCGTTGATAATCCTCAGCACTTCGTCGTCGATGGTCTTGGCCGTGGTCTCGGAATAAGGACGCTGGAACTGATATTCTGCATTGTTGTAGTAGCACAGGTTGGGCAGTTTTTCGCTCATGCCGGCATAGGCAATCATGCCGTAGGCCTGTTTAGTGGTGCGCTCCAAATCATTCATGGCACCTGTGGAGATGTGGCCGGCGAAAAGTTCTTCGGCAGCACGGCCACCCAGCAACGAGCACATCTCGTCAAGCATGGCCTCCTTGGTCTGTAGTACGCGCTCTTCTGGCAGGTACCAGGCGGCACCCAGAGCTTGGCCACGCGGTACGATTGATACCTTGACCAGCGGATTGGCAAATTCCGTGAACCACGAGATAGTGGCATGGCCGGCTTCGTGGATGGCGATAGAGCGTTTCTCGGCAGCCGTCATCACCTTCGTTTTCTTCTCCAGACCACCGATGATACGGTCGACGGCATCCAAAAAGTCCTGTTTGCCTACGGTAGGTCTGTCATGGCGAGCGGCAATCAGGGCTGCCTCGTTGCACACATTGGCTATGTCAGCACCGGAAAAACCAGGTGTCTGGCGAGCCAAGAAGTCCACATCGACGGAATCGTCGAGTTTCAAAGGCCTCAGGTGAACCATGAAAATCTCCTTGCGTTCGTTCAGGTCGGGCAAGTCAACATGTATCTGACGGTCGAAGCGGCCTGCACGCAGCAGGGCCGAATCAAGTATATCTACACGGTTGGTGGCTGCCAATATGATGACACCACTATTGGTGCCGAAGCCGTCCATCTCGGTGAGCAAAGCATTCAATGTGTTTTCGCGCTCGTCGTTGCCACCCATAGCAGGATTTTTCGAACGGGCACGGCCTACGGCATCGATCTCATCAATAAAGATGATACAAGGTGCCTTCGCCTTTGCCTGTTGGAAAAGGTCGCGTACACGACTGGCACCAACACCGACGAACATCTCCACGAAGTCAGAACCCGACATTGAGAAGAAAGGTACACCGGCCTCACCGGCCACCGCCTTAGCCAGCAGTGTCTTACCAGTGCCTGGAGGACCTACGAGCAGAGCTCCCTTAGGAATCTTTCCTCCCAGATCCGTATATTTCTGTGGATTCTTCAGAAACTCCACAATTTCTTGTATCTCCTGTTTGGCACCGGCCTGACCGGCCACATCCTTGAACGTGATGTCTAAGTCGCTGCCCTTTTCGTACATTTTGGCCTTTGACTTTCCTACATTGAATATGCCGCTGTTCATACCACCGCCTCCGCTCATGCGACGGATGAAAAACATCCAGATGGCAACGAAAAACAGAATGGGCAGGATGCTTGAGATGATAAAACTCAAGATACCACTATTCTGTTCGCGTTCGTAGGTCAACGAACCTTGGAACTGTCCATGAGCACGGGCACTGTCAACCACCTGTTCCAGACGGTCAATGCTACCGAACTCTACATTCAGGAAAGGTGTGGTACCTGTCTGGGGAGTCTTATCGGGAAAGACTGCCGTTACGCTGTCTTTCTTGATATACATCTTCAATGTGTTATTGCTCTTGTTGGCAATGATGCGTGACACATAGCCGTCGGACATGTATTTCTTAAACTCTGTATATGACGCATCGGTAGGTGTGCCCTCTCCTCCTTGGATGCCTAATGAGCCTCCGGTGAAATAAAAGTAGGCCAGTGCACCGATGGCGATGATATAGAGCCAGTTCATATTGAACTTCGGCATCTTTGGTTGGTTATTCTGTTTCTGTTCCATATATTCTTTATTTTCAGTCAATGCCTGTTTTTACGCTGAGTATCAATCCAAATCGGGGATTTGAGTCAGTGGAGCATCTTCCCACAAGTGCTCTAAACCATAGTAGACCCTCACGTCAGGTAGGAAGACGTGTACCATCACGTCAGTATAGTCCATGACCACCCATTGGGCATTCTCTAAACCTACTACGCGAACTGGCTTTTCGTGCTGTTCCTCTCTGGCCACATCTCTAATTGAATCGGCAATAGCCTCTACTTGGGTGGGCGAGTTGCCTTGGCAGACTACGAAGTTACGGCAGATTGCGCCATCAATACCACTCAGGTCAGCAATGACAATTTGACTTCCCTTCTTCTCTTGTATTCCTTTTACAATGCTTTTGATAAGTGCTTCTGTTTGTTCCATTTATTTTAAATAGGTATATATCTTTTCAGTCTGCAAAGATAGTGCTTTTTATCCGATTAGGTTGCATGATGGGTCTTTTTTTGAGGATTTTTATAAAAAAGTTGCGAAAAGTTTTGGCAGTTCGAGAAAAAATCGTACCTTTGCACCCGCAAATCAGAAAAGACATCTGGAATGCAAAGATATTGGGGTATGGTGTAATGGTAACACTGCAGATTCTGGTCCTGCCTTTCCTGGTTCGAGTCCGGGTA
>CAMWKM010000132.1 GCA_947174835.1 uncultured Prevotella sp.
GCACTCGTCTGACTGAGCGTGATGCTCTCGGCAGAAGTAGCAACGACACTTACGGTACAGGTGGCACGCACGCTTCCACAAGTGGCGGTGATGGTGGCAGTGCCTACGGCAATTGCAGTGACCTTGCCATCCTTATCCACCGTGGCAACTTTCTCGTCTGACGAACTCCATGTGACCGTCTTGTCGGTAGCGGTTTCAGGGAGTACAGTCGCAGTAAGGATAACACTCTCACCAGCCTTAAGCTCTGCACTCGTTTGACTGAGCGTGATGCTCTCGGCAGGAGTGGCAACAACACTTACGGTACAGGCGGCACGCACACTTCCGCAGGTGGCGGTAATGGTAGCAGTGCCTACGGTAATTGCAGTAACTTTTCCTTCTGCATCAACCGTGGCGATCGTCTCATCTGAAGAACTCCATGTGACCGTCTTGTCGGTCGTGGTCTCAGGGAGAACCGTTGCAGTGAGGGTGACACTCTCACCGGCCTTTAGCTGTGCACTCGTCTGACTGAGCGTGATGCTCTCGGCAGGAGTGGCAACGACACTTACGGCACAGGTGGCACTCACGCTCCCACAGATGGCGGTAATGGTTGTCTCGCCAATAGCAAGGGCAGTAACTTTTCCTTCTGCGTCAACCGTGGCAATGGTTTCATCTGAAGAACTCCATGTGACTGCCTTGTCTGTAGTGGTTTCAGGGAGTACAATCGCAGTGAGGGTAACACTCTCACCGACCTTAAGCTCTGCACTCGTCTGACTGAGCGTAATGGTCTCGGCCAGAGTATATACGAGTATTTCTGTCGATGAGTCTGGCAGTTTTACATCTTGGTCTTCACTATTTGTAAAGCGTACATTAGTCAGTGACACTGTGCCACCGGGAAAGTCCTCACTGGCAGATACCATAGCGTAGAGCAGCACACCGTCATTACCGCTGAAGGCTGTATGCGATGCCGAAAAGGCACCCAGTCTTACCTTGTTTTCGGAGAGTAGGTTGCTCACCATATTATAGGAGCCTCCCTCAGCACGTGATGACAGACTAATATTAGCCTTGCCATCGGAGGTCACGAATGTCAGGCCGGTAGGAAGTTCTATGTCGGCCTGAAATCCGAAGAACTCCTGAGAGTTCTCCAGAATGAACGACAGCTGTTTGGTCTCACCCGGCTTTATACTGGCCGCCTCTGCATAAAAGCGGTCGGCTGCCGATGCTGCTGGCATAACTCCGAAAAGCAATGTCAGCAACATCAGCATATACTTTATCTTAAATGTCTTCATGCTTGTTTTTCTTTTGTTATAGGATTTACTTTACCACTACTTTTACCATACGGCTTCCAACAGAAACAATATAGATACCCGGAGTGGTCTGATAGTGCTCTGCCTCGTTCTTCGCCACAAAGCGTGTTAACACACGGCCGTCAACGCCATAGACTGCCACCGTAGAGCCTGTAGCGTTATATACGTTGATAGCCCCGCTTGTAGCCTCAATCTGGATGGTCTTGGAGGCCACTCCCTCTGTTTTAGTTATCGTGTTGTTATGTCCGCCAGTGGAAGCAAGCCTGTATTCATTTGCCGCGACATCCGAGGCAATGATATTCTCAATAACAATATCGCCAGCATTGTCGCTATCAACCCTTACTTTCAGTTCGATCAGTGACTCACGGCTATCGACAAAAGCAGAATTGCCGAGGTCGAACAATACCACACGCACCCTGCGGCTGTCTATCTCTCTGGTCGTCAAGATGTGTCCTGTTGCGCGGATGCTACCAGCAACGGATTGCAGGGTCAGTCCTTCAGGCAGGATGATGTCAGCCTGCAATGCCACGTAATCGATGCTGTTGTCAAAACTGATACCTACTGTAGCCGTCTCGCCTATAGTGGCAGAATAGTCGGCAACTCTCAGGCAGTCCACTTCATCGGAGGAAGTTGCAGGTAAGGAGTATGCCCTTTGTCTGCTTTCCTGCACGGGCTGGACAAGGATGATCGTAACGGTTCCGGAGGCATCGGCCACCGTCACCTCACCGTCGGCATTCACGTCGGCAGCCTCAAAGCAGAAGTTCTCCACCTCATTGCCAACGGCATAATTCGCCGTATTTACCGCATCGGCTATGTTCACCGTACCGTTTGCATTAGAGTCACCAAGGTCAGGCATGATGACTGTCACCTGACAGCTTGCCGAAACGCCAGATCCATCAGCGACAGTGGCAGTGATAATTGCTTCACCAACAGCAAGGGCAATAACTTTTCCTTCTGCATCGACTGTAGCAATGGTTTCATCTGAAGAACTCCACGTGACCGTCTTGTCGGTAGTGGTTTCAGGAAGAACCGTTGCAACAAGTTTTGCATATTGCCCCACGAAAAGTTCCAATGACGTTTCATTTAAGTTAATTTCCGAAACTAAACCTAAATCAGAATTAGGCAATGACGTATTAAACTCCGGAGTGTAATGGGTTGTCATGCTCTGAACACCATTAACAGTGTACTCCACAACAACGTCTAAATTAGAAATAGATTCAAATTCATATTTACCTGAAAAAGGATTAACAGGACTACCGTTAAGTATAATTCTGTTAATCTCCACTTCTGGACAAAGTGATTCAATCTTTAACACATTATATTTTTTATTGATTTGGTATGACCACATTTCATTTATATTGGAAACATTTTTGAGTGATGATTCGTAATTTTGAATAGCAGCTCCAGGGACGTACAACCTCGTAACGCTATTGGAGGTAGAAAAGTTAGGAGTCAATTTTTCTGTAAAGGCTACATACGAATCCAGCATTGACAAATCCAGCATTTCATCGTTTCTTAAACAAAGTATTTCTCCAACACGGAATGGACTTTCTTGAGGAACAATCTGTTTAAGATTCTTATTCAAAGTAATGGATGTGGAACCAAAAATAAAATTCAGGTCAAGTGTTTCAAAATATTCAGGAAACTCAATATGACGTATATCCCTTGCTAATAGTGATTGAGAGGCCATATACTTAACAGGATAAGTCTCATTATTATATGTTATCTCGTTTGCCATAGCAAAGTGTTTATGAAAACAATCAAACGGAGCACACAATAAAACAGCGCAATCAGAAAGCAGGATGTATTGTGCACCTTCTTTTTCAACAATATTTCCCACAAATGGTTTGTCGACTTCAGTGATATATTTGAAATCGCCCCAACCTGGTGCTGCTCGGAATTTTTCAGTCATGCCATGAGGTACAAACAGGTGTCCATATTTATTCACATAATCGGGGAATATTACATTGGAAACAGGGTCACTGGCATTGTCTATCAGACAATTCACAAATTGATATGATTTGTCACCCAAACTACTACCACCACAGATATAGTATTCAGGAAATTCTGAAGTATGGTTTACGGGCATAGAGAGAGCAACCATATTCCGCCCTCCGAGTGCAAATGCATCGCCATTCCATCCTTTCATTGAATTAGGAAGTTTCAATGATTTCACATTCCATATATTATCCGTAGCGTCCACAGACTTTACTGGCCGATAAATATCTGTAGGGAATTTGTTAGCTTCATATTCATTGTGATGCTCATCAATAAAAGATGAAATTGTCACCTCTGAGAGGTCCAAATGCTGAAGACTGATACAGTTTTCCGTAATATAAGCCAAGTCCTCCGCATTAAGAGTACCTTTGATGGTAAGACTGCGGATTTTTTTACAGTCTTTTAAGATGTCTTTAATGTTTCCTGCACTGACATTCTCCACACTAATATCTTTCAAGTCATTATTATCAATATAATCCACCATTATGTCATAATGGTCTGACAAAGTGGTGAATTGAATACTTGTGCGATAGACGTCGTCAGTATTACTGACCCACTTCCCATTTAGATATAAATTGGCAATACCATTATTGGCTTTGTATGTTCCCCAATAGCCACTACCTAAAATAGATTTACTCGGGTCGACTTTATTAACCGAATATACAAACTTAGACTCATCATTGTCGGGGTTTCCAAATGAACCGTCAACATTATTGAATGAATAATTTATATTGCTTATAGAATTCTCGCTCCCATCAAAACGACATTTTGACGGAGCTTCCATTGTACCCAAAATCAATTCCCATTTGTCTGAGCCTTCTTTTTTTGATGCAACCTGAAGAGTGTAGTTCTCAGGCAAGTCGTCTGGAATGCTGATTATATTGCTCAGTGTAACGCCATTCCAAGTATAATTAATGCCGCAAAAAAGACAATATGTACCTTCTTCTATAGTCATAAAAGCCGGAATAATTGTTTTAATGTTCTCATTCTCATCAATCACAGCGAGACCAAAAGAACAAGGATAATCAACAGGAACATTGATTGTTTTTGAGAAGAAATCAAACTGTTTGCCTTTTTCAAAAACAGCAGGATATACGCATGTGCCGGGATTTACAAATACCAGTGGGTCACTGTCGTTTTCTCTCCACAAATATCCATAATCAATCCAACAGGGAGAATACTGCTTATCGGAATAGTCCGGTACAATGTTTATCACCATACCTTGTCGTTCATTATATTCTGGAATATAGTGGTCATTTGTTGGTGAAAGGGCAAAATATCCGTTAAACGAACCATTCCATCCCCAATTGATATGATATAAATCATTGTCATATCCATCAATTACAAAAGCATGTCCTTCTTTTTGGTCTGTAAATCCGGAATAAATGATAGGATGACCAGCATCAATTTGGTTCGCAATCATATCAGTCCATTCGCTGTCGGTAAAATGTGATTTCTCTATATATTGACATTCTGGTGAATATCTAAAGAAACGTCTTAACGCATTAGGAGCGACCCATATATATGTACCACTCTCTTTTACACCATATGTCATATTTACTGAATGGCCCGCAGTTCTCATAAGTTTTGAGATTTCCGAATCGTTCTCTTTGTCCATCACATTATAATCAAAATCTATATTCTCATAATTGCATTCATCAAGTTTTATTTCACCGAGAGGATTAACATTATATTTATGAGAACCACGTCCTTTAGCAGGCCAGTTATTATATTTCATGACGATAGCCATTGCTGTTGCAACACAGCCAGTAAGACATTTCTGTCCCTCCACTTCAGGGCATTGCAGATTATAAGGATAGCCTTGTCCCCAGTTTGCAGTTTCAAGGAGCTTACCCTCACCAGCGGAGGCGGCTCGGGTTGGAGTACTCCATGATGGGTCAGTTGCAGCCGATTCTGGGAGCGAATTTATCTGTTCGGCATATTGTTCGAGCATGGCTGCAAGTTGTGGTGGTAAGTTGTTGAAATCGAAGGTGCCAGTGTCAGAGTAGCCGAGAATCTTTTTTGCGCGTTTATCGCCAGAGACTATTACAAAGCCTTGGTTGTCATCGCCATTGAAGACATAATAGGGGCGTGACAAATCATTGTCAGCATCCGACTTTGCTTTGGCACGTCTTATGCCTACGTGCTTTGTCGCGGCGGGTTGTGGCGATGACGAACTGAGGAATTCCGATGCTATGGCCGCAGCCTCATCGGGGGTGATCTGTTGGGCATGGATAACGACGGCCAACAGAAGAAGAACAAGTGTAATTAGCTTGCGCATATTGATGTTACGGTGCCGCGGTCATCCCCTCGTTGGCAGTTATTTTAAATGGGAAAGCGTAGGAATCTGTACCTGTTACCGTCCTACGCTCTGAGGCTTCTCGCATTGCCTTGTCTATGTCGGACGGCAACGCAGAAGCCCACGCTTGTATATGCAAACAATACACCCGGCTATGTCTCTCACGAGACATCATGCCGAATGCAAGATATTGCATACCACGGGCATCTACCGTTGCTACATCCTTGACATAGACTTGAAACTTTGCGAGAATTTCAGGGCGTCAAGAATCAGCGCGGATAAACGCTTTCTTTTTTATGTTTACTACATCCCTCCTCACTTGACCCTTGACCGGGGCTTCTGCAAATCGGTCTGCGGTTGCAAAAATACAACTTATTTTTGAAATGCGCAATAACTTTGGAGAAAATTTACAAGAAAGCGATTCACAAACCATATAGTTAGACCTCCTTAATATCATACTTAGACAGCGTAAACCATATAGTAATACTTTTTAAAGTTTATTTATTGGATCTTGTACAAAGATACAAAAAAACATTTTTCCAAGAAAAAATATTGTTTTATAACGTCATAACGTCACTTTT
>CAMWKM010000133.1 GCA_947174835.1 uncultured Prevotella sp.
ACAATAATCTTTTTACTTTTACCGCTATAGTATATTTCATTTTTGTGAGAAATGCTATCGGAGAGAAGATATTGAAATGCAATGTTCTCAATAGACTCACAATGATGTCGCCTGCCTCATAGTAAGGTGTACCGGCTTGTTGTGTATATTTGTTGAATGCACAAAACTCGTCTTTCAAGTCAAGGACAATGAGTGTCCAAAAGGCAAATCTGACTCCATTCTTCACACATTCATTAATGTATGGTGGAATATGGGAATGAAGTGATTGGTGGAATGTTATGAGTGCTTTTGCTGCCTGAATACTATCCTTATAATGTTTTTTTAGCCCCGTGAGGTCTACACTCTGTCCCTCACGACCTATTCGATAACGGTATAGGGAAAGGTTTGTGAAAAGGATGGTCTGAGAATAGGCCAGTCCTTTTGTGCGATATTCATTGTCGGTATAGAAGCATTTCTCTGTAATGCGCACTTGATTGTTTTTTAGAATAGAGGTCTTGAACATAACTGCATGCATGTCCAAGCCAAATTTGGGGTTGATTTTATAGAGGTTATACGTTGTATATAATTCGTAGTTGGAAGATATATCGAAATCTTTTACGTTTTTCTTAGCCTCATCGTCATACTGAGTATAAGGCGTATAGATAACATCTGAATCGATTGCTTCCAGATGCTCAAGCAAACCATCCAATGAGGCTGTGTCGAAAAAATCATCACCGTCAAGTAGTTTGAAATATTTGCCTGTGGCATGACTGATGGAATAATTGACCGTGGAACCCCAACCGCCATTTTCCTTGTGAACAGGAATGATACTGTTGGGATATTTTTTTGCATAGGATTGCGCAATTTCTAACGTGTGGTCATTGCCACCATCGTCAACCACAAATATCTCCAGTTGGTCAATATGCCGACAGATGAGCGAATCAAGCGTTTGGTGGATATAACTTTCAATGTTGTAGCCTGCAATGGAAATAGTCAGTAGTTTCATAGCATATTTGGTTTATGTAGTCAGTTTGTTCTTCATGATGCAGAAGAATTCTACAATGGTCTTGTTTATAATATGAATGAGTGAAAATCCCTGTCGTCGTAATACATTGATGCATTGACCATATACATTCAGTCGGCCATGAACCAATAGCCTCACCAGTTGTTCGTAGTGAGCGGTGGGTATGGTCTTGACATGATGCAATGACAGAAATTGTTCAGCTCGTCCAAAGACATTGATACGTGTCAGTATGCGGTCTAAACTATCTATTCTTGAAACAGAACCTTGACGTACGGTAACGCAATAGATGGCTCTATTGTCAGCACGGATGCTTTGAGCATGAAATCCTGTGAGATAGCCAAAGGCTGAGTCATTGTGAATAAAGGTTTCTTCAAATCTGATATGATGCTGCTCAATCATTGCTCGTCTTGTCATGCGTGCCCATGGTTCTCCAAAGATATAACGCAATTGTTCTCCGTTGGCATCCTTTCCGCTCTGATAATCATCCACAAAACGATTTAAGTGGTCTGCTCTGTTGGCTGGTATCATGGTATTGGTATCTATGGAATTGCCTTTGAAGAAAATAATATCGTCATCAGATTGGTAATAATCCTCAAGCGCTTCTGCAAAACAGTCGTTGAAGAAATCATCTGCATCGGCAAAGATGACATATCGGCCTATGGCGTGGGCCAATCCAGTGTTTCTTGCCCCTCCGCCACCTATACATTGTTCGTGTTTTAAAAGGCAGACATCTGGATGGGCAGCCATGACAGCTTCCAACTCATCAGCAAAATGCGCATCGCTGGCATCGTCTACCACAATGACCTCGGTGTCCTTCCGACGAGGAATTGATGCCAGACAACGTCGCAGCAAATTGGGAATATTATGATGAGGTATGATGATGGAATAGATAATCATGGTGGTTTACAATATAGGAATAGTATGGTTTGTATGGTTTCCTTCTTTAAGAACCTTGCTCCATTTTTCTTGCCAGATTGTCAATGAGAATGCGTTCTTGACAATATCATACGCACGTGATTGTAGCGTATTGCGCAGCGATGTATCTTCAATTAATTTATGGAGAGCATCGTAAAGTGCATTTTCATCAGGATTTACTATTAACCCATTGTATCCGTCAAGTATGATGTTGGTCATGCCACCAACATTGGTACATACTACGGCACACCCTGAGGCCATAGCTTCCAGCAATGACAAGGATGTACCTTCAGAACCAAGTGTAGGTATGACGGCGATGTCTTTGTCTGCATGAATCTTTAAACTGTCTTGACTTTTGTAAGTCGTAAACTTTACGTTGTCAAATGATTCCAGTTTCTTACGCATATATGCTTCGTCTGGTCCCGAGCCAGCAATGGTAATGTTAATATGGGGATGAGTTTTTATTAGCCTTTGGGCAACATCGGCAAACAAACGAGTACCACGATGTGGGAAGAAACGTCTGGCAAAAATAATCTGTATATCGTCGTTAGACTTATGAAATAGTTGTGGAGGAAGAGCGGAAAAATTTGGAATTACAATATGTTTGGTTTTGGCATACGGACTAATAGCTCGATGCCAGTTTACGAAATTATGATCCACACATACCAATTGGTCTACCTTATTGATACGTTGGATTGTTTTCCATGCCATCCAGCACTTGCCTATGTAATGCCGAATATACCGTTGTTGGGAACAGACGTCATGGGCAATATCCCACGAAATGCCATGTTGAATGGCTATGGTGCGACAAGGAACTTTTCGGTAAATGACGGTTTCGCACCCGTAGAGCAGTAGATCATGATCCATGTCTATCTGGGTAAGGGCTTTGTCAAGCAAGGCTTTGCTCACCTTTGGACCGTATGTGTCAGGATGGACAATGCCATATACGTCATAGTCATCAAATACTTTATGGAACTTTTTCGTTGCTCGCTGGTAAATTGTGACGGTAGCATAGCCGGCATCTTTTAGGACGGGAATGAGGTTTGAGATATAGGTCTGTACGCCCCCGATCGATATGCCTTCGCCATCTGGTTTCAGGAAGTTGATATAAAGGATGTGAGCTCGCATCATGATTAGGAATTTATGAGTGCATTCACAATGCGTTCACAAGCCTTGCCGTCACCGTAAGGATTTACGGCATGGCTCATTTGCATATAAGCATCGGGATTGTCAAGGAGTGTACTGACTTCGTTGACTATCAAGTCATGATTGGTACCGACTAAATGTACGGTACCGCTTTCCAACGCTTCTGGGCGCTCGGTGGTATCGCGCATCACCAGTACCGGTTTACCCAGTCCGGGAGCCTCTTCCTGAATACCACCGCTATCGGTCAAAACGATGAAAGATTTCTCCATCAGATACACAAATTCCAGATATTGGAGCGGTTCAATGAAAAACATATTGTCAAGATGTCCAAAATCATTCCCAAAAACTTCGTGAATGGGCTTGCGTACATTGGGGTTTAAGTGCATGGGATAGATAAAATCCACATCAGGGTATTTGATAGTGAGATTCTTGATGGCTGTAACCATATTGATGAAACCCTGCCCGAAATTTTCGCGACGGTGTCCCGTGATAAGTACTAAACGGCGACCTGTTGCAAGGCGTTTTATATCATAGCCTGCTTTTTTTAGAACATTTTCTTGTTCGTTGGCAAGGGTTTGGTCATTCTTCAGACGGTTTACTACCATGTGAAGTGCATCAATGACGGTATTACCCGTGACGATGATTTGACCGTGAACACGTTCACTTTTCAGGTTCTGTTCAGAAAGAATCGTTGGGGCGAAGTTGTAGGAAGCGATACGTCCTGTAATTTGTCTGTTCATTTCTTCTGGCCAGGGACTATAGATGTTGTGGGTGCGAAGACCTGCCTCTACATGCCCCACGGGTATTTGCTGATAGAAAGCTGCCAGAGCTGCGGCTGTCGAAGTGGTTGTGTCGCCATGGACGAGCACTATATCTGGGCGATATTGCGTAAAGACATCATGCATACCGAGAAGTACACCGCTGGTAACGTCATATAAATTCTGGCCTGGTTTCATAATGTTCAGGTCGTAGTCGGGCTTGATGTCGAATATGTTGAGCACTTGATCAAGCATCTCCCTGTGTTGGCCTGTCACACATACGGTAGTTTCAAAAACATTAGGATGCTTTTGGAATTCTTTTACCAACGGAGCCATTTTTATGGCTTCTGGGCGTGTGCCGAATATAAGCATGATACGTTTCATAGGAGTCTGTTTTTTTTGAGGAACTTTTCGGAAATAATATTTCTTGTATAAATATAGCAATTGGTCTTGGTCAGGGCATTTAATAATATATATATGGTTAGGCCCGAGACTGATTGTAGTACCAACAGCCATACAAGTGGACAATTCAAAAGCGATAAACTATAAATAGAAAAACCCATAATAGCCGAAAGCAATGCGTAAGGAGCAGTGTCACGAATTTGCTCCATGACGCCATAATTGAGTAATTTTTTACATGGATAGAGATTGATAGCAATGCAAATGAAATTGTAGACGACTATTCCCCAGGCAACGGCATAGATATTGATGCAGAAACTTACAATTAAGATGATTGTTTCCAGAATCTTTTTTATGATTTCTGTTTTTAGGGTAATGTCGCTATGTCCAAGGGCTTTTATGGCACTCATATTTGAACTTTGAATGGGCATCGTCATGAAGGCTATACAGAATATCCGTAAAAATGGCACTGCCTCTAACCACACATCGGTCAATATCAGTCGGACTAATGGCTCTGCCATCACAAGCAATCCTGTCAATAACGGGAGAATGATAAAGTTGGTCAACTCGATAGTTCTTTTCATCAATTGCTTGACCCGCTTCCTTTCGTCTTGAATATCTGTAAAAGTAGGCAATAGTATCGTTTGCAGGGAGGTATTCACGTTTGACATGATGAGACTGGGGAATTGACGCCCTCGATCGAAATATGCCAATGTTGCAGGTTGGTATATCTTGCCGATAATAAGACTTCTGATGTTCTCATAAATGGTGATAATCATGTTCGATAGGAAAATTTTCCAGCCATAGTCGAAAAGTGCATAGAAACGTGTAGGAGAAAACATGAAAAGAGGACGCCACTTAATTGTAAACCACATAATCATGGTAAGCATTATCTGCCCAATCACCTGTTGTCCAACTAAAGCCCATACTCCAAATCCATTGTAAGCCATGACAATGCCTGTTGTGCCAGAAGCAATTGTTGCACCAAGATTGCAATAGAACAGTTTGTTGAACAACATGTGTTTGGATATATAGGCTCGCTGGACAGCATTAAAAGAATTGAAAAGCAAGTTGAGGCTTAACACTCTTAATACGGGTATAAGGAGGGCATTATCGTAAAAATGGGCAATGAACGGTACCGAATAAAAAAGTATGACATACAGACAGATTGCCAAACCAAGGCTGAAATAGGTGATAGTCGAAAAGTCAATATCATCAGCGTCTTTTTTTTGTATAAGCGCAGTACTGAGACCACCGTCAATGATGACATTGGCCAATTCGATGAAAACCAAGAGAATAGCGATGATGCTAAATTCTTCAGGCAATAATCTTCTTGCAAGAATGATGGTCACGAACAGGGATATTGCCTGTGAAAGAAATCTTTCAAGCAATTTCCATGCAAATGAACTGATTATCTTGCTCCTTGTAATCATCTTTGTTGTTTTACGTTGAAATACCAGAATAGGATTTCTTTCGAGCAGAAACCTATTAACATGAAAAAGTATGGTTCAAGGATAAAAGAGCTGCTCAAGAATAACTTGATGATGCCAATAGAGAACAGATATAGGATAAATTCCTGTGCTCTCTTGCCTCTCGTAATCCAGAAGGCCCATGCCACGAATGCAAACAAAAGCAATAGAAGGATGTAACCTACCAGATAACCGTAGGTGCAGATGAAGTCCAATGGCAAGTAGTGTGGATATAAGATGTCGTAGTTCCTACATCCAAATGCACCGAGTC
Source organism: uncultured Prevotella sp. (assembly GCA_947174835.1). GTDB lineage: Bacteria > Bacteroidota > Bacteroidia > Bacteroidales > Bacteroidaceae > Prevotella. Next base: position 5,962 of record CAMWKM010000133.1, read on the forward strand.
CCCAGAAATGGTCACCATTTTCTAAAACTGCATAAAGTTTGTCGCGGAGAGCTCCCCTGTAAGAATCGTGTCCAATTTCTCCAGAAATAAATTTCTCCAGGATGCGAGTGCTTAGTTGCAAGCCCGTAAAGGTTTCGGCAAGAAAAAGAATAACATCTTTTAAAAAGGAAATAACC
>CAMWKM010000134.1 GCA_947174835.1 uncultured Prevotella sp.
ACGAGGTCATGCCTGACGTCTATGCCATCGTGAAAGAAACTGCTCACCGCTTTGCAACGAATGAAGAAACCATCGTCACCGCCAACGATTTCGACCGCGAGCTGGCAGGTGACCCTCGCAAAGACTTTATCACCATCGACGGTGACAAGGCCATCTATCACAACCACTGGACAGCCGGCGGTAATGACCTAAAGTGGGAGATGGTGCACTACGACGTACAACTCTTTGGTGGTGTTGTACTCCATCAGGGTAAGATTGCCGAGATGGCAACCGGTGAAGGTAAGACACTGGTGGCCACACTCCCCGTATTCCTCAACGCCTTGACCGGCAACGGTGTACATGTAGTAACCGTCAACGACTATCTGGCCAAGCGTGACTCTGAGTGGATGGGGCCGCTCTATATGTTCCACGGACTAAGTGTAGACTGCATAGACAAGCATCAACCCAACTCGGCTGCTCGCCGTAAGGCATATCAGGCAGACATCACATTCGGTACAAACAACGAATTTGGCTTCGACTACCTACGCGACAATATGGCCATCTCGCCTGCTGATCTGGTGCAACGCACTCATAACTATGCCATCGTCGACGAGGTTGACTCGGTGTTAATTGACGATGCCCGTACACCTCTTATTATTAGTGGTCCTGTACCAAAGGGCGAAGTGCAGATGTTTGAGGAGTATCAACCTCTGGTGGAGAAACTTTTTGGGGTGCAGCGTCAGCTGGCTACTCAACTTCTGGCAGAAGCCAAGCAGAAAATCTCAGAAGGTCAGGAGAAGAACGACAAGAAAATGATCGAAGAGGGATTCCTTTCGCTCTATCGCTCACATAAGTCTTTGCCTAAGAACAAACCGCTTATCAAATATCTGTCGGAAGAGGGAATCAAAGCAGGTATGCTCAAGACTGAAGAAGTCTACATGGAGAACAACAACCGCCGAATGCATGAAGTGACCGAACCGTTGTATTTCGTGGTCGACGAGAAACTGAACTCCTGTGACCTGACCGACAAGGGTACAGCTTGGCTGGCCTCACAAGTAAACGATTCAGAACTGTTCGTCCTACCCGACATAACAGCCCAACTCTCAGCACTGGAAGCTGAAGAGGGACTGACCGATGAGGAACGTCTGAACAAGAAAGACGAACTGATGAACCACTATGCCATCCAGAGTGAGCGAGCACACACCCTGCAGCAACTGCTGAAGGCCTACACAATGTTTAACAAGGACGACGAGTATGTGGTCATTGATGGCGAAGTAAAGATCGTCGACGAGCAGACAGGCCGTATTATGGAGGGCCGCCGTTGGAGCGATGGATTGCATCAGGCCGTAGAAGCCAAGGAGCACGTAAAGGTAGAAGCCGCCACGCAGACTTTCGCCACCATTACCCTGCAAAACTATTTCCGCATGTACCACAAGCTGGCAGGTATGACCGGTACGGCTATCACTGAGGCTGGCGAATTGTGGAACATCTACAAACTTGATGTCGTGGAGATTCCCACCAATAAGCCCATTGCCCGCATCGACATGAACGACCGTGTCTACAAAACGGCTCGCGACAAGTATCGCGCAGTCATTGAAGAGGTTGTCAAGATGCGCAAGGCCGGACGCCCCACCCTGATTGGTACAACCTCGGTGGAAATTTCCGAGTTGCTGTCTCGTATGTTGGATATGTATGTTGATCCTGAAACAGGTAAGCGCGAAGGCATCCCCCATCAGGTACTGAATGCAAAACTACACCAGAAAGAAGCCGACATTGTGGCTTTGGCCGGTCAGCAAGACAAGAACGGTCTGGGTGCCGTCACCATTGCCACTAACATGGCCGGTCGTGGTACCGACATCAAGCTGTCTCCCGAGGTCAAAGCAGCCGGTGGTCTGGCCATCATTGGCACAGAACGACATGAGAGCCGCCGTGTGGATCGCCAGTTGCGTGGCCGTGCAGGCCGTCAAGGTGACCCAGGCTCATCAGTATTCTATGTATCATTGGAAGACAAACTGATGCGTCTGTTCGCCAGTGAGCGCATTGCATCGGTAATGGACAAGTTGGGATTCAAGGAGGGCGAAATGATTGAGCACCCCATGATTTCGAAAAGCATTGAGCGTGCGCAGAAGAAAGTCGAGGAAAACAACTTTGGTATCCGTAAGCGCCTGCTGGAATACGATGACGTGATGAACAAGCAACGTACCGTGATTTACGAGAAACGCCGTCACGCCCTAATGGGTGAGCGTATCGGTATGGATATCGCCAATACCATCTGGGACCGTGTGTCTACCATCATCGAGCGCAACAACTACCAAGGCTGCAAGGAGGAGTTCATCCGTCTGTTTGCAATGGAAGTACCGTTTACCGAACAGCAGTTCCAGAACGAGAAGCCTGACCAACTGGCAGAGGAATCATTCCAGGCTACGCTGGCCAACTTCAACCGCAAGACGGAACATATTCGCGAGGTAGCATGGCCTGTCATCAAGCGTGTCTTTGAGGAGCAGGGCAATATGTACGAACGTATAATCGTGCCTATCACCGATGGCCGCAAGGTTTACAACATTGCCTGCAACCTTCAGGAAGCCTACGAATCGGAATGCAAGTCGGTAGTTAAAGAATTCGAGAAGCAGATGTTGCTGCACATCATCGACGAGTCTTGGAAGGAGAACTTGCGCGAACTCGACGAGTTGCGCCACTCTGTGCAGAACGCCAGCTATGAGCAGAAGGATCCACTTTTGATCTTCAAGCTGGAAAGTGCAAAGGTCTGGGACAACATGATCAACGAAATGAACAATCGTGCAATGGCTGTCCTCAACCGTGGTATGATTCCCGAGATGCATCAGGAAGTGCACGAAGCCGCTCCTGAACAACATACCGATCACCGTCAGTACACAGAAAACAAGCAAAATCTGCAGGAGGAACAGATGGTTGACAGAAGACAACAGGCCGCTGCTCAGCAAGATACCCGTGCCCAACAGCCGCACAACCCAATTGTGAAGGACAAGCTGCCCGGTCGCAACGATCCATGTCCATGCGGTAGCGGAAAGAAATTCAAGAACTGTCACGGAAAAGGACTTGCCTAATGATTACTCTTAGCCAACTTAAAAAGCAATTTGGCGAAACCATTGCTTGCAATATCCCGTCATTCACCGTTAACGACTGTGATATTCTTGGTCTGGTCGGCAATAATGGTGCCGGCAAGACCACCCTTTTCCGCATGATGCTCGACTTACTGAAACCTGACGAAGGTCATGTAAAACTGGACGACATCAATCCTGCATTGTCGGAGGAATGGAAACAATATGTCGGTGCATACATTGACGATAGTTTCCTCATCGACTACCTAACGCCTGAAGAATACTTTGCCTTTATCGGCAAAATCAGTTGTATTCCCCAAAAGACCATCGACGAGCGTCTGCAACAATATGAACATCTTTCAGGCGGTGAGGTTTTCGGACAGAAAAAACTCATCCGTAATCTTTCGGCAGGCAACAAGCAGAAAGTGGGCATCATTGCTGCCCTAATCCGACAACCAAAGTTGGTGATTCTTGATGAGCCTTTCAATTTCCTCGACCCCACCAGTCAGAATGTACTCAAACGCATCATCATCGACTATGCTGCACAGACACAGGCCACGATTCTCATCAGTAGCCACAATCTGCAACATACAATCGACATATCAACACGCATCGCATTAATGGAGAAAGGAGAGATCATTCGCGACCTGAGCAATCAGGATTATGCTGCCAAAGAGGAACTTACCGCCTATTTTGGAGAGTAAAAAGAGGTCTTAATACGTTTTTTTTCAAAAAAGTCAGAAAAAAATTTCCTTATCCGACTGAAAATGAGTAATTTTGCAGTCCGAAACAAAAAGCAACAATAAAAAACAAACAAAAAACAATATGACCAAAGCAGAAATAGTCAAGACAATAGCCATGCAAACAGGCGTCACACCGAAAGACGTATCTGTTGTTGTAGAGGCTTTTATGGAAGAGATTCGCAACAGTTTGGCCGACAACAAAGAGAATGTCTATCTCCGTGGATTCGGCAGTTTCATTGTCAAGCATCGTGCAAAGAAGACTGCTCGCAATATCTCGAAAAACACGACATTGGTTATCGACGCTCATGATCTGCCTGCTTTCAAGCCTTGCAAGAGCTTCATTGATCGTATGACCCAAGAGTAAGATTTATACAAATAAGTTAAACAATACATAATCATTTTTAAGCTATGCCAAACGGAAAGAAGAAAAAGGGCCACAAGATGGCTACCCACAAGCGTAAGAAGAGACTGCGCAAGAATCGTCATAAGAGCAAGTAAGCCTTTTTGCCGATAGAAAAAAATGGAAGGAGTGTACCAGTGCATAGCAATATGCAGGGTACACCCTTTTTATCGTAAATAATCAAACATCAAAAAAGTATCAGAGAATGACAAGCGAAGTAATCATCGATGTCCGGCCTAAAGAGATATCCATTGCGCTACTTGAAGACAAGAGTCTGGTGGAATATCAGAACGAACCGCGCGAAACAACTTTCGCCGTGGGCAACATCTACGTGGGCAAGGTGCGCAAGCTGATGCCCGGACTTAACGCTTGCTTTGTCAATGTGGGATCTGAAAAAGATGCCTTTCTGCACTATCTTGATTTAGGACTTCAATTTGATTCTTACGAAAAATATCTGAAACAGGTTGCCAGTGACCGAAAAAAGCTCTATCCCATCCAGAAAGCCACCCACCAACCCGACCTGCCCAAGGAAGGAAGCATACAGAACGTGCTGAAGGTTGGACAGGAAATTCTGGTACAGGTGACTAAAGAGCCTATCAACACCAAAGGGCCGCGCCTGACGTGCGAACTCAGTTTCGCCGGACGCTACATGGTGCTTATTCCCTTTGACGACAAAGTCTCGGTCAGTAGCAAAATCAAGCGCGGAGAAGAACGCAGCCGACTCAAACAACTGGTGCAGAGCATGAAGCCCAAGAACTTTGGCGTCATCGTTCGCACGGTAGCAGAAGGAAAACGTGCAGCCGAACTCGATCAGGAGTTGAAGGTGCTGCTCAAGCGATGGGACGATGCCATCACTAAATTCCAAAAGACTACAGAACGACCTGTAATGGTGTTTGAGGAACAGACTCGTGCCGTTGCGCTATTGCGTGACCTCTTTAACCCTACCTACGACGGAATTTATGTGAACGATGCCGAGATTCACAGCCAGATATCCAATTATCTTTCGCTTATTGCCCCTGAAAAGGCAGAGATTGTGAAACTCTACACAGGCAAAGTTCCCATCTTCGACAATTTCAACGTCACAAAGCAGATCAAGTCAGGTTTTGGACGTACCGTCAACTACAAACGGGGAGCTTATCTCATCATTGAGCATACAGAAGCCATGCATGTGGTAGATGTCAACAGTGGTACACGCATCAAAAAAGAAAACGGACAGGAAGCCAATGCCCTGGAGACCAATCTGGGAGCCGCTGACGAACTGGCACGCCAGTTGCGACTGCGCGATATGGGCGGCATCATCGTTGTCGACTTTATCGACATGAACCTGGCTGAAGATCGCCAACTACTCTATGAGCGGATGTGCGAGAATATGAAAAAAGACCGTGCCCGTCACAACATTCTGCCCCTGAGCAAGTTTGGGCTGATGCAGATTACCCGACAGCGTGTACGTCCTGCAATGGATGTTGCCGTCGAGGAGCCCTGCCCTACTTGCCACGGCACCGGAAAAATCAAGTCAAGCATCCTGTTTACAGATCAATTAGAGAGCAAGATTGACGTTCTTGTCAACAAGATCGGCATCAAGCGTTTTACGCTCCACGTCCATCCCTATGTCGCTGCCTATATCAACAAAGGCATCTTCTCGTTGAAGCGCCGTTGGCAAGCGAAATACGGATTCGGTGTCCACATCATTCCCAGCCAAAAGATGGCATTCCTGCAATATGAGTTCTACGATGCGAATCGTCAATTTATTGATATGCAGGAGAAGAATGAAGTTAGCAAGTAACAACCTCACCAAAAGACGGAAGGAAGCGCAAAGTTTCTTTCCGCCTTTTTTGATGCCATTTTACCGACCAAAAGATAATCAAATGGGGGGTGTATAAAAATTGATTATCAAAT
>CAMWKM010000135.1 GCA_947174835.1 uncultured Prevotella sp.
GAACTGCTGTAGACGGTTTTGCAGACCGTTGACTAAGCCACTCATCCAAGGCACCCTTTTCAGTTTGCGGATGCAAAGGTACTACATTTTTTTTATACCGCCAAATTTTTCTTTGACTTTTTTCTCTGCGCAGTGTCTGTTTTCTCCATTTTTGCGTCTCAATTCCTTGAATGTACATCCTTGACAGCCTATGCAGGGGTCGTCGGACGTTTGCAGGGCACGATGGATGCGCCAGACTGCATAGACTGCGGAGAGTGTGATAAATATGATGACTAAAGCGGTTTGCATGATATATAAAATAATAATATGTTCGCGTACATTATATTTACAATATAATTTTGTTGACCACGTTGCTGATATTGTCCACCATCTTGTTGGGGAGCGCGTCGTCTTCTACGGCCTTTGGGTTGACAATGGCCAAGAGTCCTAATGGAACGATCTCTACATTGATGTCAGTTTCCATACGGATAGGGTCACCGTCGTAGTGGACGGCTCCGGGCTTTTCGCGGTGAATGTGAATCTGTCGGGCTTGGAAACGTTTGATGTGGGAGTTGTTGGTCAGTGTTTTTGCAAAGAGGTCAACGGCTATGGTCGAGGCCTCAATGACGTTGAAGGGTTCCATAACTATGACATCCAGCATTCCGTCTTGCATTGATGCGCCGGGGGCGATGTAGGCGTTATTCCCATATTGCGCAGCGTTGGCACAGGCGATGAGGAAGGCCTTGTAGCGATGTTTACCTGTTTCGTCTTGCACGGTATAGGTGTCAGGCTGATAACTCAACGACTCCATCAGTACATTTTTTAAGTATGTGGTCAGTCCGCGCTTGCCCGACTTGGCAAACTTGAGCGAAACGAAGGCATCGAACCCCATGCCGCAAGTGCAGAAAAACGGCTGATTGTTGATGACCCCATAGTCGAAATGGTCGGTTTCCCCCTGATTGATTATTTCTAAAGCCCCTTTCATGTCCATCGGCAGACACAGGTGTCGGGCCAGTCCGTTGCCCGATCCGCAGGGGATGATACCCAGTGCGGTCTGACTGTGCACCAGCGAGCGTGCCACTTCGTTGACTGTACCGTCGCCTCCGACCGCCACGCAGATGTCTGTACCGTTGGCCACACATTGGCTGGCGATGACAGAAGCATGGCCTGCATATTCCGTTCTGGCGATGTGCCATTCGAATCGTTTAGGATCAATCACCTCTTCAATGAGTGGTTGGAGCCCCTCTTTCGACTTTGTTCCTGATATCGGATTAACGATAAAGACAATCTTTCTTTTGGCTGTTTGCATAGTGCAAATTTACGAAAATAGTATAGAAAATCGTTCAAAACGAAGATAAAAAAGCAAAAAACAAACAATTATTAGGAAAAATGTGCACGATTTGCGGAATTTTGTGTAACTTTGCAGCCTGTTAAAAACAAAAGAAATACCTATAAATCAAAATTATGGGACAATTAGAAGAAAGATATAAGGCGTATCGTCTCCCTCAGGAGTTCATGGCCAAAGGGATTTATCCATATTTCCGTGCGATTACAGGTAAGCAGGGTACGGAAGTTGAAATGGGAGGCCACAAGGTGTTGATGTTTGGCTCAAATGCCTATACGGGATTGACGGGCGATCAGCGCATCATTGACAAAGCAAAAGCAGCACTTGATAAATATGGTTCAGGCTGTGCTGGCAGTCGTTTCTTGAATGGTACGCTTGACTTACACCTCCAACTGGAAAAGGAAATCGCTGAGTTCATTGGCAAGGATGAGTGTCTTTGCTTTTCAACGGGCTTTAGCGTGAATCAGGGCGTATTGGCAATGGTGGTCGGAAAGGATGATTATATCATCTGTGATGACCGCGACCATGCATCAATTGTGGACGGTCGTCGCCTGTCGTTTGCAAAGCAGTTACACTACAAACACAACGACATGGAGGATCTGGAGCGCGTGTTGCAGAAACTTCCTCAGGAAGCGATCAAACTGATTGTGGTTGACGGTGTGTTCTCAATGGAAGGCGATTTGGCTAAACTGCCTGAGATCGTAGAACTGAAGCATAAATACAATTGTTCAATCATGGTCGACGAGGCTCATGGCGTTGGCGTGTTCGGTCGTCAGGGACGAGGTGTGTGCGACCATTTTGGCTTGACTGATGAGGTGGATCTTATTATGGGTACTTTTTCGAAGTCACTGGCCAGCATAGGTGGTTTCATTGCATCTGACAAGGAAACCATCAACTATTTGCGTCACACCTGTCGTACCTATATCTTCTCTGCTTCCAATACCCCGGCTGCTACGGCTGCTGCAATGGAGGCCTTGCATATCCTTCAGGAGGAGCCGGAGCGCATAGAGAAATTGTGGAGCGTTACTAACTATGCTCTGAAGCGTTTCCGTGAGGAAGGTTTTGAGATTGGCGAGACTGAGAGTCCCATTATTCCTCTCTATGTTCGTGATCCGGATAAGACTTTCTTGGTGACGGCTCTTGCGTTCAATGCTGGTGTGTTCATCAATCCCGTCATTCCACCGGCATGTGCTCCACAGGACACACTGGTGCGTTATGCGCTGATGGCTACTCATACAGAAGAACAGGTTGAACGCTCAGTCGTGATTCTGAAGAAAATATTTATTGAGCAGGGCATTATCAAATAATTGCCAAAAAATTTGTGCGAGTGAGAAAAAGTTTGTACCTTTGCACTCGCAAAAACGAGGTGTAGCGCAGTTGGTAGCGTTCCTGGTTTGGGACCAGGCTGTCGCAGGTTCGAGTCCTGTCACCTCGACTGAATGGGAAAAGGAACTTTTCAATAAGAGAAGTTCCTTTTGTTCTTGTTGGTTATCTGAGTGTTATTTGCTGGAATCCTACCAAGCGCCAAGTGCGTTCACCCGTACCTTTGTAATAGACAAGAGCCTGATAGGTGTTCTCCGTTTCATAAAATGAACCTTCTTCAGGTAGGGGATGGGTCGTACCGTCCATATCAACTAACAGCAACTGATAGTTATAGTAACCCAGCTTCTGCATAATGGAGACATTGTATGACTGGGTTGCTTCATCGTATTCCATCGCATAGGTCTCGGGAGCCTCTGTTGCCCATCTGCCGTTGACTATCACTTGAGAGTCGCTATAGTGATGTGCTGGTTGCAGTCGGTAGTGCACAAAAACATATTCCGATGTTCGTTCACTCTCGTAATTATCGCTGTTGCGTAGCAGGAATGCACCGTCGGCATCCTCGTCATACAGATAGTTATGGCGTGGCTCGCAGGGTACGGGCAAGGCATGCCAGGTGCGTGTGTCTTCGTCCCATCTGACAGCGGCCAGGCCCATGGTGGGGTGGGTGGGATCCAATACTTCAAACTTATGGTATTCGTTGCCCGCATCGAAAATCAATCCGCGATTGTACTCCCATTTCAGGCTCTGTGGCATCGTCATGTTCGGCTTTACGTTCACTTTCATATTGTCCTCGCGTCCGTTTTGCATGACGATGGTCTGAATCTGCTCATCGGGTCGTGTCACGCGCAGGCTGTTGAAGTTCACGGTCATAGCCACCTGTTGGTAACGGGTATTCAGTCCTATGTCTGTATTTGTTGTCGCACTTAGTCCCACGTTCATGAGCGGTTCAACCACTCGTAGTTCCACTGTTAGGGCAGTCTCACCGTCCTCGTCAATAATATGCAGGCGGTAGTTGCCGCTCATTTTTAGTTTACATTCCCGATTGGGGAAAGTCAGTTTATAGTGGGTGTAGAGCGTTGTCGTATTCAACGAATTTTCATAGTCCTCGATAGGCAGGTCGTTGAAGCCTATCAGCCAGTCACTTTCAAACAGGCCCTCCGTGGGTGTCCAGTCGGGATTGCACGGCTCCAGTCTGTAGGTGAACCGCTGATAGTTGTGCGATAGTTCATCGAAGCCGATGGTCAGTCGATCGTTGCTGCCCAAGGTCAGGATGGGCAGGGCTTTGAAGTCATTGTTTGTGATGACCTGTAGTCCTTTAATATTTGGTGACATCACCCTGTGCCATGCCCTTGCTGGCAATGTTACGGCAATTATCGTCAGTATAAATAACGTCTTCTTCATGGCTGCAAAGATAGTATAAACAGACCGAAAAAACAAATATAGATTGTTTTTTTGAATGAAAAAACATATTCTTTGTTAAGAAAATGAATTAATTATAATGACATTACTCGTAATTCATAATTATTTTCTACCTTTGCACTGCGAATTGAAAGTATAAAAACAATAAAAAGATGAAACTGAAGATTGCCGTCCTTCCGGGCGACGGAATAGGTCCGGAGATAATGAAACAAGGTGTGGCTGTGCTCGATGCTGTCGCAGCGAAGTGTGGACATGAATTTACTTATGAGGAGGCTCTGGTGGGTGCACATGCAATTGATGCCGTGGGTGATCCGTACCCTGATGCAACGCATGAGGTGTGCATGAAGGCTGATGCCGTGCTTTTTGCTGCTGTTGGCGATTTGAGATATGATAATGATCCGACAGCGAAGATCCGTCCTGAGACAGGTCTTCTGGCGATGCGCAAGAAACTTGGCCTTTTTGCCAATGTGCGTCCGGTAGCTACATTTAATTGTTTACTTCATAAGAGTCCTCTAAAGGAAGAACTTCTGAAAGGGGCTGATTTCGTGGTTATCCGTGAATTGACGGGTGGTATGTATTTTGGTGAGAAATATCAAGATAACGACAAGGCTTATGATACCAATATCTACACGCGTCCGGAAATAGAACGCATCTTGAAGGTTGCCTTTGAGATGGCTCAGAAACGTAACCATCACCTGACGGTTGTTGATAAGGCTAATGTATTGGCATCCAGCCGCCTCTGGCGTCAGGTTGCTAAGGAGATGGAATCGCAATATCCTGATGTGAACACCGATTATATGTTTATCGACAACGCTGCAATGCGTGTACTCACCGAACCTCGTTTCTTCGATGTTATTGTTACAGAAAACACTTTTGGTGACATATTGACTGATGAAACTTCGTGTATCACAGGTTCGATGGGTCTACAGCCTTCTTCTTCGTTAGGACTGCACACGCCGCTTTTTGAGCCTGTTCATGGATCGTGGCCGCAGGCTGCTGGTCAGAACTTGGCTAATCCTCTGGCACAGATCCTCTCTGCTGCTATGTTGTTGGAACATTTTGGTTTGAATAAGGAGGGTGCTCTCATCCGTGAAGCCGTCAATGCCTCTCTTGATGCTAATGTCCGTACGCCCGAGATTCAGGTCGAAGGGGGAGCAAAGTATGGCACGAAGGAAGTTGGTGCCTGGATTGTGGACTATATCAACAAAGTATGAGGAATTTGTTCTTGTTGATAGCTATTGTATTATCATCAGCCACTCTTGCTCAGACGGTGCAGGAGTGGCGTGATTCTCTTTCCGTGTTAGGAAGGGCTATTGAGAAGAATCCTTATTCTGTTGAATTGCGGTTGAGAAAGGCTGCAATCAATCTGGAATTGAACCAATGGGACTATGCCACTGAGGAGTATGGGCGTGTACTTGATCTTGATTCGCGTAATCTCACTGCTCTTTATTTCAGGGCTTATGCCAATGTACAGTTACGACAATATGCGATGGCTGTAACTGACTACGAGCGTTTTCTTTCTGTTGTGCCCAAGCACTTTGAGGCGCAGTTGGGATTGGCTATGGCTACTAAAAAGGTGGCGGGACAGGTAGAGGTGATGGATCATTTCAACCGTTTGGTTCAACTTTTTCCAGACTCGGCACTGGCTTATGCTGCCAGAGCTGGTTACGAGACTGAACAACAACAATTGGAGATTGCCTTATTTGATTGGAATGAAGCCATTCGGTTGGATCCGGGTAATGTCGATTTTGTTGTTTCCAAAGTTGATGTTCTGTTGGCATTGAATCGCAAACGTGAGGCCAAAGCAATGCTCCGTCAGGTCATTGACAATGGTACGCCACGGTCTGCGCTCAGGGAGTGGCTTGAGCGTTGCCAGTAGCCTATATATTATATATAAGGTGTAAATTATTTATAATGTCAAATAATTCGAAAAAGTTTCGTATTATTTCAAAAAAGTCATTGAAAAGTTTTGTTATGTGGTAGTAAGTATTTACCTTT
>CAMWKM010000136.1 GCA_947174835.1 uncultured Prevotella sp.
GGCCTATCAATCATATGAAATGATTGCATATTTTGATCTAAATGCTTAGCAAAAGTTTGTATACTTGAACCGGTAAGATCATAAATGTGTTCATACAATCCTTTACGGAACTTTTTAAGTATAATGTTTTCCTTCGGAATTGCTAGGGCCATTGTTGCTTTTGGATATGTTGAGTACAAGTACGAGCTACAAACTAAACTAAGAGGCTGTAAAATTGCGAGAATGGACGATATCTGTTTGGCTTCATCCTCTTCACTAATTTCGCATAAATGTGTATAAACTACGTCTAAATCAATATCGTAGTGTATCGAAATGTCTCGCCTTTTAGAATTAAAATAATTAGCTCTAAATCTTGAAGAAGCTTGGTTTACTTCATCAATGATTTCGATTAAGCTCGTATGATTCCCAATGGATAGAAAAGATTCAAGTTTATGCCATAATGTATTAGGCTTTTTTATAATGAACAGGGACTTATAGAATTCTGTTGAAACAAAACTTAAATATTTAAGGTTTAGGCGTTTTTCGGTAGGATATTTACTTTTAAAATCACCTCTAAAGAAAGTTGCAATTGCAATAATCGTATACAATACCAGCACATATATCTCCATTACCGTTATATCGTTTTCGATATTCGGATTTCTATTGATTTTTTTTAATTCATAGGCTTCTTTAAGTTTTTTATACCACACAGTAATCTCTTTGGTACTTTGCTCCAAAGAGTCTCCTAAAATAGAGTCTAAACGCTTAATATATTCTGGAGTCATATTTTACGGTTCTGCGGCTATGTCGTATTCATTTGAAGGATTAATATTATAAGCTCTTATTTGCTGAGTCGGAACTGTATATTCATCATCCGAATCCGCATAGAGTTCGCATTGCTTGATAACGGTTTCAAGAGCGGCCTCCTGTTCCTCAGGCGGATATTTATACTTCTTCAGGAGTCGCTTAACCATGCGGCGCATATTGGCTCGGGCAGACTCCTTCTGGCGCCAGTCAATGGTCTTGCTGCTGCGCAAGGCTTCAGTAAGTTCCTTAGCCATTGCAACAAGCGTCTCGTTCTCATAGAAATCTTTTACGGCTTGAGGTTTTGTAAGGGCATCGTAAAATGCCTGTTCCTCTTCGGTTAAGCCAAATTCAGACGCTTGCTCGGCATGGGCTTTCAGTTCACGAGCCATTTTGAGCAGTTCCTGTATCACTTCCTCGTTACTGATCAGACCACGTAGATACTCGGCAAGTCGGGCATCGAGCATTTCGCTGAACTTGTCAGCTTGCGTCATGTTCTTTTTGGCGTGTTTGCGGATATGCTGTTCAAGTAGTCGTTTGAGCAGTTCAAGAGCGAAGTTCTTCTCTTTCATATCCGCCACCTCCTTTAGGAATTTCTCGTCAAAGAGGTTGAACTCTGCGTCCTTCGTGTTGAGTATTTCTACAACCCCATCAGCCTTTACTGCAACTTTCAGTAGATTGGTAATTCGCTCGTCAATGATTTTACGAGTAATTTTCTTGTTGGATGTCAGTCGGATAAGGAGCGTGCGGACAGCTTCAAAGTATGCCTCCTCAAACTTTTCTGCTGGAGATAACAGACTGCGACACAATGTAGTGGCTTGCACAAGGCGTTTGCTCTCATCAACAAACACTTTTTGGGCACTATCATATTTTGTAATATTGCCCTCGCATCGTGTGCTGACAATATTGTCAGGGTCGAGCAGTACGTTGACACCTCCTTTGATAAGATTTGCACGTTGCAGGTTCGAGCAGGTCGCAAAGTCAGAATAGTCAAACCCATTCATGCACCCACGGCAGCGGTCAATAGTTGCAAGAAATTCCTGATATGCAGTTTTCTTTATGTCGGGGTCGCCAAACCGCTTTTTGTCACGATTGGTGTAGTCGTGCATAGCTTTTTTCAGTGCTTGGGCTATACCAATATAGTCAACGACTAAGCCACCACTCTTTTCTGGGAACACTCGGTTGACACGAGCTATAGCTTGCATCAGGTTATGACCTTTCATCGGCTTATAGACGTACATTGTAGCGAGGCTCGGAACATCAAAGCCAGTGAGCCACATATCAACAACAATGGCTATCTTCATTGCCGAACTGTTATCCTTGAACTGGCGGGCAAGCTCTTGCTTGTGTGCCGGAGAGCCGATAATATCGTTCCACTCCACCGGGTCTTGGTTGCCCTGCGTCATCACCACGCCGATTATCTCTTTCCACTGAGGGCGCAGTTCAATAAAACGCTTATAGATGGCTATGCCTGTTGCTCGGTCAAGGGCTACAATCATAGCCTTGCCAGTGAGGTGGCTCTGCCGGTTGTTCTCATAATGTTCGATTATATCGCGACAAAGTGTGTCAATCGTTTCCGGGGCGTGAAGCAGGGCGTGGAGTTGTGCGTTCTCTTGCTTAGAGCGTTTTATATCTTCTTCGTCAGCACCTTCTTCTGCGAGTTTGTCGTATTCGCGGTCAAGTAACTTCAGTGTTTCTGCGTCGAGGTTGAGCTTTATAAGACGACTCTCGTAATAGACTGGAACAGTGGCTCCGTCTTCCACTGCTTGGGTCATGTCGTATATGTCGATATAGTTACCGAACACCTCGCGAGTGTCGTTGTCATCAGCTTCGATAGGTGTACCAGTAAAGCCGATAAATGCGGCATTGGGGAGCAGTTTACGCACAATTGCTGCAAAACCGAGTTTCAACTCACCGCTTGCAGTATCAACTTTGGTTTTGACGTTGCTCTGCGAACGGTGAGCTTCATCGCTCATCACGATAATATCGTTACGTGTAGTAATAGCCTCCTTACGGTCTTTGAATTTTTGGATGTTTGCAAAGATTATTCCGTGGCTTTTGCGCTTTTCAAGCAAGTCGTACAGGTGGTCGCCATCGGTTGCTTTGACAGGCGTTTGGCGGAGATAGTCGCTACAGGCGGCAAAGGTTGAGTGCAACTGGTCATTAAGATCCAAGCGGTCGGTAAGCACAAGTATAGTTGCACTCAGCAGATTTTTCAGTAACTGATGTGCATAGAACACCATTGAAAGACTCTTCCCTGAACCTTGTGTGTGCCAGAAAACACCGATTTTACCGTCTTTACGCCCGAGAGCCTCCTGTGTGCATCGCATCGCTTTCTTTACGGCAAAATACTGATGATAACCGGCAAGGATACGTACTTTCTTTGTATCGCTACCCATCGACAGCGAGAAGTCTGCGATTAGGTCAATAAGCCGCCTGCGGTCAAAGATTCCCTCAAAGAAAGTCTGAAAGTCTGCGATTGCAGTGCTTTCGTATGATCCGTCCGTAGTCTTCCACTCCATATAGCGATCAAGCGGTGCTGTGATTGTACCTACTTGCGTGTCTGCCATATCACTGATCACGAGCATCTGCGCGGCGCTGAACAGTTGGGGAATCTGCCGCATATAGTTTTGCAGTTGCAGATAGGCTTCCTCGGAGTTTGTCACTTCGCGGCTTGGAGATTTCAGTTCTATTATGGATATAGGCAATCCGTTGACGAAGACAATGATGTCGGCGCGTTTTCTTGTCTGACCGTTGACTACCGTCCATTGGTTTACAACTTGAAACACATTGTTTATTGGATTCTCAATGTCGAGGATTCTCACATGGTCGCTCCTTAGTGCTCCCTCGCTCGTTTTGAAAGTCACATCAAGACCATTTTGCAACCAATCGGTGAGTTGCACGTTTGCCTGAATAAGTGGCTGTGAAAAAAGTTCATGCACTTTGCGGATAGCCTCATCAACGGCAGTGGCTTTTTCCATGCCATTAATGCGTAGCATAGCCTCGCGCAGTTTGCCGGGAATGGTTGCATCAGTGAGGTCGCGTCCGGTTTCGGCATCAACATCCGGACCATGAAGCACTTCATAGTCCATCTCCTTGAACAGGTCCAGAACCGTCTGTTCGTAAGAGTCTTCCGTATAGTGGTAACTGTTTGTCATAAAAATATCCTGATTATTCTCGATTAATCCCGATTATTCATGATTAGTCTCGATTTTTAGCAACCCATTACAATTTGGATAGTCGCTGCAGCCCCAGAACTCGCGACCACGTCCTTGTCCCTTCTTCTGCATCCGCTTAAGCATAGGTTTGCCGCATTTCGGACAAACTGGAGCACCTGTCAATAATGCCTGCTCTTTGCGTGCTTCCAATCTCTCCGCGGTCATGTTCTCCGTAAAACCGCCTGTTTGCCTAAAGCCCTCAAGTTGACTCTGAATTTGGGATTGAAGCATCTTGTTCTCCCTTATACATAGTACCAACAACGCATTGGCTGCTATTTCGGGGTTCTCATTCTCCAGCCAGTGGTCAAATTTGCTTTTCTGAGCAAGTATATGCTTGGCAGCGTCATGCAGATAACTGTTGGAATATTGAGGGGTGTCGAGTCTCATTTGCCAAATTGCTTCGCGTTCGGGATTTCCTATTGCCCAAACGTCAGCCTTTTTGCGCAGCAGGAAATTAAACACGTCACCTTGAAGCTCGTCGAAACTTGCCCTTGCCACATCAAGCAGTCGCATTTCCGTTTCAATGGATGTAGAATGCCGTGCAGAGCCTTCGGCGATATTTGCCACTCCACACCGTGCAGCCATCACCATTTGGTCGTACAGGCGGCGACCGGGATCCATGCGGTAGTCAACAAACCGGTCGCAAAAATCCTGCGTCGAAAGCTGAATTATATTGGCTAAAATCCAAGAATTTAGCCAATGATAAGATTGCGAAAACTGAATATTGACCCCCATATTCTATAAAATTAATCAGTTAAATCAAGTGTATTCAAGTTAAATCCCGGTTCTATTTCGCCTGACATCAACTTTGGAAGCAGAGTGTCGCGAAGGGCTGCAAGGTGGGAGGATTCCACTCCTAAGCGTTGAATTTTAGAGAATATTGGCTCTATAACATTATAAAAGTCTAAAGCAGTACGCTCAGATGGAATATTGCATTTTTCTCTTTCCAATAAATCTGTTAAATTAAGATTTTTAAGTCCATTTGAACCATTCTCATAGATAAACATTATTTTATTATTGTAGAGCCAATTCCACAAATAATAAAAATAATGATTATACACTTTTTGGACTTTTATGGCTTTACAAAAGTTAGTGCAAATAATAGAATGGTCATTTTCAGAAAGTAAAATAGAGGAAATCATAGCGATTCTTCCAGTGGATTGCGTAGGAGAACCTCCTGAAATTTCTATTATTATATCGTGATTTTTAAGAGCCTTTTGATTATAGTTTTTTTGTATTATATAGCGCGTTGGAGCATTACCGCTTTCTCCAACCTTTATATTATTTAAGTCCGTACCCCTTATACACAGTACCTTCTTAATATAAGAGCCGATTTCTTCCTCTTTTCCCCAATCACCACTTATAACGGATTCGACCATTTCATTAAGGGTTCCTTCCACCCAGTCTTCAGGCATTTTGCCGCCGAAGGGTTCGAAGTCTATGAACCACGACTTGAAAAGAGCCTGTGCCAACTCCTCCAACCGCGCATTTATCTTCCGATTGGTCTCTATCTTTTCATCAAGCGAGGATAAAATACCTGCAATCTTTTTTTGCTCGACGAGTGTCGGAAGTTTTATTGGATATTGTCGGATTTGTTTTAATGAAACATTTTTAATCGTAGACCCGTTAGCATTGTTCGTTATATCAAATAGAAACTTTGGTGTGCAGAGGATGTAATATACAAAATCTCTATCAACTTCATTAATAACATTTATAAAACATGCACTTTTTCCTAAGATACATTTTTCTCCAGCATATTTTGCAATATTTCCAATCGTGCCATTTATTGAAAGCAAAATTGTTCTATTTGAAAGTGGTTTTTTATAAAGTTCATATTGCTCTCTATTAACTAATTTCGTGTCAGGCTTAATTTCAATGTGACCTTGATGGAGATTATTCCCATTTATAAAAAAATATGTTCCAGAATCATCAAAAATTGGAGTGCCGTGTAACCCATCTCCTATCAGA
>CAMWKM010000137.1 GCA_947174835.1 uncultured Prevotella sp.
GATCGTACATCCCGACTTCCGCGGGCTCGGTCTGGCCAAGCGCATCAAAGACTTGACCTTCTCACTGGCTCGGACCCGCTGGCCCCATGCCAAGATATTCTCGCTGACCAGCGGTGCGGCTGTCATGGCCATGAACACCCAACTGGGCTATCAGCCCGTCACTTTCGCCGACCTGACCGATGACGAGACCTTCTGGAAAGGGTGCGAGGGTTGCGTCAACGTGGACGTGCTGCATCGCACGGGTCGCAAATACTGCATCTGCACGGCCATGCTCTATGACCCTACGGAGCATCTGCCGGTCAGAATACCCGATGATGTCATTTCGCGCATCCGTCATTTGGAAGAATTAGAAGAAAATCTATAAGTAACAAAGACTATGAGCAAGAAGAAAGTTGTAGTAGCATTTTCCGGTGGACTTGACACCAGTTACACCGTGATGAAACTGACCCAAGAGGGTTATGACGTATATGCAGCCTGCGCCAACACCGGCGGTTTCTCGGCTGAGCAGCTGAAAAAGAACGAAGAGAACGCCTATAAACTGGGGGCTGTCAAATATGTAACACTCGACGTGACACAGGAGTATTACGAAAAGTCGCTGAAGTACATGATCTTCGGCAACGTGTTGCGCAACAACTGCTACCCCATATCGGTGAGCAGCGAACGCATCTTCCAGGCCATCGCCATTGCCCGCTATGCCAATGAGATCGGTGCCGATGCCATTGCCCACGGTTCAACGGGTGCAGGCAATGACCAAATCCGCTTCGATATGACTTTCCTGGTGATGGCTCCCGGCGTGGAAATCATCACGCTGACCCGCGACAAGAAACTGACCCGCAAGGAAGAAGTGGACTATCTGAACGAGCACGGCTTCACGGCCGACTTCACTAAACTGAAGTATTCGTACAATGTGGGCATCTGGGGAACCAGCATCTGCGGCGGTGAACTGCTCGATCCCACTCAGGGACTACCGGAAGAAGCCTACCTGAAGCACGCTACACAAAGCGAGGAGTCGCTGCTGAAGATCACCTTCGACAAGGGCGAGATCGTGGCTGTCAACGGAGAGAAGTTTGACGACCGCGTGAAAGCCATTCAGAAAATTGAGGAAATCGGTGCCTCGTATGCCATCGGTCGCGACTGCAACGTGGGCGACACCATCATCGGCATCAAGGGTCGCGTAGGCTTCGAAGCCGCAGCCCCCAAGCTCATCATCGAAGCACACCGCCTGTTGGAGAAGTCGACTTTGAGCAAATGGCAGCAGTATTGGAAAGACCAGGTGGCCAACTGGTACGGTATGTTCCTGCACGAGAGCCAGTATCTGGAGCCCGTGATGCCCGACATCGAGGCTATGCTGACCAGCAGTCAGCGCAACGTGACAGGCACCAGCATCCTGAAACTGCGCCCCTACGGCTTCGAGACCGTCGGTATAGACTCAGACAACGACCTGACCAAGAGCAAGTTGGGAGAATATGGCGAGACACAGACCGGCTGGACTGCCGACGAAGCCAAAGGTTTCATCAAAGTCAGTTCCACACCGCTCCGCGTCTACTACGGAGTACATAAGGACGAAAAGAGATGATAAGAGTAGGAATATTAGGTGCAGCCGGTTATACAGGCGGTGAGCTCATCCGCCTATTGCTCAACCATCCGGAAGCAGAGATCGTGTTTGCCAACTCTGAGAGCAACGCCGGCAACCCCGTCAGCGACGTGCATGAAGGACTGGACGGCGATACCGACCTGCGGTTTACTGACCAGATGCCTTTCGATCAGGTGGATGTCATATTCTTCTGCTTCGGCCACGGAAAGAGCGAAGCCTTCCTGAAAGAGCACACCATCCCCTCGAATGTAAAGATTATCGACCTGGCTCAGGACTTCCGTATTCGCGGCAACCACGACTATGTGTACGGTCTGCCGGAGATTAACGGGACAGAAATCCGGCAAGCACAGCATCTGGCCAACCCCGGATGCTTTGCAACAGCCATCCAACTGGCCCTGCTGCCTGCCGCCAAACTCGGCCTGCTGACCGAGGATGTCAGTGTGAATGCCATCACCGGTTCGACAGGTGCCGGCCAGAAGCCGGGGGCTACAACCCACTTCTCGTGGCGAAACAACAACCTGAGCATCTACAAAGCGTTCACCCACCAGCACCTGGCCGAGATACGTCAGTCGCTGATACAGGTACAAGGCCATTTAGATGCCAGCATCGACTTCATCCCCTACCGTGGTGATTTCACCCGTGGCATTTTCTGCACAGCGGTCATCAAGACCAACGCACCAGCAGAAGACATTGTCAGAACCTACAGAGCGTTCTATGCAGACACTGCGTTTACGCACTACTGCGACAGGAGTGTTAACCTGAAGCAGGTAGTGAATACCAACAAGGCTTTGGTGCACGTTGACTGCTTCGACGGGAAAGTGCTCGTCACATCGGCCATCGACAACCTGCTGAAGGGTGCTGTCGGACAAGCCGTACAGAACATGAACCTGATGTTTGGCATCGACGAGACGACAGGACTCAAACTAAAGGCCAGTGCATTTTAACAGCACTGGCCTTCAGGCCTACCATCGTCAAAACTTCTCATTTTCCCTCAGCCTTGCCATTTCATTACCTACATAATGGTGAGCATGAAAGAACTTAATCGCTTGTATCGCCTATTTCTTTCCAATTACCAAAGTTTCAGTTCCGGATGTTCTTTGGTGTCATTCAATATCTGTTCTCGTGTCAGTTCAGTCTTTTTATCATCTTCGCGATTGAACATCCTGACAGAGTATCCTGTAATCGTTTCCGTGTCCACGTCTACAAAACTATATATCCAAGCACTGTAATAACACTCAGGATTGTCTATAAAAATGACATAGACAAACAGTCCCCCTCCCAGACATGGCCCAACATTAGCAACGATAAACTGCCCCTTTACCTCTTGTGGCTCCACGTTTGTCGGCTCCTCATCTTTTTCACTGATATGACCATTTCTAAAATCGTCAATGTATCTACGTAGTGCCCGAATATAGTCGTTGTCCAACCAATCCTTTTCCTTGAAATTTTCAAAGCGGATTTCATTCAGACCCTTACCAGTAAACTCACCATCAGAGTCTGCATCAGCATCAGCCAGTTCCGCCTGTTCCTCCCCTTTGGCAGAGTTATTACCATCCTGTCCTTTGTTGGTGCAGGAAACACTTACGGCTATCGCCATCATGGCAGCCACGACAAACAGTTTTATTTTTTTCATAAGTCCTTATTTCTTTTTTCGAGTACAAATTTATATTTTTGGTAAACTTTAGTTCTATTCTTCGCTCATTTATACGCCCTCCCTCGTTTCATGTACGAAATAACGGCATCATGGATATTCCCAAATGCCGCTTGCAAAGGTAAAAAGAATTTTTCATTCCGCCAAACCTTCGCAAGGCTTGCGAAATGGGCTCAATGGAAATTCAGTGGGGATAAGCATCAACTTTCGTCAACCGCCAGAAACGCCTCCGCGCCTTAAAAAAGGAAATGGCCCATTCACACAGGACATCTGCGATACTTACTCTCCGCAAACGCCTCAGACGCTCAGCGCAAACAGGGGGACAAAGGCGCAAATGTTGCATTGTTGCATTGCTGCATTAAGGATTTTCCAATGTTGCATCTAAAAGTGGACATAATATAATATAGTATAATATATATATTATACTATATTTTTCGTCCTCTCACACCTGTATATCAAAATACCTTAATGCAACAATGCAGCAATGCAGCAAATGTGGCTCCCGAGAGAAGAAAACAGCAGTAGGGTCACTTTGGAAGACCCTGTATTCCGAATGTGGTTCAAGCAGAGAGGCGCGTTTTGAACAATAGTCCCCTCATAAGACTTGCCCCGAGATACAGTTCTAAAAGAAAAAGATGACAGATTTTGCCGTTTTATCAATTATTTGGTGTAACTTTGCACCGATTATAAAAGATTTGATAACAATATGAATCTATTCGATGTTTATCCGCTCTTCGATGTGAACATCGTGAAGGGCGAAGGTTGCAAAGTATGGGACGAGAAAGGACAGGAGTATCTGGATCTCTATGGCGGTCATGCCGTCATTTCAATCGGTCACTCCCATCCCCATTACACAAAAAAAGTGACGGAGCAACTGCAACAGATTGGGTTCTACTCGAACTCCGTGCAGAACAAGTTGCAGACGGAACTGGCCGAACGCCTGGGCAGAATCTCCGGCTATGAAGACTATCAGTTGTTTTTGGTAAACAGCGGTGCCGAGGCCAACGAGAATGCGCTGAAACTGGCTTCATTCAAAACGGGTCACACCCGTGTGCTATCGTGCGAGAAATCATTTCATGGTCGCACCAGTCTGGCCGTAGAAGTGACCAACAACCCTAAGATCATTGCCCCCATCAACGACAACCACCACGTGCGATTCCTCCCACTAAACGATATTGAGGCATGGGTACGCGAACTGACCCGAGGAGGCATTGCGGCCGTTATCTTAGAGTGCATCCAAGGCGTGGGCGGCATTCAGACGGCCACACTGGAGTTTGCCCAGAAACTGGCCTATGCCTGCAAACGCTATGGTGCCGTGCTGATCTGCGATGAAATACAATGTGGCTATGGCCGCAGCGGTAAATTCTTTGCCCACCAGTGGTTAGGCATCAAGCCCGACATCATCACCGTGGCCAAAGGTATTGCCAACGGATTCCCCATGTCAGCCGTACTCATCAGTCCTGAGTTCACACCGGTCTACGGACAATTAGGCACCACCTTCGGCGGTAACCACTTGGCTTGTTCGGCTGCATTGGCCGTACTCGACGTGATGGAGCAGGAGAATCTGGTGGAGAATGCCCGCGTGGTAGGCGACTATCTGATGGAAAAGATCCGTGGTCTGAAGAACGACAAGATCAAGGAGGTACGCGGTTGCGGCCTGATGATCGGTATCGAACTATACACCGCACAGAAGCCTGTCCGTCAGCGTCTAGTCTACGAACAGCACGTCTTCACCGGTTGTTCCGGAGAAAACGTACTCCGTCTGCTGCCGCCACTCACCTTCACGAAGGAGATGGCCGACGAATTTGTTGAGCGATTACAGAAAGCATTATGAAGATAGCAATGATTGGTGCCGGTGCTATGGGCAGCGCTACAGTGGAAGGTCTCATCAAGACCGACTATTTCAAGAACGAGGACATCACTGTGAGCGATCCATCGCAGGCGGTCGTCGACAAGTTTACGAAGTTTGGTGTGACAGTCACCACAGACAACCGCTCAGCAGTTGCCGGGGCAGATATGGTCTGTGTCTGCGTGAAGCCGTGGCTTGTGGAGGGTGTGCTCAAAGGTATCCGGGAAACATTAAAGCCGGAAAAGCAAATTCTGATTGTCATCGCTGCCGGTGTTGCATCAGCCGACATCAAGGAATGGCTGGGCGAATATTGCCCGCCTCTCTTTCTCGTCATCCCCAATATCGCCATTGCCGAGCTGGCATCAATGACGTTTATCGTGCCCAGCATCGGTGCCGAGCCACAGCACACAAAGGTGGTGCAAGCTGTCTTCGACAAAATGGGACATACGCTTCTCACCGACGAGCAGCACCTGGCCAGCGGCACGACCCTTGCATCCTGCGGCATTGCATACGCCATGCGCTATATCCGTGCAGCGTCGGAAGGTGGCGTGGAACTGGGATTCAAGGCTGACCAAGCCAAAGAAATCGTGATGCAGACCATGCTCGGTGCGGTGAAACTATTAGAAGCCAGCGGCTTGCATCCGGAGGCCGCTATCGATTTAGTGACCACCCCCGGT
>CAMWKM010000138.1 GCA_947174835.1 uncultured Prevotella sp.
ATAGATAGGTGCTCGTGTGTGTGTGATAATTTCCTCTAAATCTGTATATATTATGTTTACACGTGCGATGCTCCCCATCGTAGCTTGCACAACCTTGGGATTCCATGCGTCGGCTGTATCTTTGGAACAGTAGATAGTCGTAATGCCAAACCAATCGGCAATACGGATGATAGTCCCCAGATTGCCTGGATCTTGTACACCATCAAGAGCGAGAGCCAACCGGGAACTGACAACTTGTATTTGAGGGATTCTGAAAATGCCGAGTACCTGTTGTGGATGCTGTAGGAAACTTATCTTACGCAATTCGTCGTCTGTCACTTCCTGCACTTCATAATCACCGGAATGCCACTCGCTGGTGGCATACAACTGACACGGATGGTACCCCGCCCGTAATAGGTCACCCACGACCTTCGGGCCTTCAGCCACAAAGACACTGTCTCGATAACGGAACTTCTTCTGTTCCAGTTGGTGAATATATTTTATCTGATTTTTGCTAATCATGGTGCAAAGATAGCGTTTTTTTTTGTATCTTTGCACTTGATTATGCAAAAAGTGCACCATATCGTCCTTATGATGGTGGGAATGGCAGTCGTGATGTTCTCCTGTTCTTCCACAAAATATGTGTCCGATGGCGAATACCTGCTCAACAATGTGAAGGTAAAGACCATTGGGGACTATGACGATGTGAATACAGTCAACCTGCGTAACTATGTGCGTCAGAATCCTAATCGTCGATGGTTCTCCCTTTTCAAGTTGCCTCTTGCAACCTATTCGCTTTCCGGTCGTGACTCTACGAAATGGCTCAACCGTACACTGAAATCAATGGGCGAAGCTCCTGTCATATTCGACAGTGCTAAGGCCGCGATGACATGTATCGACTTGCAACAAGAACTGCGTAATGAGGGCTTCCTGAATGCGCAGGTTGATATGGAGCGACATATCAATGGAAAAAGAGTCAACTTGGTCTATCTGCTAAAGCCGGGCGAGCCTTACTTTATTCATACCATCCGTCAGGAGATTGCCGATGATAGTATTGTCAGCATTCTGGCAGCCAGCAACAGCAAGAGTCTGTTGTCGGAGGGTATGAAGTTTGATGCATCGATGCTTGATGCCGAGCGTAAGCGCATCACTGGTATTCTCACAGACAATGGTTATTATCGTTTCCACAAGGAGTATATCAGCTATCAGGCTGACACGACGACCAATTCACGTCTGATAGATCTGACGCTTCGTCTGGGACTTGCACATCGCAACGAACAGCCCGACACGTTGCATACGCGTTATTGGATGCGTCGTATCACGTATGCCAGTGGTGATCCACAGGACAAGCGTATTCACCTGCGCCGTCATGTGCTACGGGAGTGTACTCATTTGAGTAGTGGAGAGCCCTTTCGTTTTACAGGTTTGCAGAATACGTATAATCACTTCGGACGTTTGCAGGCTGTAAAATACACAAATATTTTGATGCATCAGCTGCCTGGCAAGGATTCGCTCGACTGTGACATTCAGTTGTTGGCCAATAAGCCGTCGACAGTCAGTTTCCAGCCGGAAGGTACGAACACTGCTGGTGATTTGGGAGCAGCGGCATCCCTGACCTACCAGAACCGTAACCTATTTCGTGGCAGCGAGGTGCTGTCGATAGAACTGCGCGGGGCTTATGAAGCTATACGTGGATTAGAGGGGTATTCTAATCAGGATTTTGTGGAATATAGCATTGAGACACGTCTGCAGTTTCCGCGTTTCATCTCTCCTTTCCTGAACAGGTATCTGCGCCGCAAGGTCAATGCCACCAGTGAGTTGTCGTTGCTATATGACTTGCAGGATCGTCCGGAGTTTCATCGCCGTTTGCTTTCTGCTGCTTGGCGTTATAAGTGGAATTTCCCGGGCAGCAATAGCCGTTATCAATTAGATCTGCTTGACCTGAACTATGTATTCATGCCTTGGATATCAGAGACATTCCGACGTGAGTATCTTGATAACGATAATACCCACAATGTCATTCTCCGCTATAACTACGAAGATTTATTTATTACCAAGATAGGCTTTGGCTATTCTTTTACGAAGGGTAACCAGAGTATAAAAACCAATATTGAAACATCGGGTAACGTGTTGCAGATGGGCTCAAAGCTCTTTGGCGGAGTAAAGGATAACCGAGGCTACTATCGTGTATTCAATATTGCCTTTGCGCAATATGTCAAAGGTGATATTGACATCAGCAAGACACTCTTGATAGATCCCAGCAATCAACTTGTATTCCACATGGGCTTCGGTATTGCCTATCCCTATGGAAATTCCGATGTGCTGCCCTTTGAAAAACGGTATTTCTCAGGAGGTGCCAACAGCGTGAGAGGTTGGAGTGTACGCTCACTGGGGCCTGGAAAATATAAGGAGAAGGATGGACGTATTAACTTCATCAATCAGACTGGCGATATGAAACTTGACCTCAATGTGGAGTATCGTACCAAATTATTCAGAAAACTCAGTGGTGCCATCTTCATTGATGCGGGTAATATCTGGACGCTGCGTGAATATGCTGAACAGCCGGGAGGCCAGTTTCGCTTCGAGGATTTCCCCAGTCAACTGGCCGTAGGCTATGGATTAGGGCTGCGTCTCAATTTCGATTATTTCATACTGCGTTTCGATTTGGGAATGAAAGCTGTCAATCCGGCCTTTGAGGAGGACGATGAACATTATCCTATTCTACATCCGAAGTTCAGCCGCGACAATGCTTTCCACTTTGCCGTCGGATTACCGTTCTGAAGAGTCGTTTTAAAGTTATGAATAAAAATAAGAAAATATAGAAATGCTAAGGTTTATATCCATAGGAAGTGGCAGTAGTGGAAACTGCTATTATCTGTTTACAGAGACTGATGGCCTGTTGATTGATGTGGGGGTAGGCATCCGAGGAATGAAGAAATACTTCAGGGACTACGGACTGAGTCTCTCTCGGGTACGTCATATCCTCATCACTCACGATCATGCCGACCATATTAAGTCTGTTGGCAGTCTTAGCAATGAACAGCATCTGCCGGTTTTCGCCACTCAGATTGTGCATAAAGGCATCGACCGCAATTATTGTGTGACGAAGAAAGTAAATGCAGACTTGCGTCGATATGTTGAACCAGAGGTTCCTCAACAGATAGGGGAGTTTATTGTGACTCCATTTACAGTTCCCCATGACAGTAGCGACAATGTGGGATATGAGATCGTTGCTGGTGATACGGTGTTCTGCATCATTACCGATGTCGGACAGGTTACTGACAGTATTGCCCAGCGCATTGGTCGTGCAAACTATCTGGTTATCGAGGCCAATCACGACGTAGAGATGCTGATGAATGGGCCATATCCTCTTCATTTGAAAAAACGTATTATTAGTGGTAACGGCCATCTAAGCAATACGGCTTGTGGAGAAGCCATCGCCCAGAATTTAGGGGAACATCTTCGTCATGTGTGGCTCTGCCATCTTTCTGAGGAGAATAATCATCCGGAGTTGGCCAGAAAGACCATAGAGTCGGTCCTTCGTTCCTACGGCATCATCGTCGGCACGGATATTCAACTTGATGTACTCAAACGCACGATGCCCACAGGCATTTTCGATTTGACTTAAAAGAATTTAGAGCATAAAAAAGGCTGCATTTCGGTGCAGCCTTTTTTGGTATAAGAGATTTTTTACTTTCCTTTCTCCATCTGAGCTTTCAGGTTGGCCAGAACATCAAGGTCACCAAGAGTGGTGCTGGCAGCAACATTCTCAATCTTCGGAGCTTCTTCCTTCTTCTGACGGGGAGCAGCCTTGCGGGCAGCACGCTTCTCCTCACGCTGAGCATCCTCGAAGGTGCGGCTGTGAGAGAGGATGATACGTTTAGAGTCTTTGTTGAACTCAATCACCTTGAATTCCAGTTCCTCACCCTGCTGAGCCTGTGTTCCGTCTTCCTTCACCAGATGCTTTGGTGTGGCAAAGCCTTCCACGTTCTCCTCAAGGGCAACAACAGCACCCTTCTCCAGCATCTCGGTAATCTTACCGGTGTGAACAGATCCTACGGTGTACTTCTCTTCGAACACGTTCCAAGGATTATCCTCCAGTTGCTTATGACCGAGGCTCAGACGACGGTTCTCCTTGTCAATGTCAAGCACGATAACATCAATAGGCTCGCCAACCTTAGTGAACTCTGAGGGGTGTTTCACCTTCTTGGTCCAACTCAGGTCGCTGATGTGGATCAGACCATCGACACCTTCCTCCAGTTCTACGAATACACCGAAGTTGGTGAAGTTGCGAACCTTTGCTGTGTACTTCGAGCCAACGGGATATTTCACCTCGATAGCTTCCCAAGGATCTTCCTTCAGCTGCTTAATGCCCAGGCTCATCTTGCGCTCCTCGCGGTCGAGGGTCAGGATGACAGCCTCTACCTCGTCGCCAACTTTCAGGAACTCCTGAGCACTACGCAGATGCTGGCTCCAAGACATTTCGCTGACGTGAATCAGACCCTCAACACCAGGCTGAACCTCAACGAATGCACCGTAGTCGGCAATCACGACAACCTTACCATTGATGCGGTCACCCACCTTGAGATCAGCATCCAGAGCATCCCAAGGATGCGGAGTCAGTTGCTTCAGACCGAGAGCAATGCGTTTCTTCTCCTCATCGAAGTCAAGAATAACGACATTGATTTTCTGGTCGAGTTCAACAACTTTCTTGGGATCGTCAACACGGCCCCAACTAAGGTCTGTGATATGAATCAGTCCGTCTACACCGCCCAGGTCAACGAAGACGCCGTAACTGGTGATATTCTTGACTGTACCTTCCAGAATCTGTCCCTTTTCAAGCTTCGAGATGATCTCCTGCTTCTGAGCCTCAAGCTCCTGCTCAATGAGGGCCTTGTGAGAAACGACTACATTGCGGAACTCCTGATTGATCTTCACAACCTTGAATTCCATCGTCTTACCGACAAACTGGTCGTAGTCGCGTATGGGGTGAACGTCAATCTGCGATCCGGGCAAGAAAGCCTCGATGCCGAATACATCGACAATCATACCGCCCTTCGTGCGGCACTTGATGAAGCCCTGAATAATCTGCTGCTCGTCGAGAGCTTGATTCACACGATCCCAAGCCTGACTCAGGCGAGCCTTCTTGTGAGAGAGAATCAGCTGGCCCTTCTTGTCCTCAGCACTCTCTACATACACTTCCACCACATCACCGACTTTCAGATCGGGATTGTAACGGAACTCAGTAGCGGGGATGATACCATCGCTCTTGTAGCCGATGTTTACAATAACTTCCTTCTTGTCGACGGAGACAACTTTACCCTCCACAACCTGATGGTCGGCCACCTTGTTGAGAGTCTCATCGTAGACTTTGTCAAGCTCTTCTTTGCTCACATTGGCTACGGTACCGTTTTCAAACTCGTCCCAGTTGAAGTCCTGTAACGGCTGTACGTTCTTTGTTAATTCTGACATTTTTTTTAGTTTAAATTGTTAATAAAGTTAGACATTATGTTGCTTGTCTATAAATCGAGTGCAAAGTTACTGAAAATATTTGAAAATGAAGTTAATACTACCGTTTTTCTTGAATAATTTAAGATTCTTTTATAATTCCTCCATATCCTCTGCGCTTTGTGTGGATCAGAAGGGTAGGGCGAAGAGCGAAAAGGCGGTCGTGATAAGCTTACCCCCTCCTGAAGCCCCTTTCCCCCCTCTTATATCTTTCCCCATATATAGGGGGAATGATATATGAGGGGGGAAAGGGGCTTCAGGAGG
>CAMWKM010000139.1 GCA_947174835.1 uncultured Prevotella sp.
TGTGTTTGAAACGTCACTAAACATCACTAAACGTCACTTTTTGGGGATATAATGCTCCCCGGAAGCCTAATTGAGGCAGTCAGTTGGGACGTGTTTCTCCCATGTTTCACATAGGTAAATATGGTGTTTATGCAGGAAAAACACCATCTTTGTATAGAATAAGCACCATCTTTACTTAATGTAACACGTTGTTTTTCAGATACTAAGCATAAAAAGAACACTCTTGTATAATAGGATTATACGGAAGTGACGTTATAAAACAAACGTCACTAACATAACGTCACTCGAAACAGCCTAATATTCAGTCTGTTATAAAGAAAGTGACGTTATGACGTTACAAATCGAAAAAAAGTTAGAAAAATATTTTTTGCAATCACAGGTTTTGTAGTAGCTTATGCGAAATAAGCAATGAATGGAGGCTTCAAACGGGTGGTTTGGAGCCTTCAAACGAGGCGGTTGGAGGCTTCATACATAATTGTAACTACTCACTTATGCAGACCTGCAATGGCTGCCGGATGTTGCGCAACGTCCAGTCTGTACGCTGCTGCCATTCTGCCAATGTACGAACATCAAACTTTGACCAAGCGGAACCCAAATAATAGGTATAGGGGTCGCCAACATAATTATCAATGATACCTACAGCATGTTGTACTCCCGACTGCTCCATAATCTTCGTCTCCATCAAACTATCAGGAAAGAGCAGACCGAGAAACAACTGGCAATTATTTACCGGCACATTGTCCGTCGGGTCTACATAAAGCAGATGATCCTTTGCCAATACCAAATCATCGGGCCTGTCTGTATGGAGCACTATGCCGGCAGCCAGTTTCTTTGGTTTAATGATGCCATCGTAACTAACGGTCATCCGGCAGAAATTAGAGCCTTTGTCGAGCGTGATGATGCGATGCTCAGTTATACTGTCTCCATCAACCTCTACGGGATGATAGTTTAACTGAACGGACATACGCAAAGGGCCCAGATCAAGCATCTGAAAATCCTTAAAGCAGTAGGGATAAACCAAGCGGTCGTTGACCACTAAAGCAGGTGTGCCACAGCCCAAAGTGGAACCGACCTGATAGACATCCGAACCTCGACCGTGATCGTGGTGATAGGATATGGTACGATAGAGCGAGTCGCCACGCTGGCGGTTCTCCCTGCGCAAGCGCTCCACCTGAGGCATCATCACCACATCTTCCGTCCAGTAGCGCTGATCAAGCACCGGCTCCGGGGTATTTTTCGTCCACACGTCGATGCCATAACTGCGCTCACTCGTCTTTTGCAGTGCCGGCCCATAAACGCGATAAGCCCCACGATCGTTCTCCCATGCAAAATCATCCTTGCGCTCAGGGAATATACGACCATAGCAGACAGCGCGATAGTTTTTGGGCGTACCACGACGAACAAAGAAGGTCTGCGAGCCCCGAGGACCTACGCCAGCCTCTATGAGCACCTGCCCATCGCCGGTCAACTGGTAAGGTTTCTCCAGTCCGGCCACATCATATACAACAAACTGACGACCACCGGGAATTTGCAAACGAGCAAAAATAGTGTCGGCAGGGACAGAGATGATCTGCTCACGATATTCAGCAGAAGGATTGTCGACTGAAAGTTTAACGGTTGCTGCGGAACTACCGCCTACTAAATCAGCCTCATAACGCAGATGTTCGCAAGCCGCCAACAGGAAGGCACCCACGCCAAAGTTTGCCTGCGAATTGGCATCAACGGTCTTCGTGGGGTCTGGTTTCTCACCGATCGGCTGCACAAAACCGATGCTACCGTCCGACTGCAAGGCCTTCGTAGTCAGATAGTTCCAAGCCTTGACAATGACCGGCTCATAGGCTGCGCGATCAAGAAGACCGTTGTTTACGCCCCAGAGCATACCATAGGTAAAGAAGGCCGTACCCGAAGTCTCAGGCCCCGGTGCATCCTCCTCACAGAGCATCGAGCGGCTCCAATAGCCACCGGGACGCTGCACACGGGCCACACCCTCGGCCAACTGACGGAAACGCTCCACGAAAAAGTCGCGATGACAATAGTCAACCGGCATATCACTAAGCACCTTGGCCAGTCCAGCCAGCACCCATCCGTCGCCTCTCGCCCAAAAACTCTTGCCACCATTGCAGGCAGTCTTCACCTTGGGATAGATGTATTTGGCATCGCGATAATAGAGTTGCTCATCCTTGTCGTACATCAGTTCGTCAGCCCAGCGGAAGTTGTCATAGAGTTTATCGAGATACTTCACCTCACCGGTCGTCTTATAGAGTTTAGTCATCACGGGCATCACCATATAAAGTGCATCGGCCCACCACCAGAAGTCGTTTTGCGGCTGGCGCACCTCATAGTCCATCACCTCGATGGCCCGGGCTATCTTGTAGTCATCACCCTCAATCTCATAGAGATCGAGATAAGTCTGAAAGCAAATCTGCCAGTCGCCAAAGAGCACAAAGTCCTGCCCTTCGCCATAGGTCTTGTACTTCCACTTTGAAGTGTCTTTCTCCCTTGCGCCCTGCCACAGATTATGCCGAGCCCATGCATCGCTGTAAGCCAGCCAGCGAGCAGTGCCCAGCAGCCGATAAGCCTCCATGTTGCCTGTATGATAGGCGGCTTCATCCCAGAAGGAACGCACATTCGGGCTATGGTGTTGCTGCCAGTAGTCGTTCACCTTGGTTATCATCTCAACAGTCGTGAGGGGCTTCCGGCTCACAGCCTTCTTTCGTTTGGCACCTGCGGTCAGACAAACAATCAAGAGCAGCAGTAGCAAAATCTGTTTTCTCATATCGCTCATTTAAGGTTGTCGTTAAAGAAGTCGATGCACTGGCGGAACAGATGGTTGCGTGTGTTGCCTCCCCTGATGCTATGGTTTTTGCCCGGATAGACCAACTGACGGAAGTCCTTGTCGGCATCAACCAGAGCCTTTACATACTCAGCGGTATTTTCAAAATGCACATTATCGTCGGCCAATCCATGACAAAGCAGCAACGCACCATTCAATTTTGAGACACGGGCAATGGGACATATATCATCATAGCCACCGGCATTCTCCTTGGGAGTACGCATGAACCGTTCGGTATAAACCGTGTCGTAGTAGCGCCAGCACGTTGGAGGTGCAATGGCAATGCCACAATGAAAGACAGGACGGCCTTCCGACATCGACATCAGCGTGTTCCAACCGCCATAGCTCCATCCCCAGATGCCAATGCGTTCCTTGTCAACATAGGTCTGCTGACCCAGCCAAATGGCAGCCTCCACCTGATCGCGAGCCTCCAACTCACCCAGTCGCAGATAGGGGCACTTCTCAAATTCGGCACCCCGACCGCCAGTACCACGCCCATCGACACAGACCACGACGTAACCCTGCTGAGCCAAATACTGTTCAAGGATAGCTCCCTGACCGTTCATACCAATATCCCATGCGTCCTTCACCTGCTGCGAGCCAGGCCCTCCATACTGATACATCACCACAGGATGCTTCTTTGAAGCATCGAAGTTCTTTGGCTTGACCATCCAGCCGTTTAGCGTAATGCCCTCGCCTGTAGTAAAAGTAAAGAGTTCCTTCGTGCCCATATCATACGAATTGTATTTCCGGGTCAGTGCCTGATTGTCAATCAGCACTACCAGTTCCTTATTGGTATTGGTGCAGAGGGTATAGCGCGGTGCACTGTTCAGACTGCTTTGGGTGTTGACAAAATACTTGAAGTTGCTGCTGAAGACAGCAGAATTAGTTCCACCACGCTGCGACAGACAATCGGTTTTGCCGTTAGCATGGGTCACAAAGACACGCACGTCAGTGGGACCGTTGGCATGAGAGGCATAGTAGACATCGCCCGTCGCCTCGTCAAAACCATAGACATCTGTCACATCGTAATTGCCTTGTGTCACCTGCCGCTTCAGTTGTCCGTTCAAGCCGTAGAGGTAAATATGGTTATAACCGTCGCGCTGGCTTGTCAGCAGCAGATGGGCATCAGTCACCTTGGCCTGATTAAACACATCCTCGTTGATGTACTTATCTACCTTGTCTTCTATGATCTGCTGGCAGACGGTCGACATGGGATTGGCAGTAAAGATGCGCAGACAATCCTGATGACGGTTCAAGGTAAAGACAAGTACTTTGGTAGGATCATTGGTTGACTTGATGCGGGGCACATAGCCATCGGCATCAAGCGGTAACTGCATAGTGCGCGTCTGATGACTCTTGATATCATAACTCATCACCTGCACCGTGGCGTTCTGCTCGCCCGGACGGGGATACTTGTAGGTATAGTCGCTCAAGGGTAACGTGTGCATGGGCACCATTGTCTCGTCATAACGTATCCACACCACCTGTTTCGAGTCGGCCGTGAAAACAAGCGACGAGTTATGCGAGAACTCTTCCTCATTCACCCAGTCAGGAATGCCATTGATTATCTCGTTGCGACGACCGTCCTTTGTCAACTGGCTCTCAGCATTATTGAAAAGCAACTTAACTAAGAAGATGTTATTGTCGCGGACAAAAGCCACCTGATTGCCGTCAGGACTCCACACCGGTGACTGCTGCGGACCACCGTCGCTCAGAGGTTCCATTTTGTTGTTGGCTACATTGTAAATATAATAGACAGCCGTAAACGAGCGACGATAGATAGGCTTTGTCTGCGTTTGAATGAGCAGATGACGACCATCGGGACTGACAATATAGCCATCCACATGGTCAATCTTCGCCCCACGCACGGTCTGGGCATCGAAAAGCACACCCGTCTGTTTGCCGGTCTTGAACGAATAGTTCACGATCTGCCGGCCATCGGCACTAATCTGGGCATAGGTCTCACCGTCGGCCATAGCCTCAACGGCAGCCATCGACTGGGCACGGAAAGCCGTGCCTGTAACATCTTTCAAACTGAGTTTCTGCCCTGCCTGTCCTGAAGCAACAGAGAAAAGGGCGGAAAGTAATAATACAATCTTTTTCATACGACTGCAAAATTACGAAAAAAGACTGTAATAAAAGACTGTTTGAGGAGAATTAACGCAAATTGTCTCTCTTATTGACATGATAAATATCATAGACAAAAAAATCAACTGCCTATGATGAAGACAGCAATCTATTTTTGAATTGTTTCTGTTTCTTCTTCATATAATAATAAGGTATAATGTGGAACAGGTCAAATGACAACTTTTGATGCATTCTTGCCATCAGGTAGTTTAATGCATTAATTCCGCTCCTGATAGAATTAGTCCATTCAGTCTTAAGCAAAAGAGAGTTGCTTACATTCTTGTCTTTACGAAATGAGTAAACTTCCAACAACTGCTTTTCCATCCAAAAAGCAATAATATCCAAGAAACTTTGATAATATCGATTGAAGGAAAGAAACTTATTTTGACGATAGGAGTTTGTAACAGCATCTGACAAATAAAGCAAGATTCGTGTAAGCGTATTGTTAAACGTAAGGAAATAATTAGAATAAGCTACACTGATTTTTGTAAAACTTGACTGCTGAAGATGGGTAAGCACAATGTTTCGATTATCCTCATTATTGATAAATTTTTCGAAATACGCTTGTTCTGCTTCTTCAAAATACAAGAATCCCATAAATTCAGGAATGCCATCACTACCTGTTGATATTAGAAAAAAATGATTGCGCTGAAGTTTCATTCTGTTCCATTGTGACCTGACATCAAGGTAATTTCTGGCAAAAACGGCTCCAATTTTATCTATATAATTA
>CAMWKM010000140.1 GCA_947174835.1 uncultured Prevotella sp.
TAAATAATTGTAGCTTTGTCGTATTTTTTTTGAGGAAATAGAGATATTGATTTAGTCGATATACTTTATCTTGCAATCCTATATGTAAGGCTTTTTTGTGAATTCCCTCGTCATTTGTAACAAGAAGGTGCACTGCACCACGATATAGAGCAAACAGAACATGATTATCAACCTTATCATTATCATTGGATTGCAACAAACCAAGTTCATTACATTCTCGATTGGAAAGAATCGGTGGATTCTCTATTTGTGAGTATTGTTTTAGGCGTGATAATACAACATTTCGTCTCTCTTGGTTCTTATCCCGGTTAATATCTTCAAACTGCATTGGATGAATATATAGACAATGATGTTGCTCTGCTGAAAGTTTTCGCAATTCAGCAAAGGAAGAATCAAGTATTGTGTTCGTATCCTCTAATGGAATAATGATATTTGTATCCAATAATATGTTCATTTTACAGCTATTTATATCTTTTTAGGGATAATATTTTAGACGTATTTAACTTACACCATAAATTTTATTCAGATTTATGATTGTTTACATATTCTAAGAATGTTTCCCTTTGCCGACTCCATGTTTCACCCTTATCTACGAGGTCAAAATATTCAACCAGTTCTTTCTGTAACGCATCTAAAGGTACAGGCTCATTAATCTTATCAGCTTTTCGAATATCACACAACCAGCCTATCTCCTTAAAATCTACATCAGGCAATATATATAGTCTAACATTATTATCGTATGCCCACACTGCTCCCATTTCATTAATACAAATCTCGCTTGCTTTATAATTCTTAGATATCATCAAGAAAGAATAATCTGCATTACGTATATTTGTTTGTATATGTTTGCGAATATCCTCACCATTTCTTACACCCATATCCTCAATGGAAGTACAGAAAATATCTTCAGCTTTTATTCCAATACCAAGTTGCAAAATATGATCAACAAATTTTTCAACAATATCTTTATCCTTAGAGGAATGACTTATAAATATTTTCTTATCTTTAATCAATTCTAAAGACGCTAATATTTTTATGGCTGTTCTTATGTCGCCGAATGCGTATGCATTGATATATCCATTATTATTAATTACATTAATTGCATCGCCTAATATGTCACTTATCTTTGGGTATTTAGTGCGAATATAAGGCAGTAGAATTTTAACCTGATTTACTAAAGCACAAGTTCTTGGACCTACAAAAGAGTAGTAATTAATCTTAAATCCTTTTAGTAAATCTATGCAGCTCTCGATACTCTTCTCTAGTTCATTCATATTATCCTAATATTCGTTTTTCAATTTCTTGTTTTGCTTGTTCAAGTAATTCAGCTCCTTCCTTCTGAAGTTGCTTCGCCCTTTGTTTCCGTTCAAAAATAACATCAACAATAGATTGCTGCATGTCCTTGCTCGGATATGGGATTACAATAGATTTCATGTATTGGCTTGAAACTCTCTGTTGTCCTGCAGAGCCACCAAATGAATTTTGGGCAGCCTTTAATACTTCAGAATGCCGTAACATCAAGTACACATAATCTATCAATAAATCTTCATTTTTAGGACGGATGACATAATATTCCGTTGAACCACAACCCACGCCATTCTTTAGATGTCGTGCAATTGCAGATTTTCCATTTTGCATACATGGGGTAATTTTCGCCCACAATAAATCTCCTTCCTCAAATTTTGTATATCCCTTAATTTGTGATATTGGTATTTCTCGTCGTTCTGAAATCTCACCATATTTTTCATCAATACATTCCATTGGAATAAATGATATTACGGTATCATCCTTAAATCCTACAAATTTAATTACAGGATCTATCTCCACCAAAGAAGATAGTTTTCTATTGGGATATTTGTTTGAAAGCATCTCAAAATGTTTTTTATAAAAGGAAACATCCATACGTTGGCCTATAAGATTAGATAAAGTAGTGTTAAATTCAGAATTTTGATCGTGTTGTTGATGCGATTCAATATCTAAAACCTCTAATAAAAAAGAATCTATACTATCTAACAAAGATTTAGCCTCTTCCTCTTTTGCCTGTTTTGCTTTTTGTGCCGATGTATATATATCAACAATCTGCCGTTGAACTTCCATCGGAGGTAATGGGATTTTAATAGATTTTAGATAAAAACTTGATACGCGCTGCTGACCAGCAGAACCTCCAAATGAATTTCGGGCCGATTCTAATACCCTTTTATCTCTGAGTATATAATGAACATAGTCTATTAGAATATTATTAGACCTTGGACGTAATATATAGAATTCAGTAGAGCCACAACCTACTCCATTTACCAAATTACGGGCAATTGCTGATTTGCCATTCTGCATACAAGGAGTTATTTTAGCCCATAATAAATCGCCATTTTGAAATTTTGTAAAACCTTTGATTTTTGAATATAATATAGTCCTAGGGCTTGCAATTGTTCCATTTTGTTCATCAATAGACTCCATTGGAACAAATGATATTACATCATCACTTGCAATATGCTTATACGAAACAGACGGATTAACGAAGAGCAATTGGCCCAACTCGTGAATAGGATATGATCGGGATATGAAATCATATCTTTTATTATAAAAAGAAACATCAATGCGATGACCTATCGCACATGATATATTAATGCTGTTGACTATCATTTTTATACTGTATATGATGCAATGAATCAATCAACTCAATTTGGATTTTTTTATTCTCTTGTTTAATTACTTCCAGATCTTGGGTCGATATTGAGGTTCGCCCGAACCACCAAATACAAACAGTTATAATTATGCCCACAATAGATGTGGGGATAGACCAAGCATTGAGGCGATTCGCCTTCTTTAGCTTCGCTTGGTTATTTTTTATGCTTATGGCTAAATCTGCCAAATTACTATGTGCAGATTCCTTCTCTCCACATTTAGCAGCGTTATCAATTAAATTTAATAGTCGTTGCTCGTAATTATCTACGCCCTCAAAAGGCTTGTCTTGTCGTTCTTCATCAATTATTTCTTTAATAAAGTTATTGGTTCTATTAAAGAAATTCGCATCTATTTTTGTTTCTGCTGCATTTTGTTCTTCTTTATTTTTTCTAAGATAAATAATATACTTTTCTAGAAAATCAGCAAAAGTTAAATTCGATGGAAATGTCTTATATATCAGAAATATATCATCTTTAGTTTTTACAGTATCATCCTTAATACCATTGGTTATTAGTTTAAACCTTTCTTTGAGTTTTCTCTTATGCTTTAAGTTTATCAATGTCTCGAGAATAACAACTAAATAAGCCGTAAAAAAGATGGCAATTGAACCAACAAGTAGGTTGTTATCAAATACTTCCATTATTATACTAAATTATTCTAAGAAACTTATTAATCCTTTCTGATATTTTTGGCAGTTCACTTCCATCTATCTTCTTGCCAGTTGGGTCATAACCAATATTCTCAACCTCTATCATCAAAACATTATAGTCATTGATAAAGTGGAATATTTGTTCCTTATAAAGTTCCAGCATTCGTTCTGTACGTTGGTCCTTATCAAGACTTTTTTCTTTCTGAACAATGGCCTTAACGTCTTTCTGAGTTTGCTCAAACTTCTGCGTGACACTCTTCGGATGTTTTTTGAGAAATAAGACTGAAGATTTCACTCCTGCTTTAACGTGTGAGAAAGTATGTTGCGGCAGAGAGACCACAGCCAATATTCTGAATTTCTCCACTAACCAGTCACGTACGTATTGACTGGTTGAATTTGTCAGAATACCATCAGGAACGACTATTGCCAAATAGCCGTTTTCTTCATTCAGGTATTTATAGCATCGTTCAAGAAACAAGACTTCCGTACTTTGAGAGGTACGCCATTTCTTTTTATTATTGTCATCTGCAATCCGGTCTTTTATCTCGGTTATACCAAGATTCTTTTCAAACAATTCATACTCCTTGTAATAGTTTACTTCATCAGCTTTAATAGTAGAACCAAATGGTGGATTAGTCATAATCAAATCAAACGTTCCGTCTTGGAATTTCAGATTACGATTTTCAATCTCCAACGTCTTATTGTTCTTAAGGCCGTCATTCGTGATAATGTTGGTATGACCATCATCATGAATTATCATATTCATTTTGGCAACACGAGATATTTGCTCATTGATTTCAATGCCAAATAGGTGTTTCTCAGCAAACTCATGCCAATAATCTTTCCATGATGCACTTCCTGCATCCTCACCATATATTTCATTAGCTTCATCGCGAATTGCTTTCAAGGCATGTAGCAAGAAGCCGCCACTTCCACAAGAGGTATCAAGCACCTTCCAATCCTTATCTATATTTATAGAATTAACGATAAACTCAACAATTGGCTTAGGCGTAAAAAACTGTCCAAAATCGCCACGAAAGAATTCTCCCATAAAACTTTGGAAAGCCACACCCTTTGCATCAAGATCTGTTTTTGAGAGGTTTATATCTTGAAGATACTGCACAACAGTATATATCTTATGCTTATCCAACTTTATATCATCCTTGAAAACCTCCGGAGCTTTTTTGCGTCCATGTTCATACAATCCTCGAATACGTTTTTCAAGTTCAGTCTTGGCTTTCAAATTTTGTTTGTCATCCTTATCCTCAGGATAAGATATGATTTGAAAAGCAAAAGGTTCACCTTTAGTCTTTGGCGCGTTGTCTTTCCATTTCTCATCCCATATCTTACAAAAGATAAGTTTGTCCAATTCATCGAAAGCAGTAGTCGGTGCTAAAGCTCCGCCACCCCATAAAGCATCGTGAGCCGATTTAAACTTTTGTCTCAATTCTGCTTGCGTTCCTGCCTGTGGTTCTCTTCCCCCCTTCACATACTTAAACTTATCAACTTTACCATCTTGTTTAGGTATATCAGAGATACTTACGCGCTCGATAGGAAATAATTCAACGATTTCAAAGTATTCATTTTTGATTCCTGATGTCACCCATATATATTTGGATGCAAGTGCGTGAGCATAACTGTATGCCTGATCAACTGCAACTTGAAATTGCCGTTCATTAATTTCATCTTCTTTACATTCAACGACAATTAGAATCTTTGTATTTTGTTCGTTGTAAACAATAATATCAGCTTCTTTTGTAGAGGAACCAACTTGTACATTTTCGTTGACTGATATATTATTAGGTAAATAATTGTAATCAAATATCAGTTTCAGAAAAGCAGTTGCCTGCACAAATTCTTCTGGATTTGTCAATTTGCGCCGGGTTCTATTTTTGCAATTATACGAAATATAATTATTGTCATTGCTAACAGATATGTAATTTTGTGCTAATCCTTTTCTAAAAAGATCCGTAGACAGCAATTCTTTTATCTCATTAATTGTTTTTGCCATTCCAGTGTATCTTATTTATTTATACCTCTTGATTTTCTTTCTCTTTCCTAATATCTTCAAGGACACGACCATCGTATGAGAAATATTTTGCGCCTTGGTATGCTCCTGATGTATTCCGTTTTTCTTCAGGCATGAATGTGCCTACAAATGGAGATAGTTTATATATACGACCATCGTATTCAATAGAATCATCTGATGCTACTTTTACGACCAAGCCAGTAGGAATAAAAGTTATAAATTCTCCAATTTTTATATCACACATACTGAATTTGAAACGAGACCGTTTAACTTCACGCTTTGTATGGACTATTACTGCGTTATCAG
>CAMWKM010000141.1 GCA_947174835.1 uncultured Prevotella sp.
CAACGAAGTTTAACCATCAAAAAAAACACACGAGAAGAATCATGACAAAATTGATTATCAGGAAGTACAAGAACAACAACGCCGAGTCGGCATCCTACGGAAAGTGGTTCGGACGGCTGGTGCCTCAGGGAACGCTCTTCCTGAGCGACTCATCTATACGACTTTCTTATCCCGAACTGACGTATCAATTTATAAGAT
This sequence comes from uncultured Prevotella sp., assembly GCA_947174835.1. Taxonomy (GTDB): domain Bacteria; phylum Bacteroidota; class Bacteroidia; order Bacteroidales; family Bacteroidaceae; genus Prevotella. Next base: position 199 of record CAMWKM010000141.1, read on the forward strand.
TCTGCGAACTTACATATGAACGCGCAATTTTTTTCTATTTCTAACGTCACCTTGCAAATCATTGATATATAGATGTATAGTCCACAAAGTGACGAAGTGACGTTAGAAAACGAAAAAAATCTGGAAAAAATTTATATACGTGTATCGTCTGTGCAAGTGTTCATCCATTTGGAAAATGTGGCAAGTTCGGAGAGTTTACGCCACTGATCCTCTGCGGTTAATCCCCTACAGGCGTAATTTGATAACATAAAGCCTGTTTTCGGACTGATATATAGACAGTCAGACTCAATATGTCGCATTGCTTTGAGAATAGTCGAGGATATTGCGGATGTATTATCAGAGAAAGGACTATGGGCTTCCGTAAGTCCTAAGACCACCTTTCTCCCTTTAGGAACATGGCGCAGGATTTCCAAGGAATAGTCGTTGTCCGTGTCAAACGGAAGGAAAAACTTGGTCATATTGAGTTCTTTCAGTACTGACGGCATGATATTGTCAGGATAATTGATGAACTCCCATTCAGGCACGACATTATCTCCGCCGGACAGATATATGGCAGTTTCCATACCATCCGGTAAATCCGCTACCGATGCGTTGATAGCCTCGATGATAAGTCGGTGTAGTCTGATGATATCTACCCCACCCAAAAGAAGTCTTTTGGTGAAATTGTCATCACACATCAGGCCGCAGGCCGTGTCATCAAACAGTATGGAAACGCAGCCAAGTTCATAAAGACGCCACACTGTGAGGCGATAAGCATCGGAGATATCTGCCACAAGGGTATCTAAGTTGGTGTATAACCGTTCGGGGTGACCATTCGACAGGTTGAATATTTCCAACAGGAGATTAGCCGGAGAAGGTAATGACTGGCGGCATAAGGCCCGTCCCGCCACTGTCTTGTGGAGAAAGATAAGATCCTTGAAAAACGGATGATCGGGATTATAGGCGATGCGCCCTGTCAGATGCAGCATATCCCTGGTGTCCTCAGCAGGCGGATTTACATACTTTGACGTAGTATCTTCCCGTGAGATACCGTTGAGACCATACCAGAAGTCTTTAGTCCCATGATTTCTGCGCAGTTTCCCGGATGTGACATAGAGAAGGCCACAAGCAATCTGGCGCTCCACTATGTCTTTGACGGCACGGTTCTCGATATCCGCCAACCGTCTGTCATCCAATAGACCCTTACAGAATTTCTTACGTGCATCAATAAGTATCTCGTTCGGGAGAAAACTCCCTATTGATTCTATTTTCATATTCGATATGTTTTTTTTAGAATACTCCGTTTAGTCCGCAGAAGATAAGAACCACATAACCCAATAGCAAGCCTATACAACCCATAATGAGACCTATCCTCATCATATATTTTTGCTGAATGAATCCTGTAGCATCTGCAAGCGCATTGGGAGGTGTAGATATAGGAAGTACCATAGCAACCGACGAGCATATTGAAACACCGATAAGGAGTGTGGAAACACCGCCGAAAGCGGCAAGTTGGTCGGACATCGATGAGCCTGCGATGGCCAATATGGGGATGAACAGTGCGGCAGTAGCCGTGTGGCTAATAAAGTTAGCCATAAGATAACAAAGCAGACCAGAGCCGATAATAACCACCAAAGGCGACCAAGAAGCGAACGGAACAGCTTCGATAAGATGTGATGCAAGTCCCGATTCTTTCATAGCTACGCCAAGTGCGAAAGCACCGGCAATCATCCATAAAATGCTCCACGACAGCTGTTCAAGGTCACGTTTGGTAATGACACCTGCCATACACAGCACGGCAATGGGTAGCATAGCGACTACATTGGCATTGACACCAGAGACTGCATCTGTCAGCCATAGCAAAATAGTGACACCGAAAGTTATAAAAACGACTATGTCTTTCCAGTTGTGTTGATGATTGGATTCTATTTTCAGATGAATCTCTTTCTGCTTGAAGGGGAATAGTCTCTTCAATACCACCCATGCGATTAAAAGAAGGATAAGAGTAAGAGGTACCATTACTACCATCCATTGCCCGAAACCTATACCATGTTCATACCGTTCGGATCATTAAGAAACTTGAGGGCAATAGCGTTAGGTGGTGTACCTATCGGGGTACCCATGCCGCCGATATTCGCGCCCACAGGTATTGCGAGGGCAAGCCCTATTTTCCCTTTCCCATCCGCAGGTAAGGCACTTAATACGGGAGTAAGGAATGTCAGCATCATAGCGGCCGTTGCCGTATTGCTGATGAACATGGAGAACAGGGCTGTAACTAGGATGAAACCAAGAAGTACGCTCTCTGATTTTGTTCCGAAAGGCATCAGCATGACTTTGGCGAGTTTTATGTCAAGCCCTGATTTCGTAGCAGCGATGGCAATGATAAATCCACCGATGAAAAGCATGATGGTAGGATCTGCAAAACAATGCAGAATATCGGTATTGTTTATAAGATTGGTGAATCTCACCCCTGATGGATCTGTCTGGAAAAACCACAAGGCACTGTTTGAGGTACAGAAAAGCAAGAGTACTACCACGACAAGTGATGTAGTCCATGCAGGCACTGCATCAAACAGCCACATAAGTGCCGCAAATACAAAAATAGCCAGTACACGGTGTTCGACAGGAGAGAGTCCTGATAAACCGTAATATGCTGACGGTGCAATCCAGAAAAAGAGAGGTATCGCGATGGCAAGAAGCAGTTTGATTACTTTGATACCTATCGGATTCCGACTACTGCGGTGTTGTTCTTTCCATTGGTGATATTCCTCTACCAAATGAAAACCATGAAACATTGTAAACATATATAGAAGTCTGGATTAAAGAGGCATATTGCCATGTTTCTTGGGAGGATTGGTTTCTGCCTTGTTCTGTGTCATGTCAAGAGCCTGCATGATGGCGATGCGAGTATCTTTGGGCAGAATGATGCCATCGATGTAGCCTTTCTCTGCCGCACGATAGGGATTGGAGAAAAGGTTTTCATACTCCTTTTTAGCTTCCTCACGGTCTGTCTCTCCGGCTTTCCTATAGAGGATATTGACTGCTCCGTCGGCCCCCATCACGGCAATCTCGGCATTAGGATAGGCAAGATTGACATCACATCCCGTTTCTTTCGAGGACATGACTATGTAAGCACCACCGTAAGCCTTGCGCGTAATCAAGGTTATCTTGGGCACGGTGGCTTCAGCATAGGCATACATAATCTTGGCACCGTGGCGGATGATACCCCCATGCTCCTGCTGCTGACCGGGAAGGAAGCCTGGAACATCCTCGAAAGTGACAATAGGAATATCGAAGCAATCGCAAAAACGGATGAACCGGGCAGCTTTATCCGAGGCATCGATGTCAAGTACACCGGCAAGATACTTTGGCTGGTTGGCAACAATACCGACAGGGCGGCCACCAATACGGGCAAAACCGATGAGGATATTCTGAGCGAAGTTTCCCATAATCTCAAAGAAATAATGCTCATCGACAATGTCCTCGATCAGTTCCTTCATATCATAAGGGATATTGGGATTCTCCGGAATGAGGGTCATCAATTTGGGACATTCCCGCGGTCCGGAATCATAGGAAGAAGTGATCACACCGTCTTCCATATTGTTTGAAGGAATGAAACTGAGCAGTTCGCGTATCATCATCAATGTTTCTTCTTCATCCCTGCCGACAAGATGTGCGACACCGCTACGAGCCGAATGAGTATTTGCACCACCGAGTTCTGCTTTTGTAAGTTCCTCATGGGTTACGGTCTTGACCACATCTGGTCCGGTGACAAACATATAACTGGTCTCATTCACCATCAGTATGAAGTCGGTAAGGGCTGGCGAATAGCAGGCTCCACCGGCACAAGGCCCCATGATTGCAGAGATTTGAGGTATCACACCGGAAGCTTTGACGTTCTGATAGAAAATCTCAGAATAACCACTGAGCGCATTCACTCCCTCTTGTATTCTGGCACCACCAGAATCGTTGAGCGCAATAATCGGCGCACCCGTCTTGAGGGCCATCTTCTGAAGTTTGACGATTTTCGAGGCATTAGCCTTACCCAATGAACCACCGTTGACCGTGAAATCATAGGCATAGACATAAACAAGTCTGCCGTCAATCTTGCCATATCCAGTAATCACACCATCGCCGTCATATCGTTTCTTATCCATGTCATAGTTATGACAGTCGTGCAACACGAAGCGATCTGTTTCCACGAAAGTGTTATCGTCGAGGAGTATGTCAATCCGTTCACGCGCGGTATTCTTACCTGCAACCTTCTGTTTGGCCACAGCCTTCTCACCACCACCCTTCAAAGCACGTTTGTTTCTCTCTTCAAGTATTTCGTATGTATTCATCTGTATTATTCATTATCATGTTTAAAACTAATGAGGAGTTGGTTGCCAAGCACCGCATCTCCTTCTTCCACTTCTACACTTTTTACAGTTGCGTCCTGTGAGGCTGTGTAGGTACTCTGCATTTTCATGGCCTCTATCACAAGAAGAGGATCTCCTTTCCTGACCGAGTCACCGGCTTTTACGAATACCTCGACTATCTTCCCCGGCATCGGGGCTTTGATGGAGTCTTGAACATCATCGCCCACCCCATTCCCCGTACGCAGATATTTCTTGCGAGGATTCTGGAGTTCTACTTCATAACGTCTAAAGTTAGCGGTAATGATGTATTTGCCCTCTGACGTGTTTACACACTCGGAATTATAGCTCTTGCCGTTGTGAATGATTGAACAGAAGCCTGTCTCACTCATCACGACGTCCAAATCTATAATCTCACCGTTTATTTTCACTTGCACATAATTGCCTTCCTTCGAAACAAGTTCGATATCGTAGGATTTTCCGTTTATACTTGCCTGCATATTATAATATTTCAGATTCTAAGTACCCCTTTCTGTTTTGCAAAAGCACGCCATCGGCTGATAGGACGTTGGTCTGTAGTTGCAGCAGGTTGGGAAGTGTTATTATTCACAATATAGTCGATATAGGCAGCTGCAAGAGCCATTTTCTCTGCCTGTGTCTTATCGGGAGCCTCCAGCAGCCTGTCTTGGTTTTCTTCTATGAAATGTGTCGTATAGTCGCCTTTTACGTAGTCGCGTGCGTCCATGATGCGGCGCAGATAGTCGATGTTGGTCTTGATGCCGGTAATCTTGTATTCGTAAAGGGCGCGACGCATTCTCTCAAGGGCGTATTTGCGGTTTGTTGCCCACACGATGAGTTTGGAAAGCATCGAATCATAGTAAATGGGAATCTCGTAGCCGTCGTAGATAAAGCTATCGACTCTTACTCCGATGCCCTGCGGGGTGCGCACATTGTTTATCAC
>CAMWKM010000142.1 GCA_947174835.1 uncultured Prevotella sp.
TAATCAAATGACTTGGAAAAGATAATCAAATGGCGAGCAAAAGATAATCAAACGGAAGTGAAAAGATAATCAAATCGCGAACAAAAGATAATCGAATGGAAATAGGAGGATTTTCGGGGGAAAAAAACGGTGGGATGACGGAAGATTCAGGAAGGGTATTACACCTTTTAAAATATATGCGCGCACGCGCGCGCGAGTCTCCAAACGTGCTACTTTCGCACTGATGCCTGAAGTGGGCGTATCTCGGTCAATGTAGAAGTCTATGGCAATGCTTGCGTTTGCACGTTAATTAATCGTTGAAATCCAAAAAGTTGACGTAAATTTTGGTAGTTCGCTTGCTTCTTTGTAACTTTGCACATTAAAATCATAAATAGGCAAATTGATAAATTGTAAATCATAATGATGACTGCAAAAGAAATCCGCGACTCGTTTAAGAAGTTTTTTGAGTCGAAACAACATTCCATCGTGCCCTCGGCTCCGATGGTGATTAAGGATGATCCGACGCTGATGTTCACCAACGCCGGCATGAACCAGTGGAAGGATATTATCTTAGGTACGCGTGACCCCGAGCCTCGTCGCCGTGCCGACACACAGAAATGTCTGCGCGTATCAGGTAAGCACAACGACTTGGAAGAGGTGGGCCACGACACGTATCACCATACGATGTTTGAGATGCTCGGCAACTGGTCGTTTGGCGACTACTTTAAGGAGGGAGCCATTGACATGGCCTGGGAGTATCTGGTCGATGTTTTAAGGCTCAATCCCGAAGACCTCTATGTCACGGTGTTCGAAGGTTCACCCGAAGAAAACATTCCTCGCGATGATGAGGCTGCCAAATATTGGTCCAAGCACGTACCTGCCGATCACATTATCAATGGCAACAAGCATGATAACTTCTGGGAGATGGGCGACACAGGTCCTTGCGGCCCCTGCTCGGAGATTCACGTTGACAGTCGCACCCCTGAGCAACGCAAGGCCAGTGGTAAGACGGGACGTGAGTTGGTGAATCAGGACGATCCTCAGGTCATTGAGATTTGGAATATCGTGTTCATGCAGTTCAATCGCAAGGCCGATGGCTCTTTGGAGCCCCTGTCGATGAATGTTATCGACACGGGTATGGGCTTCGAGCGTTTGGTGCGCATGATGCAGGGCAAGCACTCTAACTATGACACTGATGTCTTCCAGCCCATCATTAAGGCTGAGGAGCAGATCACCGGTCTGAAATATACGACCTTTGAGGAAGAGACAGAGAATCCTGAGATTTCCGGAAATCCCGAACAGGAGAAAATCAATGTCGCCATGCGCGTCTGCGCTGACCATCTGCGTGCCGTCTCGTTCTCCATTGCCGATGGCCAGTTGCCTTCGAATGCCAAGGCCGGCTACGTCATCCGTCGTATTTTGCGTCGTGCCGTGCGCTATGCCTATACGTTCCTTGGACAGAAAGAGGCTTTCCTCTATAAGTTGCTGCCCACACTCGTTGAGGAGATGGGCGAAGCCTTCCCGGAACTGAAGGCTCAGCAGACGCTCATTGCCCGTGTGATGAAGGAAGAGGAAGATGCCTTCCTGCGTACCCTCGACAAGGGTATTTCCCTGCTCGACAAAGCAATGGATCAACTGAAGGCCGAGGGTAAGACAGAGTTGGATGGTGCTCAGGCATTCCGTATGTTCGACACCTATGGCTTTCCTCTCGACCTGACGGAGCTTATCTGCCGTGAGAACGGCTTCACTGTCAACGAGGAGCAGTTTAATGTAGAGATGCAGAAGCAGAAAGAACGTGCCCGCAATGCCGCTGCTGTTGAGAACAGTGACTGGGTTACTGTGCCCGGTATCCCTTCTGCCGGAGAACAGCAGTTCGTGGGTTATGACTATACTGAATATGAATGTCATATCCAGCGCTACCGCAAGGTCACTCAAAAGAAGAATGAATTCTACGAACTGGTGCTCGACTGCACACCGTTCTACGGTGAAATGGGTGGTCAAGTAGGCGATCAGGGAGTGCTCGTATCAGAGAACGAGACTGTTGAAGTCATTGCCACCAAGCGTGAGAACAACCAGAGTGTGCATATCGTGAAACAGTTGCCAAAGGATCCTACGACCCAGTTTATGGCCTGTGTCGATATTGACAAGCGCGATGCCTCGGCTGCCAACCATACGGCAACCCATCTGCTTGACTATGCCCTGAAGCAAGTGCTGGGTGAACACGTGGAGCAGAAGGGATCGTTTGTCAGCCCGGATATCCTGCGTTTCGACTTCTCGCACTTCCAGAAAGTGACCGATGAGGAGTTGCGTCAGGTGGAGCGCATGGTGAACGAGATGATCCGTCAGGACATCCATATCGACGAACATCGTGATATGCCTTTCGAGGAAGCCAAGAAACTGGGTGCCATCGCCCTCTTTGGCGAGAAATATGGCGACAAGGTGCGTGTGGTACGCTTCGGTCCTTCCTGTGAGTTCTGTGGTGGTGTACACGCCGGTAGCACGGGACGCATCGGTTTCTTCAAGATTCTTTCTGAGAGCAGTGTGGCCGCAGGCATCCGTCGCATTGAGGCTAAGACAGGCCGTGAGTGCGAGGATCTGCTGTATATGATGGAAGACCATCTGAAGGCTGTCAAGCAGTTCTTCAACAACGCCAAGGATCTGGAGGGAGCCATCCGTAAGTATATCGAGGAGCACGATGCCATGAAAAAGGAGATAGAGTCGTTTCAGGCACAGGCTGTGGAGCGTACCAAGAACTATCTGCTCACGGAGATACAAACCGTCAATGGTGTCAATGTCATTCGTCAGGTCATCAATATGCCGCCCAATTCCGTGAAAGATCTCGTCTTCCAGTTGCGTGCTGCCGTTGAGCCTCCTTTCCTCTGCGCCATCGGTTCCCACTTCCAACAGAAGCCTGCACTTAGTATCATGATGAGCGATGACCTGGTGAAGGAGCACAACCTGAATGCCGGTCAGATGGTGCGCGAGGCTGCCAAACTCATTCAGGGTGGCGGCGGTGGTCAGCCCCACTATGCTACAGCCGGTGGTAAGAGCGTTGAGGGTCTCTCCGCTGCTGTTGACAAAGCCATTGAGTTGGCCAATCTTTAGGTTATTTTTAATAAAGTAAGATAATGAATAGGATAAAAGAATCAATAATCATTGCCGTCGGTATCATGGTGATGGGATGGTGCATCAAGGCTGGTATAGACAACTTTACCAATAAAGACCGTAAGGTCACGGTGAAGGGATTAGCTGAGCGCGAAGTGCCTGCCGATAAGGTGACGTGGAGTATCGGCACCAAGGAGACGGGCAACGATCTGCCTACGCTCTATGAGCGCATCAATGCACAGGCAGAGAAGATCAAGGCATTCCTCAAGCAGAATGGTCTCGACGATTCGGAAATCACGGTCAATCCCCCCAGTGTGTCCGACCTTGAAGCCCGCGAATGGGGTGACAATCAGAAGAACTTCCGCTATATTGTCAATACCACCATCACTGTGAGTACGGGCAAGGTGGAGGAGGTGAACCGCGCCATCTTCAAGCAGGCCGAACTCTTGAAGCAGGGAGTAGCTTTAGACTCCAGTTATCCTGACTATCAGTATGCCTCGTTTCAGCAGATGAAACCGGAGATGATGGCCGAGGCAATCAAAAATGCTCAGGCGACAGCCGAGCAGTTTGCTGAGGCCAGCGAGTCGAAGTTGGGCAAGATCCAGACAGCCGGTCAGGGACAGTTTGAGATTGATAATCGCGATGCGAATACACCGTATATCAAGAAACTGCGCGTTGTGACGACTGTCACATATTCACTGGACGATTGATGCCGGTGCACAGAATGAAAAAGGCAACCTCGTAAAGGGTTGCCTTTTTCTTTTAATGTTGGTGCGCCTAACAGGACTCGAACCTGCACATCGCGAGATACTAGATCCTAAGTCTAGCGCGTCTACCAATTCCGCCACAGGCGCTTTGTATGTTCCTCTGAGAAGTGTCGACACTTGGACTCGAACCAAGGACCCCCACCATGTCAAGGTGATACTCTAACCAGCTGAGCTATGCCGACATTTTTCCGAATGCGGGTGCAAAGGTAATACTTTTTTTCGAAAGAACCAAATATTATCGAATAGAATTTATTTGTTTTGCTGGATTTTATGTGATTTGGCGTGATATATAAAAAAGCATCGCCCTTCATACTTCCATTTGTAATAGAATTGAGATTCGCTGCAGACATAGACCATAGTTGAATTCATGGTGTAATGAGCATTTGAGGATCAGGATCCTTCAGGATTACATGATGTGTGCTGTCCAGAAGATAGAGGATTGGCATGGCAGGAAGATCATAGAGATTGCTGTCAAGGATGCCTGACAGATCGTAGCCAACGGTCCAGTTTGTGGGCATACCTCCTTTGGTACGGTTCCACACTTCGCGATTCCCCTCGGCATAGATTGAAATCACCCCTAAATTCCCTTCGTTTATCGCCCTGTTGATTCCGGTATGAGACGCTATTTTTGTAAGTATGTCTGTGCAGTGGGTGCATTCCGGGTCATAAAAAATTAGCAGTATCTGTGGCGCGTCAAACGTATGCAGGCTTCCGATAGACCCTTTTCTGTCGAGGTATCTGAAGTCACTGGCGACACAGCCCGGTCGGTTGAGCGATGCTATGTGGAGTCGTTCTTCTGCCTGATAGCGTGTTAGTTCCGGAAGAGAGTCTGTCAAAAGTAATGTCTGGAGCATTCGGAGGTAAAGGTTTTCGTCTCTCACCGGAGAGGCTGGATTGTTCAGATATAGATCTGCCAGCCGTGTGACCTCTTTCAATGCTCCCTCATCGTGCCTTATTTCACCGAACAGGATGGAAAGAGCCTCATGAGTAGTCGCAGAGTCGGATATCGCCATAAGCCGGACAATCTCCGCCATAGTCTGTTTCATGAATGGTTCGTTATGGAGCGAGGCAGTGTCGGAGTAGTCGATGCCGCGACATAACGCGACAAGCGGAGAAGACTCTCCGCCTGTTGCGCTGTTAGCATGATGTTTTTCGCCTGAGCATCCTGCGACCGCTAAGACCGCCGCCAAAAGAATGCCTGCGAATGAAAATCTATTTTTCATCTTTGTTCTTATAAGTTCGCTCCCTCATGCATCTTATGCTGGCTGAACTTATTGCTGATGTAAAACCGCCGCCAATTGTAGGGTCAGCGAAATTGAAGATACAATTTCCTGCGTTGTCATGGCCGCCAGATGGCGAGGTGGGAGCTGTCCAATAGTATCCTGTTTGAGGTCCAGTGCCTCGGATGCTATTAAAGGGAAACCAAATGGTTTGAGGACTATCTTGATAGAAGTTAAAATTAATGCCAAGATCATTTTTATAGATTTTGCCGCCACTTTTGGGGCCGAAAGTTCCATCTTGATCAATTTGATAGGCCTCT
>CAMWKM010000143.1 GCA_947174835.1 uncultured Prevotella sp.
GCTCAGACCCTGTAAAGTGCCGCCACCGATGCCGATGCCGCCGATGTGACGGATGTCATCACCGTCGCATTGTACGAAACTGGTGCCTGTGCCCATTGATACAACGATAGCCTTGGTTAGCCCACTCTCGAAACGGGCCCCCAGACCGTCGGCAACAAATTCATCGATTTTTCGTGTAGGGATTCCATATACCGGTTCATCGATATAAGCTGCGCCGACACCTGTCAGCATCACCTGCTCCACATCTTTCAGCTTAATCTTGTTGTCGTGCAGATATTTGCCGAAAGCACCATACAACGATGTTACTTGGTCGGCAGCCGTAATACGGATGGGCGACACGACGTGTCTATCTTGGAGACCTACTATTTTCGTGGTTGATATGCCCACGTCAATACCTATTACAATACCCATAATCTAAAGATTTTGGGGCAAAGTTACAACATTTTTTCAAATATTAGTGACTATTTCGGAAATATTCTGTGTTTTGAAGATTGGAATAAGAAAAGTTCCGTATCTTTGTGTCCTGTTTTGAAACTTATTAAGTAAGGGCTTGAAGAACTGAAGAGATTCTGATGGTCGAAGGATATAAAAGAGAACAATGGTTGAAATTAGAAAAGCTACCAAGGAGCAGGCTGCGGATATAGCCCGGCTGATCATGATGGCAATGACGGATGAGTGCTGTCTCAGCTTCTGTGGAGAGGGGCGTGGATTGGAGGACTTCCGAAAGATGATGACCCTGCTGGTGGAGCGAGTGGATTCACAGTATAGTTATAAGAACACCTATGTTGCTTTGGATGGTCAGAAAGTTGTAGGTATTTCTGTCAGTTATGACGGTGCACGGCTACATGAATTGCGCTGTCCTTTCTTGGATCTTGCAAAGATTTACATCGGTAGAGACCATTCCGGCATGGATGCTGAGACGCAGGCAGGTGAACTATACCTTGATTCTTTGGCCGTTTTACCGGAGTATCGCCGACAAGGAATAGCCCAGCGACTAATCGAAGTTACCAAGCAACGCGCTGATGAGATGGGACTTCCCTGTGTTGGTCTGTTGGTGGATGATGGCAATCCTGTTGGTAAGGCTCTCTATGCAGCGGTTGGATTCCGCTATGTCGGTGACAGCCATTGGGGAGGACACGCTATGGAACATCTGGTATTATGATTCCCAAATCACGTATTCGCGAGGCAGTGTGATGATTTTCAGCCGTTCGTACCATACTCTGCTGGAGCCCATTACACGTTTTTGTGCATGGCCACTGATGATGTAATAGCTGGCTGAGTATTCGTCCATCAGTTCGGAGAATACTTTTTTGATGCGCGAACACTTCTCGTTGATAGCGTTATCCAGTGGATCCGTCAAGTGGTTTAGGCTCTCCTCCATTCGCTGGCGGTCAATAGTCGAAGCTACCCGCAGATAATACTCGCGCAATTCTTCTCGGTATTCCCCCAACTTTTTAAATTCAATACCCTCGGCATGAGCCAGAAACAGCATATAGACAGCCTTGTGAACAGGTTGTAGCTCTACTTCCCGACGGCCGTAATCTACCAGCACGAAGCGATAATCCCGTGTTATCAGTAGTCTTGACAGCCGTCCTTTTGCCGCTTCGATGTGCAGTTCTTCCAACAACGGCACACCGATGGCTCGCAGCAATAGATCCTTACGTCCTGCTGCCTGCAACTGCCCTATTAGCCGTTTTAGCTCCGGAATCATGTTCTCCGGCTGTTGTTGTCCGCTATCTTTCATCGTCCACCGCCTCTTTCATTTTCTGCACCAGCCAGTCTTTCCACCGTTTCAATACTGTTTCCGTACTCTTTCCATCATTGGAAGGCTGTTCTGTTATATTCGGTTCCTCCACAACTTGAGGCTCAGGCTCGTTGGCAGGCTCTACTTCAAACGTCACCTTCTCTTCTGTCAGCACATCACCCACCTTATCCTTCTTCATGGGCTTGTATAGTTTAGGTATCAGATCTTCATATATGCTGTCTTCGTCCTTATAGGCATTTGTCTGTATGTCTCCTTTCAGGTCATCCTCCAGCCCCGTTGCCAATATTGTCACTTTCGCATCCTCGCCCAATGAGTCGTCTGTGGCTGTACCCCAGATAACTTCGATGTTTGGATCCAACTGATCAAAGAAGTCGTCAATTTCCAGCAATTCTCTCACCAACATGGGATGTTCCTCACTGGCATAGATGTTGAATAGAATGCGCTTTGCCCTTCCAATTTCGTTGCCATAGAGCAATGGTGAGTCCAGTGCATCCACGATAGCCTTCTCCACTCGGTTACTGCCACTGGCTCGTCCCATTGCCATGATTGCCCCGCCGCCATTTTTCATCGTCGTCTCCACATCGCGGAAGTCACTTTTGATGCCTCCGTCGCTTGGCAGGGTAATCAGTTCTGCAATGCCTTTCACGGCATCCATCAGAATATTGTCTGCTTTTAGGAAAGCCTCTTTCACGGGAATGTCAGATGTTGCATATACGTCACACAGCCGTTCGTTGTTCACAATCAACAGTGCATCCACATTCTTCCTTAGCTCTTCTACCCCTTTCAGTGCTTTCACGATCTTACGTTTCTTTTCAAAGAAAAACGGAATGGTCACCACTCCGACTGTCAATAGTCCCATTTGTTTGGCCACACTGGCCACCACGGGGGCGGCTCCGGTGCCCGTGCCACCTCCCATACCAGCTGTCACAAATACCATTTTCGTATCGTCCGACAGTAGTTTCTTAATGTCTTCGACATTCGTCTCGGCTTCTGAGCGTCCCAGTTCTGGATTTCCACCGGCTCCTAATCCCGATTTTCCCAGCATGATTTTCACTGGCACCGGTGAGCGCGACAGCGACTGGCTATCCGTGTTGCACACTGCATAGGTCACGCCTTCAACACCCTCTTGATACATATTACGCACGGCATTACAGCCTCCGCCACCCACACCAATCACCTTGATGATGCCCTGCATCTTGTCTTCTACCTCGCAGAAAAACGGAATAATATCTTCGCTCATATTCTATATCATTTATTAATCAGTTGCAAAGATACGAAATAAAAAACGAATTCTGCCAACAAATTCTGCTCGCAAGCCTTGCGAGTAGAGAAAAAGTGCAGAAATCAATATTCCCGTCCGACAGTTTTTTTATTGTATATTTTGTTGTCTTGGCATTAAAAAACTTGCAAAAAATATTTGTAATTCAGGAAAAATCAGTAACTTTGCCATTGGTGATTATTGAATTTTATATAATTAAATCATGATATAATATGAATAATGATTCATTATTTGATTTGACAGGAAAGGTTGCTGTTGTGACAGGAGGAGGCGACGGTATCGGTAAAGCCTCATGTGAGATTCTTGCAGTTTCGGGTGCAGCTGTTGTGGTTAGCGATATCTCGCTTGAAAAAGCGCAGGGCGTGGCCGAGGGTATTGTGGCAGCGGGTGGTAAAAGTGCTGCTGTGGTTTGCAACGTGCTCAACAGTGATGACCTCACGCATCTGATAGACTTCGCTGTAGATACTTTCGGTACGGTGAATATCCTTGTCAACAACGCCGGTATTGGTGGAGGCGGGCGTGAAAATCCTTTCAAGATAGACCGTGAATACGTAGAGCGTATATATGCCATCAATGTCTTTGCTCCCTGGCAACTGTGCAAACTTGCCGCTCCTCACATGGAGAAGTCGGGCTATGGCAGTGTCATTAACATAACCTCGATGAGCAGTATCAACAATAGTCCAAGTATGGCAATCTACGGTTCATCAAAGGCTGCACTCAATCATTTGGCTTCCAATCTCGCCTTTGATTACGGCCCGATGGGAATACGTATTAATAATGTGGGACCCGGAGCGACCCGTACCCGTGCTCTCGCCATGGTTCTTACTCCGGAGATAGAGGCGAAAATGCTGGCTCATACTCCGATTCATCGACTTGGAGAGGTTGCCGACATAGCCGGTGCAGTGCTTTACTTCGCTTCCCCCATCTCCGCATGGGTCAGCGGTCAGACGTTGATGGTGAACGGTGGCGGGGTTCAGACACTCGACTGAATCGCTTGCCGTTCGCCTTCAGCGCGAACTAATGTATAAATCGAAATATATGTGTTCGACATAAGCCTTATTCAATAAGTCTGCTTATGTCGAACACATAATGACCGGAATGACATCAATCCGGTTGCTGAGAGGAGTTTATTCTATTTCTATCTTCTCGGTTGCCTTGCGGAGCACAATGTATGCCGAATCTGTATTGCTGTTCAGTCTTGCTATGGAATCATTCTCGATATCAACCGTTACGATACGGGGAAGAATCCGGCAAAGAGCGTCTTCTGTGGCCATGTTTTCACATGCCATTCTGGTCATCATTCCGGCACCCAGATTGATTGAATCTCCCTTTATGGTATAGAAACCCGATATCGAGTTGCAGTTGGTCTTAATAAAATAGGTACTGTCCTCGAACTGGATATACTGACGGGAATCTGTTACCTCCTCCATCGGACGTACATTTTCCGAGTCGCTGAGCACGATGTTCTCCAAATACCACTGGCCGCGAATGTCGGCATCGTCGTTTTGTTTGTTGTTACTGGAACAGGCTGTAGCGAGCAGTGCCACGGCAATTGCATGGATAATGTTAATCTTCATTTTGCTTAATATTTTAGTTTGATTTTCAATCGAATAGTTGCTTCCAAATCCATAGTACCGTTACTGCACCAACAACGCAGAATACGAAGTTGGTGAGATACCCTTTGCCAAGCAGTTCTATGTTCAGCAGATGACTGATGAGTGTACCTGCATAACTGCCAACGATGCCAACAAAAAGGTTCATACAACAGCCTTTGCCTTTTCCGCTCATGATGCGGTTAGCTATATAGCCGATGAATATACCTGTGAGAATCGGCCAAGCCGTGAAATCTGCAATATGTTCTAACATAACTCTTTAATTTATTTGTTTTCTGGTATGTACTTTTGTCGGATAGCCTTGGGAAGTTTTGATGCAACGAGGAGGTACGACTCTCGGATCCATTCTTGAACTAACGCATCGTCTAACTCCTCGTAATATACGTCGCTCCAGTGTTTCTTGTTCCAATGAAAGGCAGGAGTCACAGCAGTGAATAGTTCCCTTAGCTCCTCATTTCTTTCCGGCGACAACTTTAGTGCCGCCTTAGGGGTAGGGTCTTTAATATCGCCTAACCAAAGGCATACGAATATCTTTCCTTCCAGTCGGAAGGTAACGATGTCATCGCCAAACGGCTGGTCTTCGGTTGCACCGGGGAGTGACAACGTGTATTCACGTATTTGTTCGATATTCATACCCGTTAAAATAATCGCTATATTTATTG
>CAMWKM010000144.1 GCA_947174835.1 uncultured Prevotella sp.
GCTGCTCTTCACTCACATCGATAGAGATTCCTTCGTCAGTGACGAGTTTGGGAAATGGCTGCTTCTATGGTTGCATCTCCTTCAAGTCGATAACAATTCCTTCGTCTGTGACGAGTTTGGAATTTTTCTGTTTCTATGCTTGCTACGCCCTCACGTCGATAACTATTCCTTCGTCAGTGACAAATTTGAATTCGTTTTGTTTCTCAAATTGCCGCTCCCTCAAGACAGTAATATGTAAGATGGAAAACGTAATAGAAAATGAATATTTATTTGCGTCCACTCCTATTGTAGAGGCCACCTTGTATGTCCCGGAAGAAATGCTTAATACCTATAAATCCACATCTCCCTGGAGCGGTTTCGGCACAATCTTGCCATTGACGGCTTCCGCTATTGATAACATAGTTACAGATGTCGATGCTATATTTGATGTCTACAACCTTCATGGCATTCTTATAAAGAAGGATTGCAGTCGCGACTACCTCAAGAGCCTGTCAACAGGTACATATATCCTGCGTCAGGGGAATGTAAGCAAGAAGATGATCATCCGATAATAATATCACGAAAAAGATGAGCGTACACCTGTTATGATGTACGCTCATTTTTTATTGGCTCGTGTATCGCCCTCATTTCGTTGTGTTTGAAGCCTCCAAACACATCGTTTGAAGCCTGCAAACGACCCGTTTGGAGCCTCCATTCATTCCTATTTGCTGTTTTACTATTTCTTTGAGGTAATCTTAAGAGTCTTCGTTGTCTTGGGAAGATTAGTCGCAGTGGCCTTCGGCTTATAGTATTTCAAGGCCTCGGGCATCCAGCCCTGAATATTCTTGATACGTGTCTCGTCGGAGGGATGATCACTGAAGAGACTGCTACCGCCAGTGCCTTGTGCAGCCATGCGCTGCCAGAAGCCTGTGGCCACCTGAGGATCGTAGCCTGCCATTGCGGCAAAAATCAAGCCCATGTGATCGGCTTCGCTTTCTTGCTTACGGGAAAAACCCGATGTCCAAAGATTGCTGCCTAACGACTGTCCCAAAGCTATCAGCTGCTGAGTGCCTTCACCGACACCGGCACCCTGAAGCACGGCACCGACAATGGCTGTTCCATACTGGCTCTTATACTCATTGCTCAAACGCTCAGCAGAATGTTTCGCCACAGCATGGGCTATCTCATGCCCCAACACAATAGCTAAAGAACCTTCATCCTGAGTGACAGGCAGCAAGCCCTCGTAAACCACAATCTTGCCACCTGGCATACACCAGGCATTCACCTGCTGGTCTTGCACCAGATTAAACTCCCAAGCATAGTTTGATACCTCGGCACCTAATCCGTTGGCATTCAAATAGCTCACCACAGCATTGGCCAGATTCTGCCCTACCCGCTTCACCATAGCTGTGTTGGCAGCATTAGTCGAAGCCTTTGCACTCTGAATATATTGCTGATACTGTTGGTTGGAAAGACTGAGCACTTCACCGTCGCTGACCAGCAAGTTCTGCTTACGCCCGGTGATGGGCACTGTCGATGTGGTGCCACAACTCACCAAGATGGCCGATACCAACGACAACACGAATAGTTTGATTGCTTTCATTGTTTTTGCTGTTTTTTATAATTCCGTTACTAATATTCCTTATACTCACTATATCCGGCAAAGGTCAATACCGAAAAAAGACAGATCACCTATAAAGATGACCTGTCTTTTTATGCTATACGATATTACACCGTTGCGGCCTTGTCAATCCACTCGTAGATGCACGAGCAGATGCCGAAGAGCAGAATGCCAACGGTACAGATGGCCAGCGACCAGTTGATGGCAGCACCATTGCGGAACGTGGGCAGCGGACTTTCGGTCTTCGTAATATACATAGCCTTCACGATGAGCAGATAATAATAGAGGCTCACGACAGTGTTGATCAAGGCGATGAACACCACGAAGTAGGGCCAGAATGGAGCACTCTCGTGACCACCAACGGCAGCCATGAAGACGAAGAACTTGGAGAACATACCTGCAAACGGTGGGATGCCAGCCAACGAGAAGAGAGCGAGCGTCATGAGCAGTGCCAATTTCGGGTTGGTCTGATAAAGACCATTGTAGGCTGCCATCTCTGTTGTGCCACCATTGTTCTCCTCAACAGTGCTGATGACCGTGAAGACAGCCATGTTGGCAGCCACATAGACCAGCACATAGAATGTGAGAGCAGTCAGACTGGCACCGGAGTTACCCACCACAGCCAGCATGATGTAGCCGGCCTGAGAGATACTGGAGAAAGCCATGAAGCGCTTCAACTCTTTCTGACGAATGGCAAAGAGGTTACCCACAGTGATGGTAAGCATGATGACAATCCAAAGCAAGGGCTCCCAATAATTGACCAAACGTCCAAAGACCTGCATCAGAATGATGGCCAACGTCAGCGTGGCAGCACCCTTCGACACAACGCTCAGATAACCTGTGACAGGCGTGGGGGCACCCTGATAGGTGTCGGCTGTCCAGAAATGGAAAGGCACCAAAGAAATCTTGAAGCCCAGTCCACTGAAGAAAAACACCATACCGGCAATAGCCAGAGGGGTGAGTTGAATCTTCTCGGCCATATCGTCAAAGTACATCGTACCCACAGCACCATAGAGGAACGAGATGCCATAGAGCATGACACCCGAAGAGAAAGTGGCCGTGAGAATATACTTAACGGCAGCCTCGGCCGATTGTTTCTTATAGCAATCGAAAGCTACAAGGCAAGCCATAGGAACAGAGGCCATCTCAAGTCCAAGGAAGAACATGAGGAAGTGACCGCTCGACATCATCATATACATACCCAGCAGCGTGGAGAGCACAAGCACATAGAACTCACCCGAAATGCGGGTGGCATTGTTCTTGAGCCACGACTGCGACATCACGACAACAATAAACGTACCCAACGTGAGCACAGTCTTCATCACATTGACGATGGGCGAGGTCACATAGAGACCACCGAAAGCCGAGGCTGGCTCTGCCAAGAAACAAGACACCAGCTGGCACAGCAGCAGTGCTCCAGTGAGTACACTCAATACGAAAGTTTTGCGTTCGCTCTTGTGCAATGCAAAGTCTGCACAGAAAACGATTACCAGACCCAGCATAAGCGTGGCCTCAGGAACCATATTTAGAAATTCACTATAGTTAATATCCATTGTTCTGTTCTGATTTTTACATTACACCAATTGAATGAAGTATCGGTGCCGTAGCATCCGAAATAATATCGCTGAAGAAGAAAGGAGCACAGCCAAGACCTGCCACACAGAAGATAAGGCAGACAACGGCAACGCGCTCATCCCAAGTTGCATCGGTCAGCTCAAGGTAATGCTTATTCTCCACCTCGCCATACAGGATCTTACCAACAACGCGCAGGATGTAGACTGCCGTTACGACAATCGACATACAGGCAATAATGGTAGCCACCATACGGAACGAAGAACTGGGGTCACCGGAAAGTTCCTTAGCACCGAATGAACCAACGAAAATAGTCATCTCGGCAATGAAGCCTGAGAAGCCCGGCAAACCAAGGTTGGCCAAACCAGCAATGACATAACCCACAGCCAGGAAAGGCATGATCTTCATCAGGCCAGCCAGTTCGCGGATGTCGCGGGTGTGGGTACGGCCATAGATCATACCAATGAGGGCAAAGAAAAGGGCCGTCATCAGACCGTGTGAAAGCATCTGCAGGACAGCACCCGTACAGGCTGTCTGACTCATCATCAACAAAGCAAAGAGCACCAGACCGCAGTGGCTCACCGACGAATAGGCATTGATATACTTCAGATCAGTCTGCACACAGGCAGAGAGAGCACCATAGACTACAGAGATAGTGGTCAAGATGAGGAAGATCCACGATAGATCCTGTGCAGCGTCAGGCAACAGATACATGGCAATGCGGAAACAGCCATAGCCTCCCAGCTTCATCAGCACACCGGCATGGAGCATAGACACTGCCGTTGGAGCCGAAGCGTGACCATCGGGTGACCATGTATGGAACGGGAAAAGGGCTCCCAGCACACCAAAGCCGATAAAGATGAAGGGGAAGAAGGCGTTCTGAATCTCCTCCGGAATATTGTGCATAGCAGCAATATCGTTCACGTTCATAGTGGTATGACCACTGAAATAATAGATACCCAAGATACCGAGGATCAACAGAGCCGATCCACCCATCAGCATCAAGGTCAATTTCATGGCCGCATACTCCTTGTGACCACTACCCCACACGCCAATGAGCAGGTACATGGGAATCAAAGCCACCTCGTAGAACATGAACATGGTGAACATATCAGTGCAGATGAAGAAACCAAACACACCCGTAGAGAGCAGGGTGAACCAAAGGAAATACTCCTTGGTGAGAGGTTTCAACTGCCAAGAGGCAAAGGTACCCGTGAACACGATGATGCTCGACAGAAGCAACATCACGACAGAAATACCATCAATGCCCACTGCATATTCAATGTTCAAAGGCTTAAACCAAGGTATTCTGCTGACAAGCAACATCTCGTCGGTATTACCGGCAGCACGCTCTGTCACAAAATAGTAGGTCAACCATACTGAAAGGGCAAGCAAGCACGAAGCACCTGCCACCATCACACCACGCACCTGATTGAGGTTGCGGGCTATCCACAATCCCAGAAGCATCAGGACGGGAATCACTACGAATAAACTTAATATATTCATATCTTTAGATGCATAAAAGGATTAATGTTAATGCAACAGTGCCTGTGAGGAACCACACGGCATACTTGCGCACGTCACCACTCTGCCATACTCGCAGCGACTCACCGGTTTCGTTGGCTCCCCATGCCAAGAAGTCAAACGTACCATCAACTACATGACGGTCAAACCAAGCGATAGGCGTGGAAACGCAGGCAAAGATGACCTTATGAGTCACAAACTGCCAGATTTCGTCCTGATAGAAACGCTTGTAGGCTGCACGATGCAGTCTGGGGAACATCTTATAAAGACGATCGGCAATAGGCTGGCTCTCACCCTTATATATATAGG
>CAMWKM010000145.1 GCA_947174835.1 uncultured Prevotella sp.
GGGCTCGAACCCTGGACACCCTGATTAAGAGTCAGGTGCTCTACCAACTGAGCTACGGGTGCATTCGCTAACCGTTGTTACAATAAAAAAGTACACCCGCAGGGGCTCGAACCCTGGACACCCTGATTAAGAGTCAGGTGCTCTACCAACTGAGCTACGGGTGCATCCTTTTCGGTTTTGCGGGTGCAAAGGTACGAACTTTTTGTGAAACAGCCAAACTTTTCTACATTTTTTTATGTTTAAAATGCAAGAAAAAGGCCAGACAGGTTATTCCCGTCTGGCCATATTATATCTGAGACTATTGTATGCTTAGTTGGTCTGAGGCAACTCGAACCACTTCACATAGCAGAAGTCCTGACGGTGAGGCAGGTTTTTGTTTTTCGGATACATACGCACGGCACTCTTATACTCCCCGGCTTGCTGTGGAGCGAGGGTAGCTTCGAAGGTATAGTCGTTACCTTCCTTGCCAATTAGCTTCAGCGGCTCAATAGAGTAGATGCGCTCTTCACCGTTCTTGTCGGTATAGATATTGACCATTTCCAGGGCAACAGCATCGTCAAGTCCTTGCTCGTTGACGACGTAGCGGAGGGTGTACTTTGCACCTGTCTCCAGACCGGAAGCAGGAATATCCCATGAGGCAGACACTACATTGATGCTATCCCAGCGCTCTGCCACGGATTCCTTCCATTGTGCAATCTCCTTGGCCAGACGGTTGCCGTCTTTGGTGATCTCCTTGAAACGCTTGGCCTCTTTCTCGTAGAACTTCGAGTAGTAGTCGTCAAGCTGACGCTTCATCGTGTAGTGAGGAGCAATCTGGGCAATAGAATTCTTGATGACCTTGATCCAGCCCTCGCTGATACCCTTCTTGTTTCTGTTATAGTAAAGAGGAATGATCTCGTTCTTGAGCAGTGAATAGATAGTTGCAGCATCAAGCTGATCCTGATAACCCTGATTCTGATAGGTGCGCTTCTCGGTGAGTGCCCAGCCGGCACCCTCACGATAGCCTTCCAGCCACCAGCCGTCTTTCACAGACAGGTTGACAACACCATTCATCTCAGCCTTCTCGCCAGAGGTACCGGAAGCCTCCAAAGGACGGGTAGGAGTATTCATCCAAATGTCAACACCGGAAACGAGACGGCGAGCCAACAGGAAGTCATAATCTTCGAGGAAGATAATCTTGCCTAAGAACTCAGGACGTTGTGAGATCTCATAGATCTTTTTGATGAGTCCCTGACCGGCACCGTCGGCAGGGTGAGCCTTACCGGCGAAAAGGAACTGGACGGGATGCTCTGGATCATTGACAATCTTGCTGAGGCGGTCAAGGTCGGTGAAGAGAAGGTGGGCACGCTTGTAGGTTGCGAAACGACGGCAGAAGCCGATGATCAGTGCGTTGGGATTGATACGCTCAAGCAGTGACAGTACACGTGAGGGATCCCCCTGATTACGCAACCATGTATCGCGGAACTGTTCCTTGATATAGTCCACCAGTTTGTTCTTCAGAGCCATACGTGTAGCCCAGATTTCCTCATCGGGAACATTGTAGATGGCCTCCCAGATTTTCTGGTTCGACTGGTCGAACATGAAGTTGTCGTCGAAATATTTTGCGTAGACCTTGCGCCATTCTGTAGCAGTCCATGTGGGGAAGTGCACACCATTGGTCACGTAGCCCACGTGATTCTCTTCGGGGAAATAGCCGTTCCAGATGTTTGCAAACATCTTCTGGCTGACCCAACCGTGAAGTTTTGATACGCCATTGACCTCCTGACAGGTATTGCAGGCAAAAGTTGACATGCAGAACTTCTCATTGTGGTCCTCAGGATTGGTACGTCCCATGCCGATAAACTCGTCCCATGAGATACCCAGTTTCTGAGGATAGCCACCCATATACTTGCCGAAGAGACCTTCGTCGAAATAGTCGTGACCGGCAGGAACGGGAGTGTGAACGGTGTAGAGACCGCTGGCACGCACCAACTCCATTGCCTGATTGAAGGTCAGACCCTCCTCAATATAGTCGCACAAACGCTGCAGATTGCAGAGTGCAGCATGACCTTCGTTGCAATGATAAATCTCCTTCTTGATGCCCAGTTTCTTCAGTGTCAGCACGCCACCGATACCCAGCAGGATCTCCTGCTTCAGTCGGTTCTCCCAGTCACCACCATAGAGCGAGTGGGTGATGGGGCGGTCAAACTCCGAGTTCATCTCATTGTCTGTATCAAGCAGATAGAGTTTGATGCGACCCACATTGACACGCCAGATATAGGCGTAAACAGTATAGTTCATATAAGGCACCTCGACCACCATAGGCTGTCCGTTCTCGTCGAGTTGTCGCTCAATGGGCAGTGAAGTGAAGTTCTGGGCTTCATAGTTGGCAATCTGCTGACCATCCATGTTCAGTGACTGAGTGAAGTAGCCAAAACGATAGAGGAAGCCAACGGCACACATATCAACATTGGAGTCGGAAGCCTCTTTCAGATAGTCACCGGCCAGCATACCCAGACCACCGGAATAGATCTTCAGGGCTGAGTGCATACCGTACTCCATAGAGAAATAGGCTACAGAGGGACGCTTTTCGTCGGGATTCACATCAACGTAGGCACGATAGAGATCGTAGACAGACTTGATGCGCTTCATCAGGGCCTTATCCTTGACGATAGCCTCCTTGCGAGCGAAACTCAGACGCTCAAGCAACATCACGGGGTTGTGTTTCACATCGTGATAGAGCTCCGGATCCAGGTCGCGGAACAGGTCGCGAGCCTCATAGTTCCATACCCACCACAGGTTGTGTGCAATCTCGTCAAGGCACTTCAGATCCTCTGGAAGACGTGACTTGACGGTCAACTCCTTCCACTGAGGAGCATTCACATAGTCAGCTTTGATTTTCATAATTTTTTATCTACCCCCACCCCCTCAGTCCAAGAGGGGCGTCTGGTTAGTTTTGGGAGTCCCAGACTTATTATTTAATGATATTTGTTTTTGTCTTTAGAATCCGTTCCTCAGCCTTGGTCAGGGCTAAGTCGTAGGCCTCGTAATAGAATTTGATAAATTCCTTCCACAAGGCTTTCTTTGAGAGACCCCCGGCTTGTTTCCTGCAGGCCTCAATCTGAGCCTTTGACATATTGGAGAAATCGGTCACTGTATCCTTGATGCAATCTGCCACCTCGGAATAGTTGTAGTCCGTACGATGGATAACCTTGACACCGTCGGTCAATTCACCGGAATGCCCAAACACCTTATTGGCCCAGAGACCAAAGCCAGCCAGATCGGTAGTAATGCAGGGCACATTGAAAGCTACGGCTTCCAGCGGTGTATAGCCCCAAGGCTCATAGTAGGATGGATAGATGCAGAGGTCATTACCCAGCACCACGTCATAGTAGGATAAGTCGATAATACCATCCTTGCCATCAAGATAACAGGGCATAAAGATGACCTTCACATTATCCTCGTGGCGGTTGTGCATATCGCAGAACTTCAACATATTGAGTACATTGTCGTGCCCCATGTTATGCAGCCAGTGGGTTACTTGAGGAACCTCCAGCGGTGTGTCGTAAGACTGTCCGCTTTCTATACGTTCTTTCAGATCCTTGCGAAATTCGCCAACCCAGCCGGGCACCACGATGAAAGCCACTACCTTCTTCTTCAGTTGACGGTCACGTAGCAGACGGTTCATCGCCTCTACGAACACATCTATGCCCTTGTTACGAAATTCATAGCGGCCAGAGGTCGACACGATGAGCGTGTCTTCGTCCAGAGTCTCACCCAGCAGGGCGTTAGCCACCTGCAACATTTTCTGACGGGCTTGTTTGCGCTTTTTGGTGAATGTGGCAGCCTTGGGCACGAAACTATTATCGAAGCCATTAGGCAGCACCACGTCGACAGATTTGTCAAGCAGTTCCTTACATTCGTTGGCCGTAATGTCACTCACCGTCGTGAAGCAGTCCACGTAGTGAGCCGTCTGTTTCTCAATCGAATGTTTGCTCTGCATATTCAATTCCCAGGCCATTTGGTCGCCATTATAGGCAAACAAATAGTCGTAGAGTGGCTTCTGATTGCCAGCAATCGAACGGCCGATGCTCGTAGCATGGGTTGTGAAAATGGTGCCAATCTGTGGCAACTTCTTATTGATGTACAGTGCTCCAAGTCCACACATCCATTCATTGGCATGGTAGATCACCTTCTTCGTCTTGTCAATGATGTGGTTGTAGAAACTCTCTACCACAAGTCCTGCGGCATACGAGAACATCGAGGCCTCATCGTAGTCACCGTAGGCATGGAGAGAATCCACCTGATAGTTTTCCCACAACCAGCCATAGATCTCATTCTTTTTTTCGAAAAAAGGATAAAAGTCTACCAGAATGGCGATAGGCTCACCGGGAATAGTCCAGCGTCCAATCCTCACGTTGAGGCCTTGTTCGTGAGCCTGCCATTGCCACTCGGCAAACAACGCTTTTTCCTCACGAAAATAAGGACTCTCGTTCTCTTTCCAAAAATCAGGACCGATGAATATGATCCTATCCTGAAACTTCTCCTGCAATGTCTTTGCCCGCGTTGAAAGGACGGTGTAGATACCACCGACTTTATTGCATACTTCCCAACTCGACTCAAAGATATAATCCGGAGTTTTTTGCTTCTTATTCATTGTCTTTGTTTATAAACGGTTGCAAAGTTACTCGAATTTTCTAAAAAACAATGACGTTTATTCTATCTTTTTCCTTTTTTTGAACGATTTATTGATTTATATTTGGTATCTTTGCCGACAAAAATCCAAGATGAAGCGTTATTTGTTTACTGT
>CAMWKM010000146.1 GCA_947174835.1 uncultured Prevotella sp.
AAGCCCGTAATGGTTTCGGCAAGAAAATGAATAAACTCTTTTAAAAAGGAATTAACCAGAATATAGGCTGTTTCGATTCCTATTTTTACGGAGTTGTCCCCCTTGAACTTCATGTAGAAAAGAAAATAGATGGCACCAATAAAGGCCAGAGGGACAAATGGGCCTCTGGTGCCGCATGAAAGCAGAAACAACAAGCCTAAAAGTAAAGTAAGGGCTTTCCAAATACTAAACTTTTTGAGTGTTGCCCAAAGTATCATGGCAACGTGAGGTAAAATTTGATAAGCGCCCCACATATTATCCTCACCCGCCACATCTGCCATATTGCTGAATCTCGGTGCATACACTAAAAAGTAGAATAAATCCAGATAGATGCAAATCGTAGACAACAGGACAAATGCATTGAACAGTTTGTCTATGTCAATTAGTCTGCCAATAAAATAGTAGGTGAAAACGCAGAAAATGCAATAGAGAGCCTCGTCTGACAAATAGGTCGTGTTTTCCGGAAACAATATAAAATTAGCCAATAGATAGAAAACATTCAGAAAATAGAATAAATAATCTCCTAAACAAAACCGATTGAGCAATGCAGGTATAGCTAACATCACTGGGATGATAACGGCCATGGTCAATACAATTTCCGGATAGTCACCCAAAACAGGAACACGAAGGATGAAACCTTTTAGGAAAGCCAAAAGCATAGATGCCCATACGACATAAATCAATATCTTGAGCGCTATATCCTCCTTGAAGGATATCTGGATTCCTTTGGCTATTTCTATCCTCACTTCTATTGGTCGCTCCCGTGTATGGTGATAATTTTTAATAAGTCTTTGCGGAGCAGACTGGTTACGGTAACTGCTGTTGTCAGCATTAGCATCAGCATGACAAATATCATACGTTTGGGACCTGCTGGCTTAATAGGAACTGAGGCACCTTTTAGTTGGGTGAATACTGGCGTGCGCTCCTGAACCTTACCGCGGGCTGCCTGCACCTGTGTGTTTAGAGCCGAATAAGTGCTGAACTTCAGCGACATATCATTCTCTAAATCATTCAGCTTGTTACGGTAACTTTCCAATACCACATTGGTATTGGCATCGGCATAACGACTGTAAGCTTTGGCTGCTTCTCTGTATTCGGTCAAGGCAGTGTCGGCTAAAGCTGTATAGTAGGCCAAATCAATCCGTGCCTTGTTGGTACGGTACTTTGTGATGAAATCTTGTAGATATACTGTCACGGAATCGGCTAAAATCTTGCAAACAAGAGGATCTTGTGCCGTGGCTGTTACAGTGATGACACCTGTTTTGTCGTCAAGATTGAAACGGATGTTGCTTCTAATGATTTCGGCTATGTTGTAGTCTTCTTCTGACAGAATATAGGGATTGAACTCACTTTCGGTATCAGACTTGTTTTTTTTTGATTTAAAAAGCCCTTTTACCCACACCAGAGGCACTCCCCATATACTTTTCTTTTGATGATACTTCAAATAGTTGTAATAGTCTGTACTAATATCTCCGTCACTACTGGTTACTTTAATATTGAACAGACCGGTCACGAAACCGTTGTCTTCCATAAGGTCTGGATAAAGCGTAGGGTTGATAGCATCATTAGTTTCCATACCCCCAAGGTCAAAACCAAACGAAGATGCCAGCGAGCCTAATGCACCGCCAGATAAAGAACTACCACCCATTTCTGGGGCTAACTTTGTACTTGTATTATAGTAGCGTGGGATGGGATATATATATATACAGGCTATAACGAAAGTGATAGCCCACACTTTTATGAAAAGTATCCTGCGAGTCCACAGTTTATTCCAAAGCAGTCCAAAGTCTATGACCTCTTTATTTTTCTTTTCTTCCATGTTTTCTTTTCAACTCTCGTTTTTAAATTTTATTTCGCTAAGATATTAGCCAAAGTTGCAATCATCGTGGAGATAGATACGATACCTGACCCCAGTGTAACGGTCTCGGCAGTACTCATCTTGTTCTGAGCCTTGGCTGGTACTACAATTTCACAACCTGGACGTACTTTGGCTCCTTTCGATACTTTGGCAACGTCACCATTCATATAGATGATGTAAGCTTTTCCTTTTTTTGCCTTATTACTGTATCCACCTGCCATGTTGATGTAGTAACTGGCTTTTTTGCCAGCTTCGAAGCCTACGGTATTAGGATACATAACTTCGCCATTGATCTTTACGGTACCATTATAGACAGGAACAATCAGGCGGTCGCCTTCGCGAAGTACTAAATCTTCATCACTGCCAGGATTAGCCAGGGCTTTGTCTAATTCGATTCCTACGAAATAGGTGGTGGGTATGTTGTTCAATTCCTGTTTCTTTGTCTGCTGACCAGTACCAAGATCTGTTATGGAGCGGCCGCTTTTCAGGGCCATTTCAATCAACAGATCTTCATCTTGTTTTTTCTGCATCTTGGCTGATTCTTGATAGCGCAAACGTTCTGCCTCATTCATTCGCCGTTCCAATCGGGCTCCTCCAATATAGGCTAATTTTGTGAAACCACCGCTTTTCTTTACGAGATCGCTCAGTCGTTCGTTCTCCTTGGTCAAGGGATAGTTACCGCTAAAAAGCACTTCGCCTTCTATTGACACGTTGCGTTGTTGACCATAACCAGGACTTTGACGTACATATACCTCGTCGAAAGGTTGCAACTTGAAATTCTCTTCACCATCAATGACGAATCCATCCTTTAACGTAAATGTGAATGATTGTGCCGTGATACTGTCTTTCGTGGTAGCTTTAGGATTAAAGACCCGGCGTGAAACCAAAACATTGACGGCTGCTGCTGTCTCTGTCAGTCCTCCGGCTTGCATAATGAAATCCTCTACAGTTTCGTTGTCTGCGTATTTATAGATACCGGGGTTCTGCACTTCACCATGAATGGTTAGTGTCTGTTTCATCCTCACTTCTTCTTGACTGGGTATAAAAAGCACATCTTCATTTCGCAAGGGAATATCGGCCACGCGGCCTTCCAAGATGCCTGCTATGTCAACGGCCTTCATTTCTAATGAACGGTCTGCTTTCATGCGATGCATAATGGCATGGGCCGTGAAGGCATCTTCTGTAACACCCTCGGCAGCTTCTATCAGCGAGCGCACGGTGGTAATGTTACTTCCCAACTCATACATGCCTGGACGGAATACGGCTCCTTTTACCTCTACCATGTTTGAGTAGCGTTTTACTACAGAGTCGACGTTTACAGAGTCGCCGTCAGCCATGTGGAATGCGCCTAAATCAAACTCATTGATGGTGTGAACAGAATATTGGGCACCGGCCTTGCGAATCACACGCACCGATTTTTTATAGGCATCGCCTGTGAATCCGCCTGCATATTTAAGCAACGAGTGGAGACTTTCGTCAGTTTTCATTTCGTAGAACATCGGACGTTTTACCTTGCCGGTAATGTTTACCAAACAATCATACGACCCTACGATAATCACATCGTTGTCTGTCAGCCGCACGTTACCCGTGGCTTGTCCATTTAAAATGTAGTTGTACACATCAACGGTCGAGATGAGACGGTTGTCGCGATATACTTTGATATTACGTAGCGTACCTATATCTGTAATACCTCCCGCCATATAAAGAGCATTGAAAACTGTAGAAAAGGCAGAGAGGGTATAGGTGCCTGGAGCCTTTACCTCACCCATCACGTTGACTATAATGGTCTTCGTCTGTCCTACAGTCAGTCTGATTTGGCTACTGCTGTAACGGGCTCCCAATTGTGAACGTAATAAAGAGTTTGCCTGTGCAACCGTTAATCCGTTTACTTGTATGGGGCCGAAGCCGTCAATGTTTATGTCACCGTCAGGAGATACGGTCAGTGTTTGGCTCTCTTGCGAGGCACCATAGATGTCAACAATTACTACATCGCCTGGTCCCAAACGGTAATCTCGTGGTGTGGCAATGTTCATATTTGGCTCGAAGCTCAGGTTTTCATTATTAAAAATATCATGTCCGAAAATGCGAGTCTTTTCTTTGCGTTGCTGCTTAAGAATCTGTTCCAGCAGGGCGATAGAGTCCACGGGCAACATACCCCCCATTTCTGCCTGCATGAGCATGTATTCAGGATCATCTTCATCGTAGGTGTGGCGTATGTTCTGTGATCCTTGAATGCGCAGTGATGAGTTGTTGGAGGAAATTCCTGTATTTGCATTCTTAAACGTCTGTTGTTGAGCATTGTTGGTGCGCAGGCGATCTTCGCTGTTCTCCACGGAACCTAAGTTACCCTGTTTCTTCTGTTGTTCGTATTTTCTTTTGACGCGTTGTAACTGTTGGACTGTCACCCCGCGCTGCATCAATCGGGTTACAATTTCAGATTGACTTGTCCCTTTGTCACTTTCTTCCAGGATATAGGCCGTTACTTGTTGGTCTGTCATACCCGACTGGGCAAATGATTGTCCTCCAGCCAGTATGACCAGCAGTAGGAACAAAACAAATCTTCTCATATCTGTTAGCATATATTTATTCTAATTGTAGAAACAGAAAAATCATAAAATTATTGCAAA
>CAMWKM010000147.1 GCA_947174835.1 uncultured Prevotella sp.
ATATTGATACCACGCTGTGGTTTATATATACGCAGTCCAGAAGCATTATAACGTGCCGTTTCTGCTATGTTCCCATTGTTGATATTATGGTTGACCGATGTCGGGCCTGCATTTTCAAGGGTAACATTGATGCTTGTGTCACCGAATGGACTTTTAACAGTCATAGTGAACTGCACTTTCCCGTATGCAGTTTCACTCTTTGGACTCCATTCCGTTTGTCTGAGTGTCGTGTCAACGCTGCCAGCATCAATCATTACAGGGTCTTTGGTAAGCACCCCGATTTTGTTGAATGGTACACAGTTGCCGAAGGCACAACAATAGAACGCCCCTTTGTCTGTGTCAATATAGGTAACCTCGAAACTTACGACACACTCGACTGGCGCGTTGCCGACATTCCTCAGGTCTATCTCCATAGGAATCTGGTACATTCCGTATGGCAGAATCTCTGCATTGGGTGTCGTAAACCTAACCTCGCTGCCATCGGGGATAGCGTTCCCTTCGTGGTCTGTGAATTGTATCTGGGCATGAGTACACATTGCACCGCAAAATACAAAAAGAACAGTTGTAAACAGTTTATTCATTCTCTGATAACTTTTTATTTGTTTATTTTTTGCCTTGTCGCTTGTATAATCCCTTCTTGGTCGTACACAAATGCTATTACATACATATTTGCTGGCTGCCATTCGCTGTTGATAGTGGTCGTGAATGTTGTCTCAACTTGCGATTCTGTGAGTATGAAGTCCGTTCCCCACGTGCCATTGATAGACTTTCTGAATACGTTGTTATGAATGTACTCTGGGTTTGGTCTACCATCCGGCATTAACTGCCATGCTGTTACGCAGTCCTCCGTCAGCCAGAGTTGCAACTTGCAGTGTAGCTTCTGTGTTGACAATGTGCTAACTTTCACTTGCAGCATATTGGTGGTTTTGTCAAAAGTTGTATGAAGACTGATACAGACAGGCGACGGCTCCTGTAGCTCATGGTGTATGGCTGCTGCCCATGCTGTATAGTTGCCAGCCCCGCCACGGCGATTGACCATTCCAGCCGGCTGCGAATCAATATTCCATCTGTCGTAATACTCTCGTGTCTCTTCCGTACCAAGTGCCGTAACGGTTGGAGTGGAAGTGTACAGACCAAAATAGCCACCATGAATAGCCACGGCAATTACGTTGTCTTCTCCGTATTGCTTTTGTAGTTTTTCAATTTCCTCAGTAGCTGTCGGACAGTTTACGCAGCACTGCCCCGTGAAGTCTTCTATCAGCACCCGGCGGTTTACTTCTGCTGGTCTCACGTATATCAAGCGGTTTTCCTCTTTTACCGTATCGCACGCCCCAAGCGTATAGGCGAAAAGTCCGGCAAGTATCGAATTTAACAAGTTTCTCAGTTTCATGGTCTTAGAAATTATAGTTATACGATACCATTATTCCCTTGCTTGCTGGCACATATCGGCAGATACCTCCAGCGCAGTTATATCCCGCACGTGTACGCCTATAGCCAAGTTGTATCCTGTGCACTCCCTTGTTGAAAGTTGCGAATCCCGAGTAATAGTGTGTCTTTGTCTCCCCACAATTGTATTCGTCGGCTATGGTAAACATCCAGCAAGGCATCACGGAGAGTTCCAACAAACCAAACATCCAGTCGCCCTCGTCGTCTGCAGTAGCAAGGTATTGAGCTTCACCCCTCCATGTTATCTTATTGCTGAACTTGTATTTTCCTTCTGCTATGAAGATGTCGGAATGAATCATACCGCCTTCTCCCTCAACAACCGTTTTGTTATAGAACTGATTCATGTACATCAGATTGAGTCTAAATGAGTTAGAAAGTTTCTTTTCTATTTGCACGTTGAAATCCTGATAGTACGTCTTGTCACCCCATTTCCAGAATGCAGAGTTGTAACCGTCAGAGCCTTTGGTCGCTCCGCCTTTTATGTCCTTATCTATTGAATGGATGTGAGAGAAATTCATTTTCACATTTGTACCGTATCTTCCACCAAGCGGCGTGTGTCTTTTGAAGTTGTAGCCCAATTCTGTCTGATAGGCCCATTCACCGTCAGGCTGTGTAGCATAGGGGTAGAGAGCCGCCAGCATATAGGTGTGGTTCGTAGTGAATGCTGGCAGATGATTGATAAAAGAAGAAGTACCAGTCATGCTCCTGTTACTGCGAAACGACATGTTATCGCTGCGCTTCGCCTGCAACAATATACTCATTCCTTTTTTTGAATAGGAAGCAGACAACATTGCCACGTGCCCGTTGCGATAGATATAGTCATTGTCAAATGAAGGGTCTTGGGATTTCTGTGCATACTCTGCGAAAATGCTCCAGCCGCCATGTTGCAGTCGGGCGCGAAGATCAAAAGCATTCACATAATGTGGCAAGTTCAATTTGTGGGTTGCATCCACGAAAACATCTTCATTACCTTCGTGTTTGTTCACATAAGATGCTCCTAATATCAGGTGTATGTTATTATTCTGCAGTGCCCTTAGCCATTGGTCAAGGTTCAATTCCATATCACTGCCAGATATAAGTGCGCAGTTAAGACTCCAGTAATGTCGCTGGAAACCAGTAAGGACCTTTATGGTAACTCCTTTGAAAGGCTCTGCCACAACCCGCACACCAAGTAATGAGTTATCTATTCCAAGATTGCGATCCTCATACGTACGCAAAATAAATCCAGAACCAAATTGTTCGTAAAAATTTCCTATTGTCGCCTCAATTTTTTTTAAATGTAGTCGTGCATATAAAGAAGCAATACCCCAGCCCTTGAAATCCTTTTCAAACCCTGGTAACGGATATTCCAGATATTCCAGACGTATGCCAGCATCTGTATATCTGCTCATCAGAGCAACCTCTGCATACGTGTTCGTCAATGCCCATTCACCATATTCTTTTGTGCCTATCTTCTCGTCTTTCTGTGGAATTAGGATGTCACTCTGTAGGCTTCCCATCAAAGTGATGTCGTTGCCCCCGTTATCTTGGGCAATTACATAAAGGCTGTTCAACCAGATGCACAAAAACATAAACCATCGACTTGATACTTTCATTCTGTTTATCATTTCTCTTGTTTGCAAACGATTTCCCTTACTTTTCTGATAAGTTCCTGTTCCGCTCCCTCTACATAGCCATTATGCCTATACACTATATTCCCTTTGCCGTCCACAATTAGCGTGTAAGGTATTCCCTGTATTCCGAGTGCGCGCATAAAGTCACCGTTGGAATCGAGCAATACCTCGTATTCCCAGCCGTTTCCATCTATAAAGGCTTAACTTTGTTTACGTTCTGTGCTCGATCGATTGACACAGCAATCAGTTTCACGCCAGTTTCTTCCTGCCATTCTTCATAGACCTCTTGTATGGCTTTTAGTTCACGGTTGCACGGCTTACACCATGTCGCAAAGAAATCTATAATAAATGGTTTCCCTCCATTTGTCAGAGTATCAGTTTTGATGGTCTTCCCATCTGTGGTCTTTAACATGCCAACTGGAAGTTGCGCTGAGACAGTCGTGCAAACAAAAACTATCATCAGGCAAAGGGTTGATAACTTCTTCATAATCTATTGCGTTTACATTTTGCATATTAGGCCCATTTCGTATTTAACCGAGAGACATAAATAAAGACGTGAGATTCGTACTCGTTACTTATCTCACGTTCTTGGCCTTCGAACTTGCCACCTTGTAAAGATAAGCAACTTCGAAGCCCACGCCGAATATGAATATAGTACCCCTAACGGACTGATATACATGATACATTGCTGCACATGCTATCACGAAAGGGAATGCGTATAAACACATCCCGGGTCATCTACCATTGCCACATCTGCTACAAGGGTTCTAAGTGTTCGAAGTTCAGAACGTAGCGATGAAGCGTTGAGTAAACGCCTTTCTACATCAAGTAGTGACTCTGTTCCCTCCTCATACGGCTTTGCTTTCAGTTGTTATACTAACGTCTTCCAGTTCATCCGATAATGCCCGCCTCGGTCGGTCGCCATTACAGGCTCTTTCATCTTTGGCTCGGCGTAGGTTGTCCTGAAAATAAGACGATGCAGAGCACGTCTGCAGTGTCAAATTATTCAAGGACATTAAAGAGTCGTGGCAAAGGTAGTAAAATAAAGTCAAACAATTGCATTTTTGGGGGGATTTTTTTGTTTCTTCACACTTTAGAAATACACATGAGTGCTCAAATACGACTTGGAATTAGAAATTAGGCCATTAACACTTAAAAATCCAGACCGCTCGGAAAAACAACCACGACCCCTTTGCGGCACTGACCGACCTCGTCCGACACTAAATCAACATGCACAACCAACCAACACTCTGCGACCCATAGCACGCTGCAGACTCATTGTCGCGACCCTACAATACCTGAATAGTTACCAAAGATACAAAATAAAAAAACATTTTTCTAAGAAAAAATATTGTTTTATAACGTCATAACGTCACTTTTTGTCATATATCATTGAATATTAGTTGTTTGCAAAGTGACGTTATGTGTTTGAAACGTCA
>CAMWKM010000148.1 GCA_947174835.1 uncultured Prevotella sp.
TCTTTTCCAAGTCATTTGATTATCAAATGCCGACCATTTGATAATCAATTTTTTTGCACCCCCCATTTGATTATCTTTTGGTCAGTAAAAAGGCATTTTTATTGTAGATTGAGATTTTGTGGTTTGACGATGCGAAGTTACGATTTTTTTTGTACCTTTGCATCATAAAAAATATTTAGACAGCAATGAAGATCGGTATTATAGTGGCAATGGACAAGGAGTTGCGCCAGTTGCAACAGGTGTTTGGCGGCAGCGACGTCCTTGTGGAGAAATGTGGCATCGGCAAAGTCAATGCGGCTTTAGGGGCACAGCGGATGATCAACGAGTTTCATCCGGACTGCATTATCAGCAGCGGATGTGCCGGAGGCAATGGTAACGATATTAATGTGCAGGATGTGGTGGTAAGTACTGAACTTACCTATCACGATGTGTACTGCGGCATGGCAGTTGACAACTCCACGCAGTATGGTCAGGTGCAGGGGCTGCCTGCCCGCTATCCTGCCGATCCGTGGCTGCTTGCCAAGGCTAATCTGCTGAATGTTCATTCCGGTCTCATCGTC
This sequence comes from uncultured Prevotella sp., assembly GCA_947174835.1. Taxonomy (GTDB): domain Bacteria; phylum Bacteroidota; class Bacteroidia; order Bacteroidales; family Bacteroidaceae; genus Prevotella. Next base: position 561 of record CAMWKM010000148.1, read on the forward strand.
ACAGGCGACTGGTTTGTTGATTCGAAGACAAAGATGGCCGAAATCATTGAGAAATTTCCGGAAGCGAAAGCCGTTGACATGGAGTCGTGTGCCATCGCCCAGACCTGTTATGTCAATCGGGTGCCGTTTATCTCGTTCCGTGTTATTAGCGATATTCCGTTGCGCGACACCAATGCTGCCATGTATCATAATTTCTGGGATAACGTGGCCGAACATTCTTTCCAAACCACCAAGACATTTGTTGAATCACTCTAATTTAAACGCAATATGGAAGTCATACAGAGTTTTACCATTGATCACACCCGTCTGAAGCCCGGCATCTATGTCTCGCGCGAGGATAAAGGATTTACAACGTTTGACCTGCGTATCACGGAGCCCAACCGTGAACCGGCCGTGGCTCCTGCCGCCATGCATAGTCTAGAGCATCTGATGGCCACATGGTTCCGCAATTCAGAGGCGAAGGAAGATGTGGTATATGTAGGGCCTATGGGATGCCTCACGGGCATGTATGTCGTCATGACGGGAAACTATTCTGTGGAGGATATGCGTCGTCTGACCATTGAGTGCCTCAAGTGGATTCTCACGCAGACAGAGGTTCCCGCCACCCGTCCTGAGGCTTGTGGCAACTATCTGCTTCATGACCTTCTCATGTGTAAGTGGGAGAGTGCCCGCTATCTCGACCGTCTGGAGCACGATTTCCACTGCGAGTACGCTAAGCTTCAGATAACTCTTGACGACGGTAGAGTTTTTGCCGATGCGTAGATACAATAATCCCTCGCTTGTTTTCGAAGCGAGGGATTGTTGGTTCGCGTTATGTCCTGTTTGCCTTCTTGCGCTGGTCGTGGTCGAGGATGCCCTTTCGGATGCGCATCGACTTGGGCGTGACCTCCACCAGTTCATCTTCCTTGATATACTCCAGACACTCTTCGAGTGACATGATGACTTTCGGAATGATGCGGGCCTTGTCATCGGTGCCGGAGGCACGCACGTTGGTGAGCTGTTTGGCTTTGCAGACATTCACTACGAGGTCGTTGTCATGCACGTGCTCACCTACTACCTGTCCCATATAGACCTCTTCGCCCGGGTCGATGAAGAACTTGCCGCGATCCTGCAACTTGTCGATGGCATAGGCATAGGCTGTGCCCGTCTCAAGGGCAATCATCGAACCGTTTACACGACGCTCTATCTCACCCTTGTAGGGTTGATACTCCTTGAAACGGTGAGCCATGATGGCTTCGCCCTGACTGGCAGTCAGCACATTGGTGCGCAATCCGATAATACCGCGCGAAGGAATGTCAAATTCGATATTGGTGCGTTCGCCCTGACTCTCCATCGAGGTCATCTCTCCTTTACGGCGGGTCACCATATCAATCATTTTCGAAGCAAACACTTCGGGTACGTTGATGGTCAACTCTTCTATAGGCTCGCACTTTTGTCCGTCAATCTCCTTGTAAATAACCTGCGGCTGTCCCACCTGCAACTCGTAGCCTTCGCGTCGCATGGTCTCGATGAGCACAGACAGATGTAGCACACCACGACCGGAGACTACCCATTTGTCGGTAGAATCCTCGAAAGGTCTTACGCGGAGGGCCAGGTTCTTTTCCAATTCTTTCTCCAGACGGTCATTGACGTGGCGTGAGGTGACGAACTTACCTTCCTTGCCGAAGAAAGGTGAATCGTTGATGGTGAAGAGCATCGACATGGTTGGCTCGTCAATGGCGATGGGAGGCAATGGCTCCGGATTTTCCTGATCGCAGATGGTATCGCCAATCTCGAAATGCTCCAGACCTATGACGGCACAGATGTCGCCACATTCCACCTTGTCGGTACGCTGGTGACCCATGCCGTCGAAGGTATGCAATTCCTTGATCTTGGTCTTCTCCAAAGAGCCGTCGCGATGGGCGATGGTCACTTGCTGCCCATCCTTCAGTGTGCCGCGATGGACACGTCCCACGGCGATGCGACCGGTATAACTGCTGAAGTCGAGCGATGTGATGAGCATCTGAGGGGTACCCTCCAGTTGCTGCGGAGCGGGAATCATCTCTACAATCTTGTCCAGCAGGTAAGTAATATCGGTTGTAGGATTATTGTAGTCCTCGCCCATCCAGCCGTTTTTGGCCGAGCCGTAGACGACAGGAAAGTCGAGTTGGTCTTCTGTGGCATTCAGCGAGAACATCAGGTCGAACACCATTTCATAGACTTCTTCGGGACGACAGTTGGGCTTGTCTACCTTGTTTACTACAACGATAGGCTTTAAGCCTATCTGCAGAGCCTTTTGCAGCACAAAACGAGTCTGTGGCATAGGGCCTTCGAAGGCATCGACCAACAGCAGGCAGCCGTCGGCCATATTTAGTACGCGCTCCACCTCGCCACCGAAGTCGCTGTGTCCCGGCGTGTCGATAATATTGATTTTTGTGCCTTTCCAGTTGATGGATACGTTTTTCGACAAGATGGTGATTCCGCGTTCGCGCTCCAGATCGTTGGCATCGAGCACCTGATTGCTCAGGTTCTGTCCTTCACGAAACAGGTTTCCGGCCAGCATCATCTTGTCCACCAGGGTAGTCTTTCCGTGGTCTACGTGTGCAATGATAGCAATGTTCCTAATGTCTTGCATTTTCTTTTACCTTAAAAAATCAGGTGCAAAGGTACAACTTTTAAACGAGAAATGAGGCATGAGGAATAAGATTTTTGCATAAACCACTCAATAAATAATTCTAATATAGAACCATTCCTTATCCAAAATGAACAAATAAATCTTAAAACTTTTTGCCATTTCCCCTTTTTGTCGTACCTTTGTGGCGATTTCGACCTGTTGGGTCCTATTTGCAAATGGGAAAAGGAAAATGTTTGGAACTGCGCCGTCGAAGGCTGCAACTGGTGACGCTTTGCATCAGTACGACGATGGTATTGGTATTGTTAGGCATGGTTGTGCTGTCGGTACTTACGGCACGCAACCTGCAGAAGAGTCTCAGGGAGAACGTGGAAATAAGCGTTATACTGGGTGATACCGTCAGCGTGGAGGAGGGAAAGGATCTGGGACGATACTTGGAGACTGAACTCTATGCCCGCGAAGTGGTCTATATTAGTAGGGAAGACGCTCTGGAAATGGCTAAGGAGGAGATGGGAATCGATCCGGCGGAGTTTGCCGGTGGCAATCCTTTCTCGGCAGAATTGACGGTAAAGATGGAAGCAGAGTATGCTAACTCTGACTCGTTGGAGGTGATCGTGGCCGGTTTGCGGGAAAACAAGAAGGTGGTTGATGTGGCCTATACGAAGGACGAGATAGAGAACATGAACCGTATTCTGGAGCCGATGAGCATCGCATTGCTGGTGCTGGCTGGATTGCTTATCTTCATCTGCTACACACTTATCAGCAATTCCATACAGTTGAGCATCTACTCTCGACGATTCTCCATTCACACCATGAAGTTAGTGGGAGCATCGTGGGGATTCATCCGTAAGCCGTTTCTCAATCAAGCCATTGGCGTGGGATTGATATCTGCTTGCCTGACCTGTCTCATTTTAGGGGGTATCGGCTATGTCATCTGGCCCTATATGCCTTATGTCGAAGTCGTCATCACTTGGTGCGAACTGGCCATTACGGCTGCCTGCGTCTTTGCGTTTGGTTTTGTCATTATGGTATTCTGCACTTTGCTCTCGGTGAATAAATATTTGAAAATGAAAGCAGGGGGACTGTATAAGATCTGTCTCTTGTACACATGTCCGAGCCCACGAGACCTCTCTACATCTCGTATGCCGTCTTCTGCTT
>CAMWKM010000149.1 GCA_947174835.1 uncultured Prevotella sp.
GGTTCCAGTCCCATGAACGTCTTGGCGATGAGGTTAAATTCTTGCTCCATTATGCTTAAAGTTTCGAGGTGCAAAATTACTCTAAGTTTGTCAAAGTACAAAATAAATTGCGAAAAACTTTTCTGTTTCAAAAAATATTCGTATTTTTGCAGTTGAATGCTTCAACGGCTATATGCCATCGTACAGACGTCTTAATGAAATATGCAATCATAGCAGCCGGTGAGGGTTCGCGGCTCATTCAGGAAGGAATAGATGTTCCCAAACCGTTGGTCACTATTGGCGGTGAACATCTGATAGATAGATTGATAAGGATATTCGTAGCCAACAGTGCTACGGAAGTGGCGGTCATCTGTCGTCCTGCTACCGACTATCCTCTGATGAGCGGGCGCGAGTTTCCGTCAGTTGAAGAACATTTGCACAGCCTGCAACGGCAACTCAATATTCCCCTGTATATGGTTTCGAAAGCTACGCCCAGTTCGATGCATTCAATGTTCGAACTGAGTGGGCGACTTCAGTGCGAGCCTTTTGTGCTGACGACTGTCGACACGATTTTCCGAGAAGAAGAGTTTTCTGAATATGTGAAGGCGTTTGCACAGCTTTTGGAATCAGGCGAAGCCGATGGCCTGATGGGGGTCACAGACTATATTGACGACGAGAAACCGCTCTATGTAGAGACCACTGCCGATCTGCAGATCACTGCTTTCCTTGATACTTGCTGGCAGCCTCGCTTTGTCAGTGGTGGCATCTATGGTTTGACACCTCGTTCGTTGCAGACGCTCCACCGGTGTATAGAGCGTGGGGAGAGTCGGATGCGCAATTTCCAGCGGGCTCTGATTGCCGACGGTTTGCGATTGAAGGCCCATCCGTTTGTCAAGGTGCTTGACATCGATCATGCGGGCGACATCATTAAAGCAGAACAATTCCTCAGATGAATACTGTGCTTGCCATTTATCGCGACCCACGTTTCTCGCCCAACTCTGTTGAGAAAGATCGCGCCATCCTTTTTGCGGTGGTGGAGCGGTTGCGTCGACAGGGGATGCAGGTAGTGGAGACGGCAGAGGCCAAGTTGGCAGAAAGGTCTCTGACCGAGGATTTTGTTCTTTCGATGGGACGTTTCCTACAGACGCTTCAGCGGCTACAGCAACAGCAGGTGCCCATCGTCAACCGTCCGGAGGCGGTGGCACGATGTGCCAGAAGTGTCGTTGCTGCTTTGGCCAAACGCTATGCGTTGCCGCTTGCTCCTGCCGAAGGCTCTGACGGCTATTGGTTGAAGCGTGGCGATGCTTGTGCACAGCAGTCCGGTGATGTGGTTTTCTGTCGCAATCAGGCTGAGTTGGCGCAACAAAAGGAGGCGTTTTGTAAGCGGGGTGTTACAGACCATGTAGTGATGGCTCATGTGACAGGCGATCTGGTGAAGTTCTATGGCGTGAGGGGCACAGGCTTCTTCCGCTACTTCTATCCCACTGACGATGGTGAAACGAAGTTTGGCGATGAGCAATACAACGGACAGGCTCATCATTACAGTTTCGACACCAGTCAGTTGCAGGCCGATGTAGACCGGCTGGCCGGTGCTGTAGGATTGGATGTCTATGGTGGCGATTGTATCGTCAGGGCCGACGGCACCTATTGTATCATTGATTTTAACGACTGGCCCAGCTTCTCCCGTTGCCGCGACGAGGCGGCTGAGGCAATAGCGAGTTTGGTCAAAGTAAAGTTTAGGATATGAACAAGGGAAGTTTTAGACAACTGCTGAGGGAGTCGTTCAAGTCGAACGATACGGAAGAGTGGCTCGATATCTACTTTACCCGTCCCATCGGACTGGTTTTTGCGCTGATGTGGATCAAGATTGGCGTGACGCCCAATTTCGTCACAGTCTTGTCTATGTTTCTGGGAGCAGGGGCCGGTTTCTGCTTCTATCACACTGACCTGTGGTGGAACGTGGGAGGCGTAGTGCTGATGATGCTGGCTAACTTCTGCGATTCTACAGACGGACAGATGGCTCGTCTGACCAATCATAAAACGCTCATTGGGCGAATGCTTGACGGCTTTGCCAGCGACGTGTGGTTCTTCTGCTGCTATCTGGCCATTTCGTTGCGCCTGTGGACGGAGAATATCCCGTTTACGGACATACAGTGGGGCATCGGGGGCTTCCTGCTCTGTGGCTATGCCGGCTTGTATTGGCACGCCAAGCAGTGTCAGTTGGCAGACTACTACCGTCAGATTCATCTCTATTTCATCAAGGGTGAGGCTGGCAGTGAACTGAACAGCTATGCTGCAGAGAAAGCTATCTATGACAGTCTGCCGCAGAAAGGTGCCTTCTGGGCGCGGGCATTCCACTATTTCTATATGGGCTGGTGCAAGAAGCAGGAGCGCAACACACCGGCTTTTCAAGCCTTTTTCAGTCGGGTTAAGACACGCTATCCCAGTGCGGCCGATATGCCGCAGCAGTTGCGCGACAGCTTTCGGCAAAAGAGTCTGCCGCTGATGTGGATGACGAATGTACTGACTCATAACACCCGTGCTACGGTGCTCTACGTGGCTTGCCTTGTCAATCTGCCGTGGGTTTATCCGCTGTTTGAGGTGACGGTGCTGGCAGTGCTTTACGCCTATATGAAATATCGACATGAGGGGTTCTGTAAGGAAATGAAAGATGGCTATTAAAGGTTACATATTCGACTATGGCGGTACGCTCGATACGGGTGGCGACCACTGGGGTAAAGTGATTTTGCACGCTTATCAGCACCATCAGATACCTGTCACAGAGGAGCAATATCGCGATGCCTATGTCTATGCTGAGCGCACTTTGGGGCGACAGCCCATCATTCAACCGGACTTCACTTTCCGCCAGACGCTTGAGGCGAAAATCAGACTTCAGTTGCAGCACCTCGGTCTTTGGAATACGGAGTGCGATGAGAATATCGCACACGCTTTGGTCGATACTCTCTACGCCCGGACACAGGCTCAGACAGTTCACAGCCGTGAAGTGCTCCTCCGCTTGAAAGCGCGCTATCCACTTGTGCTGGTCAGCAATTTCTATGGAAATCTTGGCATCGTTCTTCGTGAGTTCGGGCTCGACGATCTTTTTCTGACCGTCATTGAGTCGGCTGTGGTGGGGGTGCGTAAGCCCGACCCGCGTATCTTTATGCTTGGTGTGGAGGCTTTGGGGGTGAGACCCGACGAGGTGGTGGTTGTGGGCGACTCCATCGATAAAGATATTCTTCCGGCCCGTCAAACTGGTTGTTATACAGTGTGGTTTCAGGGTGAACCCTGGACAGACGAGCCTATAGACCATACGATTTCTGATCAGACGATAACAGACTTAACAGAATTGATGTGAATATTATCTTAGCAGATCCCCAGGATATTACGAGAGCCGGCATGATGTATGTTCTCTCGAACATGGATGGCATGGACTTCCGTCAGGCAGAAGATAAGACTGAACTGATCTTGCAACTGAGCGAGAAGCCTGATAGCGTGGTAGTGCTCGACTATACGCTGTTCGACGTCAACGATATTGATGAGTTGCAGATTCTCAGCGAACGCTTCTCACAGACTCGGTGGATTATTTTCAGTTTTGAGTTGACCTCCGACTTCGTGCGCCGTCTGATGGCAGTCAGCAATCGGTTCAGTATTCTGTTCAAGGACTCGTCGCTGCGTGAGATTCGCGAATGTCTGTTCTTGGTCAACCGGCAACGCTACGTCTGTCAGCGTATGATGGAGATCCTGTTGGCCCCTGCCGCCCCACAGGAGGAGGATCTTCACCTGACAAGGACGGAAACGGAGATCCTGAAGGATATTGCCCTTGGTCTGACAACGAAAGAGATTGCCGAGCGTCGTTTCTCCAGTTTTCACACGGTGAACACTCATCGCAAAAACATTTTCCGCAAACTGGGAGTCAACAACGTCCACGAGGCTACTCGCTATGCCTTGCGTGCCGGTCTTGTCGATACTGCGGAGTATTATATATAGCCCGGGGTGAGAAAACCCTGCTCTCAGGGTGTTTCTTTGATGTTGCAAAGGTACAAACTTCCCATGATGTGTGTTCCGTTTCGTTCCGTTTTCTTCCCTTTTCTTCCGTTTTGTTCTGCTTTCTTCCGCTTTCTTCCTTTTTCAGCCACGAAATCCCTATGAGAAAGCAGCCTTAGTCGAGGGCATTGCCTTCAGGGGCGATAAGTCTTA
>CAMWKM010000150.1 GCA_947174835.1 uncultured Prevotella sp.
AAGCAGCGAAATGCCTTTATACAGGACTATTCCGCGTAAAGTCGGAAATGGTCGGGAAAAGGTCGGAAAAAAGTTTTTTTGCAGGTCGTTGACAAGCATCGATGATGCATCTTTAGTAACGCAAGTAATTTACGAAGATTAACACAGTGCGAATTTACCATCATTTTAAGAATCTTCTTTCGGTGTTGAAAAATAGAGTTTTTACGTTAGGTTAGTGTTCTTTTATTCAGTTGTTTGCGACTAAAGAAACTTTTTTCCGTTGAAAAAATGTAGTTTTGTTTTGATTATTCCGTTGAAAAAATGTAATTTTGCACCAATTATTCCGTTAAAAAAATGTAGTTTGTGTATCTAAACGTCTGAATTGCAACGATATGAGAAGATATTTATACAAGGATTTGGAAAGATGGAGTGCTTCTAAAGAAAGAAAGCCATTGGTGTTGTTTGGTGCAAGACAGGTTGGCAAGACTTGGCTGCTGAAGGAATTTGGAAGTCGCGAATATAAAAATACTGCATTTGTCAGCTTTGACCGTGACGATGCAGCAAGTCAACTCATGACAACGGAAAAGGCTGCGGATAAACTATTAAGAGGCTTGTCTGCCATAACAGGCATAGACATAACCCCTAACGATACTCTTGTTATTTTGGACGAGATTCAAGACTGTCCTGTTGCATTGACAAGACTGAAAGCTTTTGCGGAAGATGCTCCTGAATATCATATTGTTGCATGTGGTAGTCTCTTGGGTATTGCGCTCCACGAAGGAATATCATATCCTGTTGGCAAAGTTGACGAACTATATCTTTATCCCATGACATTTGGAGAGTTTCTTCTCGCAAATGGTAAAGACAAGATGCAAGAGTTTCTTGCTGAAAGCAACTGGGCAATGCTCAATGCAATCAGTAGCGAGTATGTTGACCTCTTGCGCCAGTATTACTATGTTGGCGGTATGCCTGCAGCTGTCAAAACATACGTCGAAGGGAAGGGGATTAATGCAGTACGAACAGTACAGAAACAGATACTGAATGACTATGACCGTGATTTCAGCAAGCACGCTCCTGCACGTGTCGTCCCTCGCATCCGCATGGTGTGGCAAAGCATTGTGTCCCAACTCACTAAGGAAAATAAGAAGTTTGTCTTTGGTGCTATTAAGAAGGGAGCAAGAGCTGCTGAATTTGAAGAGGCCATTCAATGGCTGACAGATGCCGGAATCGTCTATAAAGTTAACCGTGTAAATGCAGTTCAGATGCCATTGAAATTCTATGAAGACCGCGACGCTTTCAAGCTTTTCATACTGGATGTTGGACTGATGGGGGCAATGGCCGATGTGCCTGCCAGTCAGATAATGGTGAGCGAAAATATCTTTAAGGAGTATAAAGGTGCTTTTACTGAGGTATATGTAGAGTCGCAGATGGCTACTACGGGCATCTCAGTCTATTATCATTCCGTAGAGAGGTCACGCATAGAGTTGGACTTTGTCATCCAGTTAAGTGACAATGTATATCCTGTTGAGGTAAAAGCAGAAGAGAATGTCAAGGCAAAGTCCATGAAGGTCTTTATTAAAAACAATCCAGACTTAAAGGGTATTCGTTTGAGCATGAAGAACTATGAAAACCAGTCGTGGATAGAGAATGTCCCACTTTATGCCTTTAGGGAATACCTAAACGGAAGGAATGTGTGATGTGATATCTTGAGAATTTGACCGCTCCTGTTCTACTGATCTCTGAAATTTAGAGATGACGGGGCTATCACTGTCTTTCTGTCCCAGCACCTCTTTCTGTCCTCTTCCGTAATGGCACGGATGACCTTGCAGGGATTGCCTACGGCCACGGAGTTGTCGGGAATATCCTTAACCACTACGCTACCGCCACCAATGACCACGTTGCTGCCGATGGTCACACCGGGCATGACTTGCACTCCGCCACCTATCCACACATCATTGCCCACGGTGATGGGGTAGGCATATTCCAGTCCTGCATTCCTGCGTTCAGCATCAATGGGATGGCCTGCCGTGTAGAAACCGCAGTTGGGAGCAATAAAGACATTGTCGCCAAAGGTGACCTTGGCGGCATCAAGAATCACCGTGTTGTGGTTGGCAAAGAAGTTCTTGCCTACCTCAATGTTGTAGCCATAGTCGCACCAGAAAGGAGCGATGATGCAGAATGTGTCCGTTGTCCGACCGAGCAGTCGCAGCATCAGTTCATGTTGTCCGGCTTCGTCCGATGGTCTCAGTTGGTTGTATTCGTAGCAGAGGTCTTTCGCCCGTCTACGTTCCTCAATCAGTTCTTGATCATAGTTGGCATCGTATATCAGTTGCCGTAGCATTTTCTCTTTTTCAGTCATGGGGCTGTTGCTTTTTTGTATGATGTCTGTATTCATCGGCAAAGATAATCAAATAATTTATAATTCGGCTTGTCTTGGATATTTTATTTGAATATTTGTATGAAAATAGATTGTTTTTTACTTTTTCTTTGTACCTTTGCAGCCGCATTGGTTCATGTTCCGGTTCGTTCCGGGCATGATTAAAAGGGAATCAGGTGAGAAACCTGAGCAGACCCGCTACTGTAAGTCCTATATTGCGTTTCGACAAAAGTGTCATTGATTACTCTTTCGTAATTGAGAAGGCCGCTCGAAATTGGGATAAGCCAGGAGACCTGCCATGCACTAACTGTTTCAATAATCTCGTGGATTAGATTTTGAACTGATGAGAATTGGCAAGTATATAGCAAATGTCTGGGCTCTGTGTGTCGGCCGGAGGAAGCCGATATTGCGCAGGTTCGTAAACTGCGGCATCATGCTGTGGTTCTGTTGTTATGCTCAGACACCAATATCTGCCGTCTCTTTTGTGTCAAGTCTTTTCCACCTTAACAACTCATTTTATTATGAAATGTCCAAGGTGCGAAAGGGAATTTGCTTTTGAATTCCTGAATGTTCAGCAATGGCTGAAGTCGACAACGCTTGACAGTGAACAACTGTCTTTCTTGCTCTGTAACTACGAAGGGCCTCTCTGCAGTGAATGTACTGCCGATTTTCAGAGCAGTTTCTATGCCTCGGGTGTCAATCCTGCGATGGTAAAACCAAAATCCAATCAGAAAAGATGATCAAGAAAATTCTAATTGCCAACCGAGGTGAGATTGCACTTCGGGTCATGCGCTCTTGCAAGGAAAAAGGTATTCGTACGGTTGCTGTTTATAGTGAGGCAGACCGTACATCTATGCATGTGAGCTATGCAGATGAGGCCGTTTGTATTGGTTCGGCTTCTTCCTCCGAAAGCTATTTGTGTATTGATAAGATCATCAATGCAGCAAAATCCACCGATTGCGATGCCATACATCCTGGGTATGGGTTCTTGAGTGAGAATGCAGACTTCTCTCGCAGATGTAGGGAAGAGAAAGTGATATTTATAGGGCCCGACGCAGAAAGCATCGAGGCTATGGGAGATAAGATTTCTGCCCGCAAGGTTATGATAGATGCAGGTGTGCCTGTAGTTCCTGGTACGGCAGCCAACATGGACGAGGATCACCTCCTTGCAACTTGTCGTGAGATAGGTCTGCCCGTTATCATCAAGGCTGCTGCCGGAGGTGGAGGTAAAGGCATGAGACTTGTCCGGGAAGAGAAAGAACTCGTCGAGGCTTATCATGCCGCCAAGTCCGAGGCGAAAGCCTCTTTCTCTTCCGATGAGGTATATGTCGAGAAATACATTGAGTCTCCCCACCATATCGAGATACAGTTTCTTGGCGACCGCTACGGCAATGTCGTTCATCTGTTTGACAGAGAATGTTCGGTGCAGCGGCGTCATCAGAAGATTGTGGAGGAATCTCCATCCCCGTTTATCTCCGATGATATTCGCAGGGCAATGGGAGAAATTGCCGTCAAGGCAGCAAAGTCGGTCAACTATGTCGGTGCCGGCACGATAGAGTTCCTTGTGGATAAGGATATGAACTTCTATTTCCTTGAAATGAACACGCGACTTCAGGTTGAGCATCCCATCACCGAGGAAGTCATAGGAGTAGATCTTGTCAAGGAACAGATCAATATCGCATCTGGACAAAGGCTTCGGTTCAGACAAGAAGACATCCGTCAACGGGGTCATGCTATTGAGTCAGACTCGTATACACATCTCCGAGCCCACGAAACCTCTCTACCGCTCGTATGCCATCCTGTG
>CAMWKM010000151.1 GCA_947174835.1 uncultured Prevotella sp.
ATCCCGGAGAGCTCCGGAGCCATTATGTTATAGCACTGATGATAAACTGATTAGAGAATTGTTGCAAACTATCTTCCACTAATCTGTCACCACACAATTTCAATGTTCTGCACCGATTTGATACAATCGGTTACTACAAAGTTACGAATTTCCCGCCAATCACCAAATACTTAGACTGTTAAAATAATTTGACACTCATAAACTCCAAGTTCGTATCTTGTTGCTGTAGTTCACAACTACTATGCGTAATCTACGACTACTACGTGTAATGTAAGGCTATTACATATAATTCAACTCAAAAAGGATAGAAATGTCAACTATCCATTTTCTATCTTTTTAGTCATATTTTTCGACTACTGTACATTTTACAGTCGTATTTACGACTATTTCCGAAGCGATAACCCCCTATTCTAAAGCTAATTAGTTAGACAACATACAGAAAATGTACAGAAAAACGTATTGTACATTTTACGCTACTACATGAAATTTATGAGTAAGACGTATAAACTACATGATATTGGTATTTGAGCTGATACAGTAGTTACACCTTGAGTTATTTGATACTCAGAATATTGCAGATGGACATGATAGTTATATTATAAACAAAATGAGTAGAAGTAATCTTACTACTCATTTTACTACTTATTTTTTAGGTAGTACTTATTTTACTACTTATTTTGGTACTCGCCATAGTTTGTACCGCTCAGCATTGGGAAAGTAATCAAGCCCGAAGTCACCGAAATGGGCTTCTGGATGGTAGCCAGCCATTGCAGCACATATGCCGACAATGAAACAAATTAAAAAGTGCAGATTTTTTATTTTACATTATTATGTGTTATGAGTTATTTAGTATATATGTTGGTTTCATAATGATAAAATAGTAGAATCAGAAATTTTTGATTCAAGAATAGAGACAATTTCTGCTAAATCAATGTTCGCATTAGCATTTAATCCCAATAATGTTGATATACCTGCACTATCGGTACTATACCTATGTTCAAGCTTTATTTTGTATGAATCCTTAACTTCAACATAGGAATATGAATGAAACTGCATAGAATCTCCTAACCGAGCTTCACTTGATATATGGGAAAACGAGAACTCTCTTTTTATATAATCTAAAAGAGGTTTTTGAACTACCAAAACAAGATGTTTATTAATTGATTGAAAAGTTTGAATTTTATGATGAAGCTGTACTAAAATCGTTTTAGCTGTCATTTTCCAATTCATACCAAATGATTTATCAATGGAAGGCTTATTGCTAATAAGACCTTTATCATATAGTACCATCTCGCGTTCAGGCCATACGGTACCAGTAGTATCCATTGTTTGGAGTTCAATTCCAACAAAATCGATTATTTTTCTATTGTTATCTGTAGAAACAAGAAAATAATCAACATTTCCTCCTGGAATACCTACTTCAGGAACTACATGTAATTCATTACCTGGTTGATGTAGAGTTAAGAGATGAATGCAGTCAAAGAAGATTTGATTATGTTGTAATAATCTATGAGGACATATAATTATATTCTCAGATTGTTTCCCATATTCAACAACGCAAGTGCCAATTGATACATCTGGCTCACTTTTACGAACCTTAAAGCATCTCTTTTGCGTATATGGACAAAATTGACGTTCTACTATATTATGCCAATCCAATTGAGTTTGTGTTACTGGAAAAGCGAATAATTCAACGATTTTTGACATATTCTTTTTTGGGCTATTGTTAGATAGGTTTCTGAGATATCGATGCCTATAGATTTACGATTAAGTTCACGAGCTACAACCATAGCAGTCCCAGTTCCACAAAATGGATCAAGTACAATACCATTTGTGGGACAAGTCGTTTTAATAGGTATTAGACACAACTCTTCCGGGAAAGGAGCAAAATGTTGTTTCCGATTTTGAGTGTCTTCTGGAATAATTTCCCATACGTCAGATGGGAGTTGCCCTTTTGGGTTATAGAATAAAAAATAAAATCCCTTATCTTTTAATTCTTTGGCTCTACCAGATAATTTGATAGAATCAGAGTGAGTTGTTCTTTGTTCGTTTCTAATCACCATTCGAAAATCGGAGATTTCCCCTAATGATAACCTATACAAAACTTTCTGCAATGCCTGTAATGCATTCTCTTTTTCTTCTTGTGTGAGACTTGTTGATAATTCTATTTTACGCCGATAATTAACACCAGTTACGCCTGTCGCAGAAATTATATTCCCGTTTTTAATGACTGCTTTCCGTGGTATAGAACGAACTGAATCTGCATCAAAATAGTATTTTTCATTCTTTACAAAGAAAAATACATCTTCAAATATTGACGCAAATCTATCCTTTTGGGGATTCAAACCGCCTTTTTGTTTATTCCAAATAATATTATTGCGTAGAATCCAACCCCTATCAATCATCTTTATTGCTATTCGCCAAGGAATAGCTTGTAAGGATTTATTTCTATAGGAGTCTCCTATATTAAGCCAAAAAGATCCCGTGGGTTTGAGTACTCTTTGGATTTCATCGATAATCAACATAAGGTTTTCAATGAATTCGACGGATGTCGGTTCTAACCCAATCCCACCATTATCATATTCTCTTTTTTGCCAATAAGGAGGACTTGTTATACAACAATCGATTGTAGCGTCTGGAATATTCCTAAGAACACTAAGGCAGTCACCAAGATATAATAACGGTGTTATATCTTGGCTCTGGACATAAGAATGTGTTGATATGTCAAAATCTTTCGATATTATCATATACGAAAAACTCCCATAGTAGCATCTGAAGGCTGACCAAAGCCCGTAACGACTACATAGGGGAGTCCAAAGTATTTCGGTTCTTGCCGTATGTCTTTGTAATTAAATAGGTCATTAACAGATTATTTTCGTAATTGCAAAGTTAGTAATTTTTTTTGAGATTAGATATATAACTTTCAAAAAGGGCGCATAGTAAAAAAGCTGTGTTTAGGCATAAATATTACAGAGTCTGAAAATAAAGAACTTTGTGTCATTGACACCGTGCAGTTTAGCTCTGAAGGCCTTGATTTTTGAGTTCATTGATTCGGCGGAGGCATTGGTGGAGCGGTTGTCAAAGAAGTTGATTATCTCATCGGAGTGCTCATAAAACGTGGCAGCGATAGTGTTGAAAGACTTGAAGCCGGATTCAGCGACACGGTTGTACCAGCGGGCCAGATTAAGTCTTGCGGCATCCTTGGCAGACCTTTTGGAGAATATTGCTCTCAGATTCTGTGACAGCCAGTAAGCTTCCTTGAGGTCAGGATAGATCGAGAACATAAGATCAATACGCTCCCTTTGTGAGACGGTCCACTTTTCAGGGGATTTGAACAGTGCATAGCGTCCGCGCGCCAGTAGCTCCTTGAGAGTGTCACCATTGGAAAGCCGCTCGGGAACATACTTCTTTCCTGATAACTTTGCCTGTTCGCGAGCTTCAGTGTCGGCATTTATAGCATCCCAGCGATGATTTATACGTATCTCCTGGACGGCTTCAAGTGCCAGTTTCTGAACATGGAAACGATCGATGACACGCTTTGCGCGCGGAAAGGCATAGCTACATATGCGGTGCATGCTGTCAGCCAGATCAAGTGTTATCTCAGTCACATTATTGCGCATACGGCTGTCGATCTGACGCAGGGCGTGCAGTACAGTATCAGAGTCTGTACCGAGGACAATGGCCACAATTGCTCCTTTGCGGCCCTTGGCTGCCTTATTGGTGACTAGCGTGTACAGCTCTCCATTACTCAGCGAGGTCTCGTCAATACTCAGATGGCTGCCCATATTCTCAGGGAAGACGCGCCATTGCGGCGCGTGCTGTCCCTCAGCGCTGTCTTTCCACTGCCAATAGCCGCTCAGATGGCGTTTGTACTGTCGCTCAAACAGATCGCCGTCTATATCGAAGAACCATTCAAGAGAGCGGCCCGTAA
>CAMWKM010000152.1 GCA_947174835.1 uncultured Prevotella sp.
ATCAGTGAACACTGCCTTCTCTGGATATGCTTTGGCCACATGATTGGCCTCACTGACCTTGTTCCCCAGACGGGGACCATTGGGAATATAGATTTCGAGCTTTTCTTCCTTTTGTTTCTGCTCTTCGTTGAGCATACGGTCGTAGGAGTTCAGACGAGCTTTTCCCTTGGCCTGCCGAGCCTTGGGAGCCATTCTTACCCATTCTAACTCACGTTCCAGTGTCTTACGGCGCTTTGAAGCGGTCTTTTCCTCCAGAGCCAGACGCTGACTCTTCTGTTCGAGCCATGAGGAGTAGTTGCCTTTCCAAGGTATACCTTCGCCACGATCGAGTTCAAGAATCCATTCTGCCACATCGTCAAGGAAGTATCGGTCATGGGTGACGGCAATCACCGTTCCCTCGTATTGCTGCAGGTGTTGTTCCAACCAGTCGATTGATTCGGCATCAAGATGGTTGGTTGGCTCGTCAAGTAGGAGCACATCTGGTTTTTGAAGTAACAAACGACAGAGGGCTACACGACGACGCTCACCACCACTGAGGTTTACCACACTCCAGTCGCCTGGCGGACAATTGAGGGCAGCCATCGCACGATCCAATTTCGAATCCATGTTCCACGCATCAGTGGCGTCAATGATATCTTGAAGTTCTGCTTGACGAGCCATCAGTTTATCCATCTTATCGGGATCTTCATAGTATTCGGGCAAACCAAATTTTACGTTGATATCATCGTATTCAGCCAGCGCATCATAGACGTGTTGCACACCTTCCATGACGTTTTCCTTGACGGTTTTCGTCTCATTGAGAGGTGGATCCTGGGGTAGATAGCCTACTGTATAGCCTGGGCTCCACACCACTTGTCCCTGATACTGCTGGTCGAGTCCGGCAATGATTTTCATCAGTGTCGATTTACCTGCACCGTTCAGGCCGATGATGCCGATCTTGGCGCCATAGAAGAAACTGAGGTAGATGTTCTTAAGTACTTGTTTCTGATTCTGCTGAATGGTCTTGCTGAGACCGACCATTGAGAAGATAATTTTTTTATCGTCTACTGTTGCCATAGGTATTTAGTATTTTGTTTGCAAATATACTAAATATAAATGACATTCACCACTTTTTAAGAAAGAAAAAAGGGAATAGACGAAAAAACACTAAAGGCTAACGACGACCGCTACCAAAGTTTCCTCCTCTATAGCCACCAATATAGCCACCATAACTGCCGTTGTTTCCCCTGCGTTCACGCGAGTTATTTTCCGGATTGTCAAAACCTTTTCTGTCCCGACCTCTGCCTCCTCCGTTTTTACCACCGAAGAAATCAAGACGATAGCTTACGTGGAGCATTGCGTAGGAGGTGATGGAATTGACTTCGCGATCTGTCCAGCCGTTGGCAGTGACACTACGGGTAAAGTTGGTCTGCTGACACAGAATGTCGTACCATTGGAGCATTACGATAAGTTTTTTTCCACGCAGGAAACCATGCGATAACTGTGCATTCCAAATCATTTCGTTGGTATTGAGTGTTCGATCACTATAGCCACGCTTGCTGAGTATATGGATATCTGTCGACAGGTTACTGCCCCAGGGAAAGGTAATTTTAGTGTTGCCACCATAGGAGAAATTCCAAGTAGAGAGATTGCGCGAGGCTTGCAGGCGGTTCTCAGTACGGGAATAGGTAGTATTGCTGTTAAGCGATACATTAAGCCACGAGTTGTGATAGCTGAGCGAGAGCGACGGTGAGAGCCTGTAGGTATGGGTCACATTGCGGTCGGGCTCTGCCGTGCGGTTTAGATTCACATAGTTTACCTGATGGTTGTAGTTGCCGTCTACACCGCCACTAAGATCCCAGCGACTGAGAGTGTCAAGCGAGATGTTGAACGAAACCCCTGCACGGGTATTCCAGTTACCGTTGATATTATCCGGTCGGGTGGTGCGTCCGCCTGTCGTTTCGTCGTAGGTCACAATGTTGCCCACGGCATTACTTGTCCGACTGAAGTTAGCATTGGCACTGAAACTCCAGTGACACTGCGCTTTGGGCACCATGAAACCCAGACTGTCTTCCACCAGGGTGGGTGGGCGTTGCATTTGATAGTTGGTACTCAGGTTGTTGGTAAACGATGGTTTCAGCCCCGGATTACCCATCGTGATGTTCAGTGGGTTTGTGTCATCGTAGATATTGAGCAGTTGAGTGATGCTTGGCTGTTGGGTGGTACCTCGATAAGTAATCTGCAGGTTGGCATATTGGTTGGGGCGAAAGCGCAGGTTAAGCGTTGGTGAAATATTGGTCACCGTACGGATTGTATCGACAGGCTGTCCCAGATACTGTTGAATGTAGTGTGAGCGTTGTGGTTGGATGGATACTCCCACATTCATATTATATTTCTCGCGCACTACACGCATCTGTAGATCAATATTGTGCCCATACTCCGTTCGCTCGGAGTAACGGCTCAAGCGAGTTGACAGATAGTCTTCGTATGGATTAGGCAAGAAACCGAACATGGCTGTCCACTCACGATAGTCCTGTAGCACTTGACGGAAGGCTTCGTCAGTGAAGTCGGGGAAGTCATAGGTTGATGGATCGTTCTTCTGGTGGCTATAGTTATACCGGTAGTTTAGTTGGAGGAAAACACCCTGTAGTCCAATACGACGGTTGTTGCGGCGGTTTCTGGAGAATGGGCCTCTCACGGAGTCTGGTTCTACAGGCTTGACAGGAAAGAGATAGAGCGGCTCCGTGTAAGTAGCTCCGATAGAATAACTGATATTGTCAGACGTTGACATCGTATAGCGGTTGGTCTGATAGGTCGAGTCGTTGCCAAAGCGATCTTGCGTTTTATAGAGTTTGACGGCCGAGAGGTTGGCACTCTGGTTCTTGCCGTCGCGATAGTTGATGTTACTGCTGATGGCCACATTGCGTCCTCGTGTGCCGAAACGTCGATAGAGTTGCAGTTGCGAACTGATATTGTTGTTACTACCATAGTTCAGCGACTTATTGTTGCGGCTGTTGACAATCAGTTCATTTGTATTCATGTACTGCAATCCCTCATCGCTCAGAGGATCGTCTACATAGTCGAAAGGATCGGCATTGAACGAAGCTGAATTAGAGAAGCTGCGCCCGTCGTTTGTCGAGTAGTTGAAGTTGGGACGGAACGACAGTGTGGTTAACGAGTCGATGGTCCATTGCAGGTTCATATTGCCTGTCCAACTGTTGTTTCTGGAGTAACTTTGGCTGACGCTGTTGGAGAAAGCACCGCCTTTGGTGTTGACGAAGTTCTCTGATCCAGTGCGATTCCAGTTATCGGCCATAGCATTGTTCCAAGTCACGCGGCCGCTTAATTTTAGATTTTTGTTGTTTTCGTAGCTGATGTCTAAAGCTGCAGTCTTGGTCTCACGTTGCCCATTGCTGTTGCCTCGGCCTCGTCCTCCCCGTCCTGAGAAATTACGGTCGTTCACGTTGTTGGCATTGCCCATAAACGTATAGCGCATGGCACCGAAAGGCTTCATTGCAGTCAGACGGATACCATAGCGATCTTCTGTTCCGTAGCCCACGTCAGGATTCATCTGCAGACCGTTGCGTGCGCGCTTCTTCGTCACAAACTCAAGCACAAAATCATCATTGCCATCATCAATACCCGTCATTCTCGACAAGTCGCTTTTCTCATCGTAAGCCTTCACCTTGTCGACTACATAGGAAGGCAAATTCTTCATTACGGCACTGTTGTTGCCTGTCATGAAGTCGCGGCCATCGAGTTTGAACTTCTTTACCGATTTTCCATTGATGCTGATGCCACCATCGTCATCAATCTTGGCACCGGGCCGAGCCTCTACAAGTGCCTCGATGACGGAACCTTCAGGTACGCGCAAGGCATCGGCATTATATACC
>CAMWKM010000153.1 GCA_947174835.1 uncultured Prevotella sp.
GTGCAAGTTACTTTTATTAAGCAGTAGAATGTTTGGTATCGCTGTTACTATCAAAACCAGCTAATTCCTTATTCGAATTCACGTTAAAATAGCCAACGGGCAAACAACTGTACAAGATTTTTTTCCGGCAAGTCGAAAATAAAACAAATAACCGATGATATATCGAATTTTTTTACTATCTTTGCATTCACGAATAAACGTATGTGGCATTTTGCGCATCGTGAGGAGTGGTAGTTAAAGTTTATAGGATTCACGTCAAATTTTATATTTATATTATGATTTTCAAAAAAGTGATGATTGTGTCGGCATTATGTTTTGTCCTGCCACAATTCCTCGGTACAGCTTCTGTAAAAGCTCAAAGTACAAAACAGAATTTTGATTTCGGATGGAAGTTCATCGAACAAGATGAGTCAAACGCTTTCACTCCGGAATATGATGACAGCAAATGGGCTGGTGTTGACTTACCGCATGACTGGGATATTTTTCATGCCCCGTCTATTGACGCACCTACGGGAAATGACGGAGGTTATTATCCCGGTGGTATAGGATGGTATCGGAAATCTTTCAATAGTCCGAAGACAACAGCCGGGGACGTGGTGAAGATTCATTTTGAAGGCGTGTACCAACAGTGTAAGGTCTACGTGAATGGACATCTGGCTGCCACTCATGCCTATGGTTACACCCCTTTCATGGTAGATGCCACTCCCTATCTGAATGAGAAGGCTGCTAACGTGGTAGTTGTGCGTGTGGACAATTCCCTACAGCCGAATTGCCGATGGTATTCCGGTTCCGGCATCTACCGTCATGTGTGGTTGGAGGTCTACAACGAGCAAGCTATTGACGATCCCACCAAGTTGCATATCAGCACTGCACAGGTTTATGGTATCTCGGCAGATGGCAGCAGTGCAGATTCGGCTGCCCTTCATGTCAAATACGGAGACAAGATAGACGAGGTGCGTATGTACCGCAATGTGAAGCTGTGGAGCCCCCAGCATCCATACCTTTACGATGTGACGGTAGGAAAAATCCAACTCAAACACGGTTTCCGCACCATTGAGTATGATGCCCAGAACGGTTTCCGTCTCAACGGTGTTCCTACACTTATCAATGGCGCATGTGTCCATCACGACAATGGCGTGATAGGAGCTATGGCTTTTGATGCCGCAGAGATACGCAAGGTGAGATTGATGAAAGATGCCGGTTTCAATCTTATCCGTACCTCGCACAACCCTTCTACCCGTGCTTTCCTTGATGCGTGTGACAGTCTTGGCATGATGGTGATTGACGAAATGTATGATGGTTGGTACACCCAGAAGACAGTGGGCGATCATCATCTTGATATTGACTCTTGCTATCATGAGGATATTCAGGCTCTCGTCACGCGTGACCGCAATCATCCTTCGGTTATCTCGTGGAGCATAGGAAACGAGGTGATTGAGCGCAAGGATATACGCGTGGTTCACACCGCCAAGAAATTTAAGAACGAAGTATTACTTTGGGACAAGACACGTCCGGTGACAGAGGCTCTCTGTGCATGGGACAGCGACTGGGAGATTTATGACCCACATGCCGAGGTTCTGGATATTGTCGGATATAATTATATGATTCATAAACATGCGTCAGACCATGCCCGCTATCCGGATCGTGTGATGTGGCAGACGGAAAGTTTTCCGCGCCATGCTTTCGGCAACTGGGAAAAGGTGAATGATTATCCCTACATCATCGGTGATATGGTTTGGACTGGACTTGACTATCTCGGAGAATCTGGAATCGGACAATTCTACTATGAAGGCGAGCCACGTGGCGAGCACTACACCAGTAAACACTTTCCTTTTCATGGTGCCTATTGCGGAGATGTCGACATAACAGGCTGGCGCAAGGCTATTTCCCACTATCGCGATATGCTGTACAATGTGAAGGAAGGAGACGAGAACTTCATATATATGGCTGTGCGTGAGCCTAATCATTTCAAGCGAGGTGAAATTACAGAGACTTCATGGTCTGTATGGCCAACATGGGAGTCGTGGAACTATGCCGGATATGAGGGCAAGACGATTAATGTGGAGATTTACACAAAAGCTCCCCAAGTCAGTCTCTATCTCAATGATAAACTCATTGCGACCAAATCTGTCAACCGCTCCACGGCGTATAAGGCAACCATACCTGTTGCATACGAAAGCGGCACGCTGCGAGCAGTGACTGTCAATGCTGACGGTAAGGAAGTGGCAAGCACTGTTTTGACTACTGCCGAAGCTCCCTACAGCATACGTCTTACACCGGAGCAACGCAAGATCAAGGCAAACGGAGAAGACCTTGCTTTCATCGTGGCAGAGGTGGTTGACAAGAATGGTATTGTCGTGCCGGACGTGAACACATCCATGACGGTTTCTGTGAAAGGCTCTGCATCCTTGTTGGCAGCAGGTTCTGCCAGTCTCAAGGACATTGAACCTCTTACCTCCAACCGTGTGACAACCTACAACGGACGTGCACTGATTGTTGTCCGCTCTACCAATAAATCGGGTTCAGTTTCAGTCTCTGTTTCATCAAACCTGTCAAAGTCTACATCAACGACCAAACTGGTATCGGTAAAATAAGGACAAAAGACAGATAAAGACAAAAAGACTGCATCGTAATTCACGTTATTACGATGCAGTCTTTTGTTTGGGGTAGAGGAAAGCTTATATGCCGTAGACTAAGGCCAGATTCAGATAGATATTATATGTGTTCATATCTATCTTGCGGGTTGACGGCGAGAGCGTACTCGGCAATCCCCATTGCAGATTAGCTCTTACAGCTAATGAATTATAGATTCTGCGCTGGGCACCTAAGATGAGTCCTGCATCTATGCGACGTATGTCGGATGAATAATCATACTCAGCTTGACTGACGGCGATTACCGGATGTAGCGGGTCTTCGCGCAACTTGCCGGCCGACACCTGCCCGTCGAACGAGCGGTTGAACGCATACGAGAAATATGCACCGCCCTCGAACTGCCATTGAGGAGTAAGGCGGAACACTGCGGTGACGGGTATCGTGAGGTACGAAATCTTGCTCTTGTTCTTGATACGCCCGGTGAAGTATCCTGTTTTAGTGCCGGTGTTGTCACCCGCAATAACATTCATTGTCAAGTGATAGTTCTTGGTTTCGATGCCCGTCTGCATACCTTTATTCTCTACCGTGACACCGGCAGATATTCCCCATCGGTCGCTTAACATTTTTGTGGCGCTGGCACCAAGCGAGAGATTGAGGGTCGGTTGGTAATCGGTGATTTTACGTATCTCTGCAGGGATGCCCATCGGGGCCGATGCACCTATGGTGAATCCTGCGGCGATGCGAGACTCTATGCCGGGATGACTCGGAAAGACATAGTTCTCCTGAGCCAGAAC
>CAMWKM010000154.1 GCA_947174835.1 uncultured Prevotella sp.
CTGTCACAAACGAGTTGTCAGCAATGGCAACTCGTTTTGTTTCAATTATTCGATATTTAATCGTTGACTCTAAGTCGCCGTATAAGCCAATCGGATACAATTCCTACTACATAATCAGGACTATAATTATAAGAATGATCCTCGCCGGGAATAAGAATGAGTTCACTGTCCTTTAAGTCTTTATGGTACCGTTCAGCGTAAGTATAAGGCACCACCACGTCTGCCATTCCGTTTATGATAAGGGCTGGGCCGGTATATTTGGATGCTGTTTCGTATATAGGTAGCGTCATTGCGGTCTGGATATAGGGACGACCGACCGAATGTCCACCGCTAACTTCGTATGTCGGTTGATCAAGGTGCCATGGGTCGAAATGCCCACCGTGAGTCATGCCTCTAAGCGCATCATCACGGAGGACGGATGCTGCTGAAAGAAGAACCTCACATTCTATTTGAGGATAGCCACATTCTCCTGCAACCATTGAGGTAACGACACCTCCCTGAGAATGTCCGAGTAATGATATATTCTTAGTTACCGGAAGCTGACGCACGTAGGCAACGACATTTATCAAATCTTCAATCTCGTTTGGTACGGTCATATTTTGAAATTCACCTTCGCTTTGACCACAACCATTAAAATCATATCGCAATACACCAATTCCATTCTGGTTAAGCTTTTCAATTATAGGCTCAAAGAGATGGAACGTCATGTCTCCTCCAAAGCCATGTGAAAAAATTACCATGGGGCATTTTTCTCCATCTTCTAATTCCGGGAGTGATAGTTTGGCCGCCAATTTCCCTTGAGAGCCATTGATGAAGAATAATTCATTATTAGGTGTCACTTTAGGTGGAGCAACGGTTTCATTAGGAGCAACGGTTTGCTGTGATGTAGAAACTGATGTCGCATTGGTAATGTTTGTTAATCCTAATGCCATAATAAATATTGCTATAATTTTATGTTTAGTATGCTTATCCATATACCTAAAAACAACTGTAAATAGATAATGTTTAAATGTGCTTGTCAAGATTACTCTTTCATAATCTCTGAAGTAGGGATACAGGCGATCCCCATATTTTTCATGTCAAATATATTGGCATTTGCGACGTCTTCAGTCATGGCCGAACAACAATCCGTAACAATTGTCGTGTTGTAGTCTCGACTCATTGCATCAACCGCTGTTGTGCGTATGCAGTTGGGGTATTGAGTGCCTGTGATATAGATATTCTTCACCCCCAATCCACGGAGGACTATCTCAAGATCCGTACCCATAAAACAGCTGAACCTCTGTTTGGTAATTTTTATATCTCCCTTTTGAGGAGCTATCTCATCGGGCATCTCTGAACCCACGGATCCCGGCAACAAGTATGGATGCCCTTCCTCAAAGAAATGACGTCTGAACATATCCGCATCTATTCCGGACACACGATGGATACGGTAAACATAAATCACCGCCCAGTCATTAGCTCGTCCAAATTCAAGAAATCTCTTTATCGTTGGTATCGTTGCAAAAGCATTTGCATTGAATACCGGCGCATCGGGAGTCAACCATTCCTTCTGCATGTCTATTACCAATATAGCATTCTCTGCCTGCGTCAGCATTCCATCAATCTTATTTCCCATGATTCTTCAGTCTTTTCCATTCAAAGTTTTTGCTTGTTCCACTAAGCGTATTCCCATGTCATAACAATTTTTCTCATCTTCCGGGAAAACTGTTTCGTGGCGTTTCTCGATTTCCTCGGCATCAAACATACTTGCCTCCATCTGCGAGTAGTCTTTGAATTGCTTGGTGCTGTAGCAGTTGTATTGCTCGGCATATCCGAAGATATAACGGAAGTTTTCTGTAGTCGTTCCAAGTGTGGTCTCATAATTCATAGCTCCATAAAACTCAGGAGAGCTGTTCATGGTGAATATCACACCGGTAGGCAGAATCTTCTTCATCAGACTCCCCTCATGCTTACCATCTTTTGAGTTATATGAGGTAGACGGATAGAGAAGCCTCTCTATCATTGACCTCAGCATACCGGTTGGATAGCCTAAATAGTTCGGAGAAGCCACTACAAGAGCGTCGGCTGCAAGAATCTTTTCAAGAACCGGGCGCAATTCATCCCTGATGGCACAAAGACCATTACATGTGTTCCCTTTTCGTTTACAAGCGAAACATGAATAGCAGCCTTTGTAGTTCAAACCATATAGATTGATCGCCTCTGTTTCCGCCCCTACACTTGCAGCTCCCTCAAGGGCTTTGTGCATTAGCGTATCATCGTTCCAGCCTTTTCTCGGACTGGCATTTATTCCTATAACTTTCATTTTGTCTGAGTATTGATGTTTTCATTAGAACAATATGAAATATCGGTTTGTTTGAACATTAAATATTCCATTTGGCTGCAAGCCTGTTCCGTTATGCCAAAATATTCAAATTAATATGAGAATCATAGATCTGGACACAGTAACCGATGGGAATCCAAGCGGACGACGTATCTCAAAAGATTTTTTCCTATATCATGGGACATGGCATGATGAGGATGCTCACTCGTTCCGTCTGGATACCCTTTATATCTGTTTTGTTGAAAAAGGTGAGCATTCCTTTGTGCTCAATTCTCAGCACTACACTGTCAGGGCTGGTGAATTGTTAATCTGTCATCCCAACGACTTTTTCTCGGAATTGAGATATTCGAAAGACTTTTTAGGATTAATGTTGTATACGACCCTCAGTTTTGCTTCAACAGATGTGGATCCTCTTAGCTTTCAAGTATGTCTTAGGGCACTTCGCTATAATCCGATCATTAGTCTATCACAACAAGATAGCTATGTCCTAAGACAATATTCGTCGCTAATAGAATCTCGAAAATTATTTGAATGCGATAATACATCGGTTACTTCTACGGGGAAAATATGCCAGGCAATGTTAGGAGATATTTTTGGCTTTGCGTCCAAGATACCAAAAGCATCAAAAACGAACAGTCAGAAAAGACCTTCCATTATATTCCAGGATTTTATTGACCTCCTGGCAAGTATGAATAAAAAAGAGTTAAATGTTCGTTATTATGCAGAGGCATTATCCCTTACTCCAAAATATCTTTCAGCTGTATGTAAGACTCAGAGTGGAAAAACTGCAATTGAATGGATAAGAGAATATGTGATGAACGATGCACGTCGGTACCTTGTAGGAACCGATTATTCTGTTAAAGAGATTGCATCTCATTTAGGTTTCTCAAACTTTTCATTCTTTTGCAAAAGCGTAAAGAAATTTTTTGGAATGACTCCATTGGAATTAAGAAACAGTCC
>CAMWKM010000155.1 GCA_947174835.1 uncultured Prevotella sp.
ACCTCGGACGCTTGCTCCATGACTTCGTGAATGAGGATGTGGCATTCAACTTCCGCGAGTTTTTCCGTGTCAATGAAGTCGGAAGCTTTATTCATGAGAAAGACGTAAAGGCATTCTTGAATCTTATCACCAAAGAGGACAAGGACAGTTACTATCCGTTTGCCAATGATGAATACCGCAATATTTTCCGACATACCTTGTGGATGCTGCCAGGCGTGAAGGAGGCCCGCGCATTAAGTGTCATGCTGCAATCACACCCTGTGTTCCAACATTTCAAGATAGTGAATGTGGCGGGAGATGGTGACGAGGACGAAGAGAACAAGGATGCGCTTGCCGCGGTAGAAGAAGCCATCGGCAAAGACCCTGATGCCACCTGTACCATCACCCTGTCTTGCGGACGATTAACCACGGGTGTCAGTGTCAAGGCATGGACAGGCGTATTCATGTTGTCAGGCTCGTACAATACCGCTGCATCAGGCTATATGCAGACCATCTTCCGTGTGCAGACACCTGCCACCATCAATGGAAGGGTAAAAGAGCAATGCTATGTGTTTGATTTCGCACCTGACAGGACACAGAAGGTCATCGCCGAAACAGCGAAGATTTCTGCAAAGGCAGGAAAGACCAGCGGTAATGACCGCAAGGTGATGGGCGAGTTCCTGAATTTCTGCCCCATTATTTCCATCGAAGGTGCCAAGATGAGCCAGTTCGATGTACCCAAGATGCTGGAGCAACTCAAGCGTGTCTATGTGGAAAGGGTTGTCCGCAACGGTTTTGAGGACAGGAGCCTGTATAATGACGAGTTGATGAAACTCGATGATTTGGAGTTGCAGGAGTTTAACGACCTGAAAAAGATTATCGGCCAGACCAAGGCCATGCCAAAGACTAATCAGGTGGACATCAACAATCAGGGGCTGACCGATGAACAATACGAGGAACTTGAAGACCTCGAGAAGAAATCCAAGAAGAGGGGTAAGGACAAGCTGCCTTTGACGGAAGAGGAGAAGAAACGGCTCGAAGAACTGAAAAAGAAAAGGGAGAATCGTGAAGCAGCCATTTCCATTCTTCGGGGTATCTCCATCCGTATGCCCTTGCTGATCTATGGCGCAGAGCTACAAGATGAATCTCAGGAGATAACGATTGACAACTTCGCTTCGCTCATCGACCCTCAGTCGTGGGAGGAGTTCATGCCGAAAGGTGTGACCAAGCAGAAGTTCAACAGCATCAAGAAATACTACGACCCGGAGATATTCTGTGCAGCGGGCAAGCGCATTCGCGCTATGGCTCGTGCTGCGGACAAGTTGAGTGTAGAGGAGCGTATTGAACGCGTCACTGATATTTTCAGCACGTTCCGTAATCCCGATAAGGAAACGGTGCTTACCCCGTGGCGTGTGGTGAACATGCACCTCGGTGATTGTCTGGGTGGATATAACTTCTTTGAAAAGGGATATGAAACCACATTGTCCGAGCCTCGCTTCATTGACCGTGGCGAAGTGACTGCCAATGTCTTTGCCCCCGATTCCCGCATCCTTGAAATCAATTCAAAGTCTGGCCTATATCCTCTTTACATGGCGTACAGCATCTACCGCGCACGAGTAAAGAACTCTCTGTTCGCAGTGTCAAGCATTGAGGATGAACAGCGTATATGGGACAAGGTAGTGGCAGAAAACATCTTCGTCATCTGCAAGACGCCGATGGCAAAAGCCATTACCCGCCGCACACTTCTTGGTTTCCGCAAAGGAAAGACCAATATGTGGGCACCAGAAGATTTAATCAACAAAATTAAAAAACAGCCCGAACTCTTTATCAAGAAAGTAGGCGATTTAGTAGGAAAGAACGTGAAAATAAATGCAATAGTAGGTAATCCACCGTATCAGGTAAATGATAGAAGTGGGGCATCCGATGACGCTTCTAATCCAGTTTATCAAGATTTTGTCAATATATCTAAGGCTGTAAAGCCTCAATTCATTTCCATAATAATGCCGTCAAAATGGATGGTCGGAGGCAAAGTTGTTCTTAAACCTTTCCGCTCTTCAATGATGAATGACCGCCATATTGCCCTTATAGTTGATTATGAGAATGATAGAGAAATATTCCCCACAGCTCATAATGACGGTGGCATTTGTTACTTCTTGTATGACGAAAACTATGATAATGACAGATATTTGAGATATATCTACCACCTATCTGACGGTAAAATCCTTAATTCTATCAGAAAACTTACTGATGGCAATTCTGATATAATTATTAGAGATGACAGAAGACAAAATTTAATTGATTCTGTAAGTCTGTCAGAGAAATTCAGCCAAATAGTATCAGCAAGAAAGCCATTTGGTATTAATACAGACCTCTTTAATAATATACAAGCATACCCTGAATATAAATTGCAAGAGTGTCCTTTTGCCAACAGTATCAAGATATGGGGTGTCTATGGTATCAAAGGTGGTGCAAAACGTGTTGTGGGTTATGTTGATAAGAACGCAATCTACAAACGAGTCGAATGGATAGACAAATATAAGCTATTTATTTCTAAAGCATACTCGACAGATGCAATAAATCCTCCTGAATTAATTCAAGCCAATCCTGACGTAATATGTACTGAAACTTTTTTAGTGATTGGACCATTCGAAACAGAAGAAGAAATGTCGAATTGTCACAAATATAGCTCTACAAACTTCTTTAAAGTGTTACTTTATTTTGGAAGAGGTACCATGCAAGTGTCAAGAGATGTGTTTCGTTTTGTCCCGATGCAGGACTTCACAGCAAATAGCGATATTGATTGGAGCAAGAACATTGAAGAAATCGATACACAACTCTATGCCAAATACAATCTGACAGAAGAAGAAATCACCTTCATCAAATCAATGATAAAACCGATGTAGTCCTAAATTAACGTGGGTTCGACGAATTATAACTATTATAATGTCAGTCAATTAAGCTGAATGTAGATTCTTGCTCATAGTAGTATATATGTTTTTGAGGAACAAAAGGAATCTTTTGCTAAAAATGTAATGTTTTTATGCAACAGACGATAAACCGAATGCTGAATATTAACAATGAATTTGAACTAATTTTCTTTTAATAACAAGATTATCAGTTAATTATAATTGCTATAAATTCGTCGAACTTACATTAAAATTACTTAAATTACGCACGAAACAACAATTTTATGCCACTTTCTCAATAAAAATGTGTACATTTGCAAGATATAAATG
>CAMWKM010000156.1 GCA_947174835.1 uncultured Prevotella sp.
AATATTACACATTTTAATTGTTACTAAATGTGTCTACCTATATCAGTATAAGTCAGTAACATATTTTAAGGCTTATGTCGATTTCTCCTTGCGAGTGTTGAATGAACACCGTCTAAACGCATACGTTTTTATGGATAATATTTGCGTAATTTGTTTTTTCTTCTTATCTTTGCAGGGTGAAACGTAAAAGTAGTAAGCATGATGTGGAACTATTTGGCTGAAAATATGTGGCAAGTATGGGCCGTGGTGGCTGTGCTGGGGCTGATTCTTGAACTTTCTTCGGGCGACTTCTTTATTCTCTGTTTCTCAATAGGAGCCGTGGGTGCTGCCATCGCATCGCTTTTTACGGGCGTTTATGTGCAGATAAGCGTCTTTGTAGTATTGACGGTGATCTGTATTTTCACGGTGAGACCTTTTGCCCATCGTTATCTCCATCGAGGAGAAGAACTGCGCGTGAGCAATGCCGATGCCTTGATAGGCAGGAAAGGACGTGTGACGGAGACTATCTGTCCGGGACACTATGGGCGCGTTGCCATCGACGGTGACGACTGGAAAGCAGAGTCGGCCGGTCAGGAGGAACTGCCCGTAGGTACACAGGTGCAGGTGGTGAGCCGAGAGAGCATTATTCTTACTGTTGTCAAACAATGAAAAATAAAACGATATGGAGATTACATTGTATTTTCTGATAGCCGCAGTGCTGCTGGTTATCATCTTTGCCAAGATGGCATTGGTCATTATCCCACAGTCGGAAACCAAGATTATAGAGAGGCTCGGTCGCTATCATGCTACGTTGAAACCGGGTATCAACATCATCATTCCTTTCGTGGACAAAGCGAAGAATATCGTGGTGCTGAAGTATGGGCGCTATGTCTACTCGAACGCTATAGACTTGCGTGAACAGGTGTATGACTTTCCCAAGCAGAACGTGATTACGAAAGATAACGTGCAGACAGAGATT
Organism: uncultured Prevotella sp.; assembly: GCA_947174835.1. Lineage (GTDB taxonomy): Bacteria > Bacteroidota > Bacteroidia > Bacteroidales > Bacteroidaceae > Prevotella. The sequence goes on from CAMWKM010000156.1 coordinate 959, forward strand.
AACGCACTGCTCTATTTCCAGATCATGGATCCCTTTAAGGCTACTTATGAAATCAACAATCTGCCTAACGCCATCGAGAAACTGACGCAGACGACGTTGCGTAACATCATTGGTGAGTTGGAATTGGACGAGACGCTGACCTCGCGCGATACGATCAATACGAAATTGCGTGCAGTGTTGGATGATGCTACTGATAAATGGGGTGTGAAAGTGAACCGTGTGGAACTGCAGGATATCACACCGCCTGCCACGGTGTTGAATGCTATGGAGAAGCAGATGCAGGCCGAGCGTAACAAGCGTGCGCAGATTTTGACTTCAGAAGGTGAGAAGGCTGCCGAGATACTGGCATCAGAAGGTGAGAAGACTGCTATGATCAATCGTGCCGAAGCTGCTAAACAGGAGGCTATACTGCAAGCTGAAGGTGAGGCTCAAGCCCGTATCCGCAAGGCCGAAGCTGAGGCTCAGGCCATCTCGCTGATTACCGAGGCCGTGGGTAAAAGCACCAATCCTGCCAACTATCTGCTGGCTCAGAAATACATCCAGATGCTGGAAGAACTGGCTCAGGGCGATAAGACGAAGACGGTCTACCTGCCCTATGAGGCCACAAACCTGATGGGCAGCATAGGAGGAATCAAGGAACTGTTTAAAGGACAATAATAAAATATGGTTTACAATATATTTAAAGGGCTGGGCATCGCCCTTGTTACTCCGTTTAAACAAGATGGAACTGTAGACTACGACGCACTTCAACGCTTGGTTGACTATCAGCTGGAGAACGGAGCCGACTTCTTCTGTATTCTTGCTACTACGGGAGAAACACCTACGCTGACGGCTGATGAGAAGGCTCGTATCAAGCAACTCGTAGTCGATAAGGTTCAGGCTCGCGTGCCCATCCTGATGGGTTGTGGCGGCAATAATACGGCTGCCGTGGTCGAGGAACTGAAGAATGGAGATTTCAAGGGTATTGATGGTATTCTGAGTGTGTGTCCTTACTACAACAAACCTTCGCAGGAAGGACTCTATCGGCACTTCAAAGCCATTGCCGCAGCCACCTCTTTGCCCGTGGTGCTCTATAATGTACCAGGTCGCACAGGTGTCAACTTGAAGGCAGAGACTACGGTGCGTCTCGCCCGCGACTGCGAGAATATCGTGGCCATCAAAGAGGCCAGCGGCAATCTGGAACAGGTGGACGAGATTATCAAGAACAAACCTAAGGACTTTGATGTAATCTCTGGCGACGACTCGTTGACGTTCCCAATGGTGTCATGTGGCGCTGTGGGTGTGATTAGCGTCATTGGTAACGCATTACCCAAGGAGTTTTCGAAGATGATACGTCTACAGATGCGCGGTGAATACGACCCTGCCCGAAAGATTCACCATCGTTTTACGGATCTTTTCTCTCTGCTTTTTGTTGATGGCAATCCTGCCGGTGTTAAGGCTATGTTGCACGAAATGGGATTTATAGAGAACGTACTGCGTCTGCCGCTTGTTCCCACCCGCATCTCCACATTGCAACGTATGAGCGAACTGCTCAGGGAATTGAAGATATAAATTATGATAGCCCGTGAAGGCGATGTTAAACCTTATTTGAGTTTTTTCATCGCCTCCTCGGCTGCCAGCACGGCTCGACGCCAGTCGGTGTCAAGTGAGAAACGGGTCAGATTGTTACCGTCGTTGAAGTAAGCCAGCACTATCTCCTTGTCGTTGTCGTTGAACAAGGGGTTTGAATAGCTGGCATCCATGTAAGCCTTGATGACTTTCATCTGGTGGGCTGCAGGTTGTTGACTGTTGCTCACCAACGAATTAGTGTAGTTGGTGATGAAGATATGCAGCGACAATGCTTCCTTGTCCAGAAACTCGGCAGTAGAGTCGGGCATCTCTTCGCGCATTTTCATAGCCATATAGTTTAGGGCATCCAACTTGAACTTGTTGATTTGTCTGATCAGCGGATCAGCGTTGGAGTTGTCTACATTGGCCTGTGCCATTCGTTTTACTTCGGTGTAGATCTCCTG
>CAMWKM010000157.1 GCA_947174835.1 uncultured Prevotella sp.
AAAAAGTGACGTTATGACGTTATAAAACAATATTTTTTCTTGGAAAAATGTTTTTAACTTATTTTTTACACCAATTCGGAATTAAGTAACTATTCAAAAAGTTAAAGTTGTATAAAAACGTAATTGCAAATGCAAAACTTGTTAGTTAGACGGAGTTTTTTACCTAATTTTGCAGGTCAAAACATATTGTAAACTATTTATAGAATTATTATTAGAAAGGAAAAGTTATGAAATTATTAAGCCTAACAAAAATCGCGAGCATTGCTGTTGCAATAAGTTCGTTTTGCTTTTGCATGACATCATGCAGCGATGACGACGATGACAATGGAAATAAGGAGATTGAATACAAAGACATGTGGGGGCCTGTTCTGCGTGGCGACAATATGACGCTCCAGTTCTATCCCGATCATTTTGCCTACTATTGGGAATACACATTCGATGCAGAAGCCAACCCTGAGACAGGTCTGGTTATCGAAGGCTCATTTCCTGTAGCACGTTTCATGAGCTATAACGTCTATGATGATGACGAACAGACGAGTTATGTCGACAAAGAGGGCTACAACTTCAGTCTGATGGATACCGAAATCAAAGCCGATCCCGGATATACAAACCCGTTTGTAGATGCCACAGGCATCAGCAAAATGGACATCAGTTCTGGCAGCAAGACCCAGAAATACACAATCTATGTTCTGCCTACCAACGCCCCGGCTTCAGTTGCCAAAGGCAAAGACAATGTAATTTGGTTTGACGCCAAGGCGAAAAAAGTGTGTACAATTCTGCGCTATTATATTCCACAGGGTGACATCAAAGGCAGCGTAGCAATGCCGATAATTAAGGGACTTGACCTTAGGACAGAGCAATTCATCGCCACACCCGAGCGTGTGCTCAGCGGTCTGCGCGGTGATATGGAACTGCCCGGTGCAGCATTCACCGCATCAGACAATATGCTTTTCTTCCGTGCACCGTTCTCATACGCCTATCCCAACGGCCCGGCTGAATACTGCTATTCACGTAACCTGCTTGAGAAGAACGAAGTCATGATGTTCAACTTCAAGGCTCCTTCTTATCCCAAAAGCCCAGCCGAATACGGCAAAACAGATATGCGCTATTGGTCGGTTTGCGTAGGTAACAAAGACACATACACTCCGCTTGCCATCAGCGATTATCAAACAAAAATCGACGCCAACGGCTTCGCTAACTATATTCTCGTTGATAAGGGGTCTGACAAATATGCCCAAATCAAGCAGATTGCCGAAGCCAACGACTACAACATTTTGGAATGGAACGGTGACGAATGGGACAAGGGCGTTATGATTCTGTACCGCAACATGGTATTCGATGACAATTATGCCCACTCACTCCGTAAGCTCGACCCCGTAGGTCCCGGTGTTAATGTGATGGCAGCTCCCCAGAAATACATCTGTGTGCTCGCTCTTGGCCAATGGGGTGCAACAGGTCGCAAGATGCCTGCCGATACATTCATCGCAGCCGATGGAAAAATTAACCTGCGCCAGCAGGCTCAGTAATACCGCCAACCTATGACATTCAGGATTTCAAGAATCCACAAACTATTGCTTCTCGCCCTTGTCGGACTAACGTCCTGCATCAAGGGCGAGTTGCCTGATATAGATGTGGACGTGATTGCCGTCACATCGCCCGAAGGCAATCTGAGCAATGTTGTTATACATCCCGGTGGTGAAATCGAGGCGTATGCCGTGCCGGGAACCGACCTATCTAACCTGAAACTGGAGTTTGAGTTGTCGCCCGGTGCAACAATAGTTCCCGAACCGGCCACGGTGACCGACTACACTTTGCCACGCACCTTTCGCGTGACAAGCGAAGACGGCCAATGGTCTCTTGACTACCGGCTGAGCGTGCGCATAACATCTATTCCCACCCGATACGAATTTGAGCACTGGCTACAGCCCGACAAGATGCGCTATCTTATTCCGTATGAGGTGAAGGAATCGACTCGCATGATGGTATGGTCGTGCGGTAATCAAGCCTACAACTTCCTGACCGACAAGTTCGACGACTATACAGTGTTTCCTACCCAGCCCACTGAGGAATCATATTCGGGTAAACACGCAGCCAAACTCATCACTCGTCTCACCGGACAGATAGATAAACCGATTGCTGCCGGCAACCTGTTTATCGGACAGTTCGACAGTTCAAAGTATGATCCTAAAGAATCCACGATGTTCGGTCTGCCGTTTATGAGTAAGCCACTACGCCTGAAAGGTATGTATAAATATCGGTCAGGCGGCCTGACAAACAAAGGCGGCAAGGAAGACTGCTGCCGTATTCAGGCCATTCTCTACAGAACGGATATGGGCGAATCGCATCTGAACGGATACACATCCAAAAACAGTGAGAGTATTATTGCACGTGCCGAACTTACCGAAGAGGTCAATGCCACTCCCGGTGAGGGATATGTACCATTCGAACTTGACTTTGTCTACAGAGCCGATTTCGACAACAACCTCATGGAACGTGGGCACTACAATCTTACCATCATATTTTCATCGAGCCGCAACGGTGACGAGTACGACGGTGCTCCGGGCAGTACATTACTTATTGATGACGTTGAAATAATTTGCCAGTAATGAAACATCACTTTTTAGCCATTGCCGGCGTTGCATTGCTGGCCACAGTCAATAGCCCTGTTCTGGCTCAGGAGAACTATGTCTTTCCGAGTCATCACGGCATAGAGTATCGCATAGCCGCAGGATTCAACATCGGTGCATCGGCACCGATGGGCATCCCTGCAGAGATACGTAAAATAACCGATTAACAACCGACACTCAATCTCTCG